>CAMMYM010000041.1 GCA_946527725.1 uncultured Clostridia bacterium
GACCTTTGGGAACCACCAGGAATATCCCGTACACACCAGGCCCGGCTTTATGCGCAGGGCCTGTTTTTTTCATCCGGGAAGCCTGCAGGAGCATAAAGGAAAGCCCGCCGCAGGCTGCGGCGGGCCGGGTATTTCGCAGGAATTACTTGTTGTCCTCAGCGATCGCGTTGGCAGCGGTCCGGCCGGAAACGAAGATCTCGACGATCGCGTTGCCGCCCAGGCGGTTACCGCCGTGGATACCGCCGGTGACTTCACCCGCGGCATAGAGGCCGGGGATGATGCTGCCTTCGGTGTTCAGCACGTGGCGCTTCGTATCAACCTTCAGGCCGCCCATGGTGTGGTGGGTGGAGGGCGCCATCAGGCGGACGAACACTTCGGTGTTGTCCAGGTCGTAGGTTTCGGTCAGGTACTTGCCGTTCTCGTCCTTCTGCACGTTGCCGACGGTACGGTCAGCCTGCTGCTTCTTGACATCCGGGAATTCGGCAGCGCCGGTGTTGGCCTTCTGCATGACTGCTTCGTCATAGGCCTTCACGGTGGCGATCATGGTCGCGGCATCCGTTTCGACACCCGCGAATTCGGGATTCTTCAGCAGTTCAGCCAGTTCGGCTTCGTTGCATTTGATCTTGTAGTAACGTCCTTCGAAAGCATCCTTGGTCAGCTGTGCGGTGGGCGGGCCGGGGATGTGCTGCTCGGCGTTGAAGAACTCGATGAACACGCCGGGCGTTCCGTTCTTGACCATGCCGTTCCGGAATTCAGCCAGGGACAGCACGTCACGCTCAGAACCTTCATCCACGAAGCGCTTGCCGGTCAGCGGGCTGACCCAGCAGGCGTAAGTGCCGCTGCCGAAAGCCAGGTTGCCGTTGTCTACCCAGGAGATGGGCATCAGCTGGGTGAAGTTCATGCCGACAACATCCGCGCCGATTTCCTGGGCCATGACGATACCGTCGCCCTGCAGGGAGGAGCGGTTGGTGGTCTTGGTGGAATTGGTCAGGAAAGCGGTATCCCAGTATTCGTTGTCACGCAGCACCATGCCGATATTCGCGGCATAGCCGCCGGTGGCCAGTACGACGCCCTTGTTTGCGCGGGCGGTAACTTCCGTTCCGTCATACATCACGGCTTTCACGCCGACAACTTTGCCGTCTTCAACGATCAGGGATTTGGCGGTGGTGCGGAGCATGATATTGTCCCTGCCGATGGTGACCAGGGGGCCTTCGAAATAGGTTCCCCAGTTGCCGCGCGGAGCGGGATACTCATTTTCACGGTTCCACAGCGCGCCGATCAGGGTGGGCTGCGTGTGCAGGAATTCAGCACCCTGTGCTTCCAGCCAGGGCTTCAGGTCCTGACCGTCCTGGATGAACTGCTTCACCAGGTCGATATCGCCGTAGATCCACTTGGTCTTGTCTGCTGTCTGGCGCAGGCCGCCGTAGTAGGTCTGGAAGATATGCAGGTTCAGGGTGGAGAACAGGGTCAGGTTGGTTTCCGGTTCGCCGGCGTCAAGCTTCGGCTGCGCCCAGTCCAGATAGGCCTGGATTTCTTTCTTCAGGTCTTGCAGGACGGGGAGGTATTCGGCATGCACGCCGTGCTTCGCCAGTTCGATATCGTCGCCGGCGACAAATTCGTGGGTCTTGTAGAACTCTTCGTCGAAGGGTTCTTCGCTCCAGTTCAGGATGTTCTTCAGCGTGTCCAGATTGCCGATGCTGGCCTTGACCTTTTCATGGGGCAGGTTGTCACCGCTGTAGACGCCTTCGGTGGCATCCGGATCCGCGGGATCCCAGACCAGGTAAGGCATCACGGACTGGAACTGGCCGCCGGAAACAAGCGTGTTGCCGCCGACTTCGGCGTTCTTCTCAATCACGAGGACAGAGCTGCCGTTCTGGGTTGCCTGGGCGGCTGCGGCAATGCCTGCGCCGCCGGCGCCGACGATTACCACATCAACGGTCTTTTCGATCGGATCCTGGGCCGGATGATCGACCTTGTTTGCCTTGAAGGCATCCAGGTTGGTGCAGCCGGCCTGCTCGGCAGCGGCGTTCACGGCTTCACGCAGGGCGCGGGCGGAGAACGTGGCGCCGGCAACGCCGTCCACACCGGTACCGTTGGCCTGGATCATATCCGGAATCATGATGTCAAAGGCAACCGTGCCGACGTGGGCAGTTTCTTTGGTGACGTCATAGTTGGGAACGATATCCGTGACAGCGTTTTCGGTGAAGGTGACCTTCACTTCAACGGGGCCGTTGTAGCCGTCGGCAGTGGCGGTGTATTCGCCGGGCGTGAACGCGATGTCTCCCGCAGGGGCTTCATCGCCGCCGGCCAGGATGCTGTTGACCGCGTTAACGACGGCGGTGCAGGTGAATGTGGCGCCGGTGTTGACGTCCACGCCGTCTGCGCTGCCTTTCTCAAGGATCGCGGCGATTACTTTTTCCACAGAATCTTCCCGTGCCACGGGGTAGGTTTCACCGGAATCGTCCACCGTCAGGCCGGTGATTTTTCCGTCCTCAACCTCGGCGGTCACCGTTACGGTGCTGCCGAAACCCTGGGCTGAAGCGGTTTTCGTTTCCGCGGAAGCGAAGGCCACGCAGCCAAGGACCAGGCAGAGGGACAGAACCAGGGCAACCAGTTTTTTCATGGGGTTCTCATCCTTTCCTCTATAAAAAATTTGGTTAGATAACGGTTTGCGGACAAAATACCCGCATACAAAATTGTAAAACAATGTAAACGATTGCGTCAATCTGTATGATGGAAAAAATTGGCTTCACGCCATGCAATCATCCGGAAACAGGGATAACAGATTTCCCTGCAGCATAAGGCCGGAATTTTTTTCTCTTTTAAGCTAATTTCAAGGTTCGTATGTAAAATCCATGATGCCGGCTGAGGAAACCGGCGATGCAAGAAGGTAAGGAAAGGAATGATCCTATGAAACGGTTTTTAATGTCAGCGGCCGCAGCGATGATGGCCCTTTTCACGGTTTTCTTTTCTGTTTCCGCGGGAATTGCGGAAACCGGAACGCCTGTTTACCAGGCCGGCGACCTTTTTACAGCCAGGGACCTGGAACAGGATCCTGAACTGGAAGGCGCGGTCCGTTACACGGTGCAGGACGGGCAGGATATCCGTATTACCGCTGCCGGCACATACATCCTGGGCGGAAGCGCTTCGGAGGTTACGGTACGGGTTGAGGCCGGGAAGGACGACAAGGTGCAGCTTGTGCTGGACAGCCTTTCCGTTTCCAATACAAGGCTTCCGGTTATATATGCAAAGACCGCGGATAAAGTCTTCATCACGGTCAGCGGTGACAGCAGCCTGTCCGTCACCGGCAATTTCATCCAGGACGGCACAGACAATACAGACGGTGTGATTTACGCAAAAACAGACCTGACCCTGAACGGGACTGCCCGGCTTGATATTACATCCACAAAGAACGGGATCGTCGGGAAGGACGACCTGAAAATTACCGGCGGGACGTATGTGATCAGCGCGGCTTCCAAAGCAATTGAAGCGAACGATTCCATCCGGATCGCAGGGGGCAGCCTGGACCTGACAGCCGGCACGGACGGCCTGCACGCAGAGAACAACAGCGACGACACATCCGGGAATATCTATATCGGCGGCGGCACCCTGGCGATCCGCGCCGGGGACGACGCGATCCATGCAACAGCGGTGGTGCAGATTGACGGCGGCACGATTACCGCGGCAGGGGCGGAAGGCATCGAAGGCACTTACATCCAGCTCAACGGCGGCACGGTCAGCATCCAGGCCTCTGACGACGGAGTCAACGCTGCCCGCAAATCCTCCGCATATACGCCGACGGTCGAAATCAACGGCGGTGAAATCACGGTTGCCATGGGAGCCGGCGATACGGACGGCATCGACGCAAACGGCAATATCATCATGAACGGGGGAACCGTGAATGTGACCGGCAGCAGCCCGTTTGACTATGACGGAAATGCCGAGTACAACGGGGGAACCATTATTGCGAACGGCCAGCAGGTGAACGCGATTACCGGACAGATGGCAGGCGGCCGGGGCGGCTTCGGAGGCGGTTTCGGAGGCCGCGGAGGCGGTTTCGGAGGCAGCCGCGGCGGCCGGGGCGGCTGGTGAGGCAGGGAGGAATGCACGATGCTGAATGAATTGTTCAAGGGGATTTTTGATTCGGCGAATATGACGGTGATCCCGGCAGGCACGTTCCTGCTGTGCATCGGGGCCGCACTGCTGAACGGCCTTATCATTGCCGCTGCGGCCTCAAAAGGCAGGAAATTTTCACGCAGTTTCCTGGTTACGCTCGGTGCGATGCCTGCGCTGGTCTGCGCGGTCATCATGATGGTCAACGGGAACATCGGCGCCGGTGTGGCGACGGCGGGCACTTTCAGCCTGGTCCGCTTCCGCTCACGCTCCGGGACGGCCCGGGAAATGGCCCTGATTTTCCTGGCCATGGTGGCAGGGCTGGTGACCGGCATGGGATACCTTGCTTACGCACTGCTGTTTACAGGAATCCTTTGCCTGGCCTATGCGGCCTTCGACCGCTCCGACCCGGAGACGAAGGGCCTGGTCAAAACCCTCCGGGTCACCATTCCGGAAGACCTGGATTACGACGGTGTATTTGACGGGCTCCTGCAGGAATACTGCAGGAACTGGAAGCTGATGCAGGTGAAAACCGTCAATATGGGCAGCCTTTTCCGGCTGACCTACCAGCTGACGCTGAAGGACGGAAAAAGGGAAAAGGCGTTCGTGGATGAACTGCGCTGCCTGAACGGCAACCTGGAAATTGCCATCGCCCAGGGCGAAACCGCTGTATCTTCTGATCTTTGATTCGCAGCGGCAGGCCGCAGGAAGGAGAATACAAATGGATGCGCAAATGACATTCAGGCGCTATGAACTGAAATATATGCTGACGCAGGCCCAGGCAGCCATGCTGAAGGAAGCCATGCAAAACCGCATGGAAGAAGACCGGTTCGGCCATTCCCTGATCCGGAACCTGTACCTGGATACGGATTCCTTCCGACTGATCCGGCATTCCCTGGAAAAACCGCTGTACAAGGAGAAACTGCGGGTCCGCTCCTACGGGGCAGCCGGGGAACATGACGCGGTCTTCGTGGAGCTGAAAAAGAAATTCGAATCCGTTGTTTACAAACGCCGGCTGACCCTGCCCTGCGGACAGGCAATGGACGCGCTGGCGGCAGGGCGCCCCCTGCCGGCGATCGGGCAGATTGCACGGGAGATTGAAGCCTGCCGCCGCTTTTACGGCCCCACGCTGCGCCCCGCCATGTACCTGGGCTATGAGCGGGACGCTTACCGGGCTGCGGACGGCACGGATTTCCGGCTGACGCTGGATACCGACATCCGCTGGCGGACAGACAGGCTGGACCTTGGGGCGGACTGCGGGGGCTTCAGCCTGCTGGAGCCCGGGCAGGTGCTGATGGAGCTGAAAACCCCGGGCGGGCTGCCGATGTGGATGGTCCGTTTCCTGTCTGAACATCAAATCCGGAAAATTTCCTATTCCAAATACGGCACTGCCTACACACGGCTGGCAGCAGGCGAAGCGAAGCAGGCGGACAGCCGCACGGCATAAATGACCTGTTATTCCAGCAGCACCGCCCTTGGGCAGGAGCCGATGAAAACCGTACCGGCCATGGAAAACAAAGCCATGGCCGTTTTTTATATGCCGGACAGCAGGAAGCGTTCCGCGCGTATGCGGCACCCCCGGAAAAAGCTTCCGATGCCTGTTTGCAGGAATTGCGGCCCCGGGGATGGAAATTTATATGTTAGGTTTTTGGCGGGATCTGTGACCGCGCCGGCAGGGCAAGGGCAGGTTCCGCCGGGGGAATTTTTGCCGGAAGGAGGCGGGACTGCGTGCATACAGTGACACAAAAGGTGGCGCGTTTCGGGCTGCTGACAGCGCTGGCGCTTGTGCTGGGGCTGCTGGACCGCGCGATCCCGCTGACGGCGCTGCTCGGCGGGGCAGCCCCGGGCATCAAGCTGGGGCTGGCAAATACGGTGCTGCTGTACGCGGTATACCTGATGGACTGGCAGAGCGCCGTTTTCCTGATGCTGGCAAAAGTCGTCCTTTCCGGATTCCTGTTCGGGTCACTGACGGCGATCCTGTACAGCCTTTCCGGCGGGGTCCTGAGCCTCCTGATCATGCTGGCCATCCGGAAAAAGCCGGACCGCGGCGCCCTGGCCGCATTCATCCTGGCTGCAGCGGCGGATGCGGTGCTGCTGGCGCAGAACCCGCACCCCCGGGGACAGCGGCTGTGGACCGTGATCCTGATTGCCGCGGCCTGCATTGCGTGCCTTGCCGCGTGGATCGGGATCCGAAAAGGAAAGATCCGCGGCGTGCCGGGGACATCCATCGCCGGCGCGATGGCCCATAATATCGGGCAGGTGCTGGCTGCCAGCGCCGTGCTGCGGACGCCGCAGCTGATGACGACCTACCTGCCGGTGCTTATCGGCGTCGGGGCGGCGGTGGGCAGCCTGACAGGCATTGTCGCAGAACGCGTTTTCCGCGCGCTGCATATCAATCCGGAAAAGCCGGGGGGACGGAAGAAATGAGAAAAAAGACCTTGGCAATGCTGGCCGCGGTACTGGCTCTTTGCATGCTGGGAGGCTGCACACAGGAGAACGGTGCGAAGGACAGCCGGCAGCAGGCAACGCAGCAGGAAGCACCGGCCGCAACGGAAGCACCGGAGGCAGCGGAAGCGGCGGCCGAAAAGAAAGCGCCGGCGGCAACGGCCGATGCAAACATAAAACAGACGAGGATCGGGTTTTTCCTGGACACGGTTATCACCCTGAGCGCCTATACGGATAAGCCCGAACTGCTCGACGAAGGGCTTGCCCTGTGCGGGGAATACGAAAAAATGCTGAGCCGCACCATCGAAGGCAGCGACGTATGGCGCATCAACCACGCGGACGGGAAAAGCGTGAAGGTTTCGCCTGAAACGGCGGAAATCCTCCGGACGGCGCTGCGCATCAGCGAACTGTCCGGAGGCGCGTTTGATATGACCATCGCCCCGGTGTCCACGATGTGGGATTTCACGTCCGGAGCGGAGGAAATCCCGGACGCGCAGGCAATTG
Source organism: uncultured Clostridia bacterium (assembly GCA_946527725.1). Lineage (GTDB taxonomy): Bacteria > Bacillota > Clostridia > Christensenellales > Aristaeellaceae > Aristaeella. The sequence continues at coordinate 7,063 of CAMMYM010000041.1, forward strand.
CGGATGCAGTGAAGCTCGTCGATTACCGGCAGGTCAGGATCGAGGGGGAAGAGGTAACGCTTCCCGCGGGGATGATGATCGACCTGGGGGGAATCGCCAAGGGCTATATCGCGGACGCGGTCAAGGCAAAGCTGGCGGGCGGCGGGATTACGAGCGCGATCCTGTCCTTCGGCGGGAATATCGTTGCCATCGGCATGAAACCGGACGGATCCCCGTGGAGAGTCGGGATCCAGGATATCGACGGGAAGACAGGCACGCCGATGATGGTCAGCCTGAATTACGGCGGGTCTACGGTGACCAGCGGAATATATGAGCGCGGCTTTCAGAAGGACGGGGTGACCTATCACCATATCCTGGACAGCAAGACCGGATGGCCGGTGCAGAACGGGCTTGCTTCGGTCACGATTTTTTCCGAAAGCTCGATGATGGGAGACGCGCTGTCCACGGCGGTGTTCGCACTGGGCACAGAAGCCGGCGCACGCATGGTGGAAAGCATCGACGGCGTTGAAGCACTTTTTATCGACCGTAACCGATCCGCTTCCGGCACGTCCGGCGTCGGGCAGTACATGGCGGACGGGGAAAAGTACACTGTCCTGCAGGCAGCGGAGGCAGCGCCTGAAGCAGCGGAGGCCGGGAAGCCGGGTCCGGAAACCGGAACAGCCGCAAATACGCCGGAGCAGGCGGCACTGAAAATCCAGGTACGGGAAACGGATCCTGCGCCTGGATATGTGCTTGTATGGGGAGAAAAAACGGCCGGATTCCTGGCGCTTCCCGAGGAAGGCGAAAAGACGCAGGCGATCATCCAGCGGCAGGAGGACGGTTCCGAATGGCACAACGTCATCCTGATGACGCCGGAAGGCTTCCGCATGATTGAGGCGGACTGCGAAGGGCACGACTGCATCGAGGAAGGCGAAGTGACGCTGGACAATATGCAGGATCGCGTGCTGTGGAACATGGTCGTATGCGCGCCACACAGGCTGACGCTGTACCTGTATACGAAGGAACAGGCCGTGGAACAGTCGAAGCAGTGGCTGGGGACGATGTAGGCAACGGATCCGGATGGCTTGCTGCGGCCGCTTCAGCGAAGGGGTCGCCGGCGGCATACCGGAACGGACCAGGAAATACACAGACCGAGGTGGGTGCGATGGGATTCAAGGTGCTTGTGCTGATTGTTGTTACAGCGGTTTATCTGTACAACCTGCTGCTGAATGGGGTCCGGATGCGGTCAGCGGGAAATCCGGTTCCGGTGAATGTGGCCGACGTATATGACCGGGAAACATACACGAAATGGCGGGCGTACCACGCCGAAAAAAGCAGGTTTGCCATCGCGGCATCCACGGCTTCTTTCCTGATCGAGCTGGCCCTGCTCGCTTTCAACGTATACGCAGCCTTTGCGAAGCTGTTTCCGGAAACGGATTTCATGCAGATGTTCGCCGTGCTGCTGCTGTCCGCGCTGACGGACCTGGTGATGATTCCTTTTGCCTGGCACGAGACGATGGGCATCGAGCAAAAATACGGCTTCAACAAAGCAACTGCCGCGACATTCTGGGGCGACCAGGTGAAAAGCTTCCTGATCGGGCTGCTGATCATGACCGGCATCGGCGCGCTGCTGATGTCGATGCACCAGTGGCTGGGCGACTGGCTGATCGCGGCCTTCGCCGGGATGATGACGCTGGTGGTCCTGGCCTTTGTATTCCTGTATCCGGTGCTGAGCAAGGTCTTCAACAAATTCAAGGCACTGGAGGAGGGAGAGCTGCGGGACAAGCTGACGGCCCTGCTGGAGAAGAACGGCTATCATGTCCGGGACATCAAGGTGATGGACGCTTCCCGCCGGACGACCAAGTCCAACGCCTATTTCTCCGGTTTCGGGAAGATGAAAACGATCGTGCTGTACGACACGCTGCTGGAAACCATGACGACGGACGAAATCTGCGCCGTGTTTGCCCATGAGCTCGGCCACGGACTGCATAAGGATACGCTGAAGAACCAGATCCTGACAGGCGTCCAGATGGTCCTGCTGGCCGTGCTGGCCTGGCTGACGCTGCGGACGCCTGAAGTGTTTACGGCATTCGGGTTCGACCGGGTGAATTACGGATTCACCCTGATCCTGGTGATGAGCGTCGAATTCGCACTGCTTTCGCCGCTGTTCAGCCTGATCGTGAACCTGCATTCCCGGAAAGCGGAATACGCGGCGGACGCACACGCAGTGAAAGAAGGATACGGCGCAGAACTGATCAGCGGGCTGAAGAAGCTGGCGAAGCAGAACTTTGCAGAGCTGGCGCCATCGCCGATGCTTGTGAAGCTTGAATACAGCCATCCGCCGCTGAGCCGGCGGATTGAAGCCATCGAAAAGGGAATGGGAGGAAAACAACATGGCTGAGAAAGCAATATCGGGAGATTCCATCGCGATCAACAGGCGCTACCTGGACCACCTCCTGGTGGAAAGCAGGATTGTCGGTGCGGTGCGGCCAAAAACAGACTGCAGTCTGTTCGGGCACGTTTTCAGCACGCCGGTGACCACCGGTGCACTGAGCCACCTGCAGCCCGGCATGGATGTTTTCGCGGAAGGCGCGAAGCGGGCGGATGCCCTGTGCTTTACAGGCATGGGCCCCTGCGATGAGCTGGAGAAGGTGCTGCAGACCGGGGCGAAAGTGGCCAAGATCATCAAGCCTTATGCCGATCCGGAGGAAATATACAGCCGGATCGCCTGCGCCGAACAATACGGCGCCGTTGCCGTCGGCATGGACGTCGAGCATTCGGTCAACGTGCAGGACGACCGCGATTCCGTCGTCGTCGGATACCGAATGAAGCTGCCGACGCTGGACGAACTGAAGGCATATGTCCGCGCGGCAAAGCTGCCCTTTGTCATCAAGGGCGCGCTGAGCGTGAAGGACGCGCTGACCTGCGCGGAGATCGGCTGCGCGGGGATTATCCTGAGCCACCACAACGGACTGATGCGCTGGGCGGTTCCGCCGGCGATGCTGCTGCAGGATATCCGAAAAGCCGTCGGGGACAGCCTGACGGTGATCGTCGACGGCGGTATTGCCGACGGATTCGATGCATTCAAGGCACTGGCGCTGGGAGCGGACGCGGTTTCCGTCGGCAGGCCGCTGATGGAGCCGCTGAAGGAAAAGGGCGCAGACGGCGTCAGCGAAACGATCCGGCAGTTCACGGACGAGCTGAAGGCGATGATGCTGCGGACCGGATCACCGGACCTGAAGCATATAGACCCATCGGTCATCCATCCGGTGAACTGGTAAAAAACGGCTTCCGCGGCCAGCCGCGGGAAACAGGGAGAAGCGGCAGGACATGAAAAAGAAACTCAGGATTACATTCAACGCACCGCTGGTGCTGTGCTTTGCGCTGGCATGCAGCGCAGTTGCGCTGGCTGGAAGCATTACGGGGGAATCCAGCACGGCGAAGCTGTTTTCCACGTACAGGGCGCCTTTTTCAGATCCGATGATGTACGTGCGGCTTTTCACCCATGTGCTCGGGCACGCCGGGTTTGCGCACCTCGTCGGCAACATGGCGTATATCCTGCTGCTCGGCCCGGCCCTGGAGGAAAAATACGGCTGGAAAAGCCTGCTGGCCGTCATTCTCGTGACTGCGGCACTGACCGGGCTGGTGCACAACCTGATCTTCCCGCGGACAATCCTGCTGGGCGCCAGCGGCGTTGTTTTCGCCTTCATTATCCTGACATCCTTCACGGAGTTCCGGGAAGGGGAGATTCCGCTGACATTCATCCTGGTGGCGCTGATTTACCTCGGGCAGCAGGTCTGGGACGGGATTACTGTGAAAGATAACGTATCCAACCTGACCCATATCATCGGCGGGCTGGTCGGCGGCGCTGCCGGCTACCTTATGAACAGGAAAGCGCGCAGCAGCCGGTTCTGAAAACCGGAACACAACTCGTTTTATCTATGCATGCATACAGGAAGAGCAGCCTCACAGCAGGCTGCTCTTTTCCATGGCTTTGCGGGCGGCGGTAATCCCGTCGATGGCGGCGGAGACAATGCCGCCGGCGTAACCGGCGCCTTCCCCGGCCGGGAAGAGGCCGGAGACGGTTTCCGACTCGCCGGCGTCCGTCCGGAGGAAGCGGACAGGGGAGGAAGACCTGGTTTCCGGTGCGGTCAGCACCGCGTCCGGCATGGCGAAACCCGACAGCTGGGCATTCATGGCGCGGATGCCCTTCGCCAGGTCCTCCGTGATAAAAGCGGGCAGGACGTCCCGCAGATCCGCCGGGACGGCGCCGGGACGGTAGGACGGCAGCACGCTGCCGAAAGCTTTTGACGGGCGGTTCAGGAGGAAATCCTCCACACGCTGGGCCGGAGCCCTGTAACCGCCGCCTCCGGCACGGAAGGCGGCTTTTTCAACCTGCCGCTGCAGGACCATACCGGCGAGGGGATGGTCATCCCCGAAATCCTCCGTGCGCACGCCGACCAGCAGGGCGGCATTGCTGTTTTCCGCATCCCGGGCGTGGAGGCTCATGCCGTTGACCACGACACCGCCGGACTGCGAGGCCGCTGCGATCACATAACCGCCGGGGCACATGCAGAACGTATATACGCCGCGCCCGTCGGGCGTATGGCAGACAAGCTTATAGGATGCGGCACCGAGGGCAGGGTGGCCGGCAAAGGCGCCGTACTGCGCCCGGTCAATGAAGACCCGGGGATGCTCGATGCGCACGCCCATGGCGAAAGGCTTCCGGACCATGCGCACGCCCTGTGCGAAGAGGGCCTGCACAGTATCGCGGGCGGAATGGCCGATGCACAGGAGGACGGTGTCCGTCAGGAACTCTTCGCGCCCTTCCGGACCGGAGAGGACAGCGCCTTCCACATGGTTCCCGCGGATCAACAGCTCTTCCAGCCGGGTATTGAAGCGTACGGTGCCGCCCAGGGCAATGATTTCCTTCCGGATGGAAGCGACAACGCCCCGGAGGCGGTCGGTTCCGATATGGGGCAGGGCATCGGACAGGATCTCCTCCGGCGCGCCGTGGGCGACAAAAGTCTCCAGCACCGCGGAGAGGTACGGCGATTTGATGCCGCAGGTCAGCTTGCCGTCGGAGAACGCACCGGCACCGCCTTCGCCGAACTGTACGTTGGATTCAGGGTCCAGGATGCCTTCGGAGGCCATCCGGCCCACATCCGCGATGCGATCTTCCACGGGGCAGCCCCTTTCTGCCAGCACGGGGTTCGCACCGGCGCGGGCCAGCACCAGGGCTGCGAAAAGCCCTGCAGGGCCTGCACCGACCACCAGCGGCGGCGAGGCAAAAGAAGCCTTCGGCAGGGAAAGGGCCGGTGTGCCGCAGGCCTGGGACAGGAAACGGCACTTCCTGAGCAGTGCCTGTTCATTTTTTACTTTCAGGTTCAGGGAAAGGACGAACCGGACGTCGCTTTTGTTCCGTGCGTCGACGGAACGGCGGACCACCTGCAGCGAGAGCAGCTGGCCCGGCGCAAGGGCGCATTTCTTTTCCACGGCGGCGCGCAGGGAAGCGTCCGTATAATCAAGGGGCATGGACAGGTTTGAAAGGCGAAGCATTCCTTATTCCTCCCCGGGAGCCGCGTCCTCATGCCAGCGCAGGGACGCGGGATCTGAAAAAGCTTTTTCCGGATAGCGCACCTCGGTCAGCTCCAGGCCGCAGGGCGGGGCGGTCATGCCCAGATCCAGCCGGTCCAGGGAGACGAAGGCACGGGCAAAGGCGTCCTTTTCCCGCTTTCCGAGGCCGACTTCGGCAAGGGTGCCGGCGATGATCCTGACCATATTGTAAAGAAAAGCATTGCCGCTGACCGTGATGGTGATTTCCGGGCCGGCACAGGCGAGCTCCGCGCTGTTTACGGTACGGACCGTCGTTTTCGCGGTGCCCCCGGCGGCCTGGAAAGCCGCAAAATCATGGGTACCCGGAAGGAAGGACAGGGCTTCGCGCATCGCGGGAACATCCAGGGGCACCGGCACATGCCAGCGGGTGGCGCGCAGCAGGGCGCTGCCGTGGCGGTTGTTCAGGATCCGGTAAGTATAAGTTTTTCCGGAGGTCAGGAAGCGGGCATGAAAATCCGCAGGCACTTCGCGGCCGGCCTGCACCCGGATATCGGGCGGAAGCAGGTTGTTCAGTACAAAAGGAAACTTATCCGGGGGCACCGTGCAGCCGGTATCGAAATGCACCATCTGCATCCGGGCGTGGACACCGGCGTCCGTACGGGAAGACCCGGTGACTGTGACCGGATGGCCGCAGGCAGCGGAAAGGGCCTCCTCCAGTACCTGCTGCACGGCGATTCCGTTTATCTGACGCTGCCATCCGGCATAGGCGGAGCCGTCATATTCCACCGTCAGGAGAATTCGCTTCAAAACAGTACTCCCTTCAGGAAGATCCCTTCCAGGACGATCAGGGTTACCAGCAGCACCATGATCCCAAGCGCGATCCAGTCGTTCCGGGTCGTTTTCAGCACGCGCAGGCGGGTGCGGCCTTCACCGCCGTGGTAGCAGCGGCTTTCCATCGCCATGGCCAGGTCCCCGGCGCGGCGGAAGGCGCTCACGAACAGCGGCACCAGCAGCGGAACCATGGCTTTTGCGCGGACAAGGATGTTGCCGCTTTCAAAATCCGCGCCGCGGGCCATCTGCGCCTTCATGATCTTGTCCG
>CAMMYM010000042.1 GCA_946527725.1 uncultured Clostridia bacterium
CCACCGCCTGGCTCTACGGCTGCTCCAGCATCAACTGCAGCCTGCTGGGCATCGGTGAACGCACCGGCAACTGTCCGCTGGAAGCCATGGCTGTCGAATATGAATCCCTCCGCGGCGAAACGAACGGCATGGACCTGACCGCCGTCACTGAAATCGCGGATTATATGGAGCGTGAGATCGGTATCGAGATCAGCCCGCGTCAGCCTTTCGTCGGCCGGCATTTCAACGTAACCCGTGCCGGTATCCATGCCGACGGCATGCTGAAGGACGAAGAGATTTACAACATTTTCGATACCGCTGCGATCCTGAACCGCCCCGCTTCCGTGGCAGTGGACAGCCGCGGCGGCACCGCCTCCATCGCCCACTGGATCAATTCCTACTTCCGCCTCACAGGGGAAAACACCATCGACAAGAGCGATCCCCTGGTCCTCGAGGTCCGCAGGAATGTGGATCAGCTTTACGCCGAAGGCCGCAATACCGTCATGGGCGATGAAGAGCTGGAGGTCATGGTCCGCCGCGCCGATGTGGAACGTTACGAACACCTGCTCTTCCACCGCGGCAGGTAAAGTGCGGAAACAGTTCCGGCACATGGAAAGATCCCTGCAGGCACTGCTGCAGGGATCTTTCCATGTGCCGAAGGTGGGACTTGAACCCACACGCTTTTGAGGGCAACGGATTTTGAATCCGCCGCGTCTGCCATTCCGCCACTCCGGCTCGCGATGCACGGATTATACCATATTCCGTCATCATTGACAAGGAATCCGCCGCATATCCGGAGAATTTTAAAATGTTATGCTTTTTGAAGGAAGTGACCTTGTTTCATGAAGAAGATTGTCCTGACCGGCGGTGGTACTCTCGGCCATGTCACACCCCATCTGGCGCTGATTCCGCGCCTTCAGGAAAAAGGATATGAAATCCATTACGTGGGCACGGAAAACGGTATGGAAGCTCCGAAAATGCGCGCCGTTCCCGGCATCACTTACCACGCCGTAAAAAGCGGAAAGCTCCGCCGCTATTTTTCCTGGCAGAACTTTACCGATCCCTTCCGCGTCGTCGCCGGTGCCTTCCAGTCTGCGCACCTCATGGGCAAACTGAAGCCTGATGTCGTTTTCTCCAAAGGCGGATTCGTGGCCGTTCCCGTCGTTTTCGGTGCCTGGCTGCACAGGATCCCTGTGCTCTGCCATGAGAGCGACCTGACGCCGGGCCTTGCCAACAAGCTTTGCAAACCTTTTGCGAAGCGCTTTGCCACCACCTTTCCCGAATGCGCGCAGGCGCTGGGTCCCAAGGCGGAGATGACCGGAACGCCGCTGCGCCCGGAGCTTTTCTCCGGTAACCGCGAAAAAGGCCTCGCCCTGCTGGGCTTCGATGGCAGCAAGCCCGTCCTGCTGATGATGGGCGGCTCGTCCGGCGCGCAGAGTGTCAACGCCTGCCTGCGCAAAGCCCTTCCCTCCCTCACGCCGGAATTTGACGTTGCGCACATATGCGGCAAAGGCAACCTGGAGCCTTCCCTCGAAGGAACGTCCGGATACCGGCAAATCGAATTCCTCGACGCGGACCTTCCCGATGTCCTGGCCTGCACGGATTTGGTCCTCAGCCGTGCCGGTGCGAACGCCCTGTGCGAATTCCAGACGCTCGGCCGCCCGATGCTGCTGATTCCCTATCCGAAGGGTGCCAGCCGCGGTGACCAGATTCTCAACGCCCAGAGCCTGGAGAAACGCGGCCTGTGCCATGTCCTGCTGCAGGAAAACATGAATGAATCCTCGCTGGCGTCCGCTGTCCGGCAGACCTGGGATGACCGGGAGCAGCTTTCGCGTGCGCTCCGGGAAGCGCCGCCTGCGGACGGTACTGCCCGCGTGCTGGAAATGATCGAGGAGATCCGGAAGAAATAAACCGGTCTTTTTCGTGACTGGGGGAAGCATTGCAGATGGTGAAGACACACTACAGCGCATTCATCAGCTACAGGCATATCACACCGGACCAGGAAATTGCCGAAAAGCTCCACAGGCTGATCGAACACTATACAGTCCCAAGCAACCGGGGAAACGGTCGCACAGATCGGGGAAGCCTCTGCCGAGGTCTCCCCGGACGGCAGCTACTTCCTCTGTGCAAACGGCATCTACCGCACGGAAGACGGCAGCCTGTACTGCAGGATGCCCGGCGAACTCCTGGCCGTGGATCCCACGGGAGAATCGCTGCTGATCCGGCGTGATCTCCCCTCCAGGGATCTGATGCCCGGGCACGGCAGCACGCGGCGCCTGGACAGCTACAGCGGTACCCTCCTGGACGTTCCGGATTGGACGCTTCCGCCCGAAGGCCGGCTGACTGAAGGGCTTTCCGATCCGGTCATGTGGGGAAGCACGGACAACGCCTTCACCAACCGGCTGCTGGTCAGCCCGGACGGCCGCTTCTGCGTCCAGATCAATGCGGCAAATCATGTCAAAATCTACGACCTGGATATCGGCAACGAACCGGCGCACCGGATCTACGGATATCCCACAAACGGAATCGGCACCAGCATCGGGGACGCCTCCTTCTCCGCCGACAGCCGGCTGCTGGCGCTGGCCGGTGAAATGGGCCAGATGGGTGTATACGAGCTGGAAAGCGGCCGCCTGCTGCAGTTCTGGGATGGGCTTTACGGCATGCTTTCCCTGGAAGGCATCAGGTTTAACGGGGACGGAACCCTGGTGATGGCGGCCGGATATATGAATCAGCGTTTCAGGATCTGCTCCGTGGAAAACGGTCTGGTGCTTTATGACCTGTATCCCGAAAAAGCGGTGGCCGCCTGGGGTTTCGACGCGGAAACCGGGGACGCCGTCATCCTTTATGAAGATGGCAGCGCACTGTGCGCCGATATTTTTACCTCGGCGGAAGAACTCTACGCCTACGCCGGGGAATGAGAAAAGCCTTCGCTGTCCCGCCGGGCCTGCGAAGGCTTTTTTGCCTTATGGTTTTCAGTTCGGATTATACTCGTAGGTTTCCTGGTACGCCTTGTAGGTTGTCGTAAAAAGGGTATCACGCCTGGCTTCCCGGTCACCCTGGTACCAGACCTTCCATGTCCTGACCACGTAACCCGGCCGGCCTGTAATCGTCTTCTTCCGTTCCCCCGGTGCCAGGTCCGTATTCACCACCCATTCGGTGCCTTCCGGTTCGGGAATCGTGCGAACGACTTCGCTTTCCAGGTCAATCTTCACTCCCGGTCCGAGGCTCATACCGTAGATGTTCACTGTCACCTTCTGCTTATTGTATCCGGCTACAATGAAGATCGGCCAGTCCGTGTTGTTCCTGAACTTGAAATCCAGCCCCGGCCAGTTGACCGTGGCATCGAATCCTTTCTCCACATAATTGGAAGGCCAGGCATGCGGATTCCTTTCGAGAATCTCCAGATCTGCCCGGACAACTGCGTTAAAAAGCGTGGAACTGGTCTGGCATACCCCGCCGCCGATCTCGTCCCGGCTCTGTCCGCCGGCGATTGCGGCGGCTTCTTTATAGCCCTTCGCCGCAGTGCGCTCCCCGGTCGTCCCGTTGAAGGAGAAAATTTCCCCCGGCAGTACGGTAATCCCGTTGATCGCTGCGGCGCTCAGCTGGATATTCGTATTCCTGTTCTTGTTGTTTGTCGTGTTGGTTGTATAGGCGGAAATCAGGCCGAAACGGTTCATCAGTTCCGCTTTGGTCATTTCCGCTTCGATCCGTTCCGGTACGACATGGACCGTGGAATTGGTCACGCCGGTATCCAGCAGCTTTGTCAGGCGTTCGTACAGGTCATCCGGATCAATCCTGGCGCCGGGGATGTCCTCGGTGAACGTGAACGTTTTCGAGCTGAAATTGAAGCTTTCAACCGTACTGTTCACAGGATCGCGGTTTACATAGTTCACGATTCCTTCTGCCAGCACCCGCAGCGCGTCATGGTCATAATCCTGTTTTGTCGCATACGTCTGCGGATAGGAACGGAGTTTCGACGCCTGCTGGACACGCTCCTCAAAAGGAGTCATCCCGCTGCCGCGGACAGCGGCTGTATTGCTTCTGCCGAAAGCCCACGCCTTCTCCACAGTTTCCCGGACATTGCGCGAGAAAGGCACGCGCTCGCTGTTCACATGCCAGCTTTCGTTGCCGACGGTCACCAGCAGGTCAAACCGGGCGTCTTCCTCGTCGTTTACGGCCTGCACAGCCCGGACAGCTTCCTCCCGGGTCATGCCCCCGACATGCACGTTGTCAATGTAGATGCCCTGGTAAATCCTGTCCGTAAAGATTTCCGCGCGGCATTTTTCATGGATCTCTTCCTTTGCCGGGTCCAGGGAAATCACGGTTCCGTTCATAAAGCCGATGTTCGGCAGGAAGCGGTAACGCACGCCGGTCAGCTGGGGTACCATCAGGACAGCCAGGGAAACGAGGATTACCAGGCAGATGACGATTGTTGCGATCCAGTTTCCGTTATAGTGCTTCGGGCCTTTCCGCCGCGCCCTGTCCTCCAGTTCGGGAATACTGCTGAATCTGTCGAAATCATCAAACAGCGGGGAAGACGCGCCGAGGCCGTCGTTTTCCTGGTGCGGGAAATAACGGTTCCTCGGAGCGTGTTCCCGCTCCGGAAGGGCATTTTCCTTCCGGTTTTCTCCCCGCTCTTCCGGGGGAATATACTCGTCGGGAATGGTCTCCCCGTCTCCCTCATAGAGCTCATATCGCTTCAGTCTGGCCATGTCTCTACCCTGTCCTTATATCCGATGGTTTCGCACCGGGCCCCGCAGCAGGTCCCCTGGCGAGCAGGGAGGCAGATCCATCAGGATCGTTTCCCCTGCAATCCCAAGCGTATCCAGTTCCTCGCCCGTCTTCTCCCGGATCAGCCTGGAAGCAGTAACTTTCCGGATTCCTTCCGGTGTCATAAGTTCCAGCGTCTCCCCCGCAAAAAAGCGGTTCTTCAGTTCCAGCCGCGTTTTCCCGGTTTTTTCGTCAAACCCGGTCACCCGCGCAGCATATTCCCGCTCCTGGTGGAAACCTTCCGCTTCACCGGGTATTTCCGGCGCCCCAAGCAGGAATCCCGTATCGCTGTCCCTGTGGCTTGCGCAGCGCAGTTCCTGCATCAGGTCCGGCAGGGCCCTTTCAAAAGCTTCCCGGCCCTCCCGGAGCAGGTCCAGCGCACGCCTGTATGCGCCGGTGACAACTGCGACATAGTATTCGCCCTTCATTCTGCCTTCAATCTTCAGGCTGGATACTCCCGCACTGCACAGTTCAGGCAGGATCGGCATCAGGCAAAGGTCCCTTGCGGAAAACAGGTATGTACCCCGTTCGTCTTCCGCAACGGGATAATACTCCCCGGGGCGTTTTTCCTCCATAACGGCATACTGCCACCTGCACGGCTGTGCGCATTCGCCGCGGTTGCCGCTGCGGCCTGTCAGGTAGGAGGACAGCATACACCGGCCCGAATATGCCATGCAGCTGGCTCCATGAACAAACGTTTCCAGCTGGATGCTGTCGCCCAGCGCCGCCTTCATGGCACGGATCCGTTCCAGGCTGACTTCCCGGGCGAGAATGACCCGTTCACAGCCCATATCCCGGTACATTTCCGCCGCAGGAGTGTTTACCGTGTTCGCCTGCGTGCTCACATGCAGCGGCAGCCCGGGCACCTCCCTGCGAAGCAGGCGGATGGCTCCGGGATCACTGACGATCGCAGCGTCCGCACCTGCTGCTTCTGCTTCTCGTGCGGCCGCGGCAAAACCCTCCAGTTCGTCGTCGAAGGGAAAGATGTTCATTGTTACATAAAAGCGTGCTCTTGATGCATGCGCCAGGCGGACTGCATCCCGCAGTTCCTCCGGGCTGAAGTTGCCCGCAAACGCCCGCAGCCCGTATTGCTTCATGCCGCCGTATACGGCGTCCGCGCCGAAATGCAGCGCTGCCTCCAGTGAAGCGCGGTTTCCCGCCGGACACAGCAATTCCGGTATCCTCATTGTGCTACGCCCCTGCTCTGGTCATATTTCTGCCACAGCGGCGCGTACACCGCCACAGCCCGTTCATGCTCCTCCAGCGTCCTGGAAAAGTACAGTTTCCCGCTTTCCGGTTCCTTCGCGCAGAAATACAGGTACTTTTCCGCAATCAGCATGGAACTCGGGTACAGCGCCGCACGGATGGCGGCGGGAGACGGATTGCAGATCGGCCCCGGCGGGAGCCCTTGGTGCGTGTATGTATTGTACGGATTCTGCTGCTGCAGATCCTCTGCGCTCAGGACCATCCTGCGCACACCGGTAATGTAATGGACCGTCACGTCGCTCTGCAGCATCATACCGGCCTTCAGGCGGTTGTGGAACACCGCGCTGACATTCTCAAAGTCTTCTTCCTTGGCTTCCTTTTCGATCATGCTGGCCATGGTGAGCACCTCGTCCATGGTCAGGCCGAGCGCCTCCGCCCGTTCCATATATTCCTCCGGAAAGACCGCTTCCGTCTGGCTCAGCAGTTTCCGGATGATTTCCTCCTCCGTGGCAGTGGTATATACCTCATAGGTATTCGGCGCCAGGTATCCTTCCAGCACATATTTCCGGACGTCCGCGGTTCCCCCGCCCAGCACATCCGCTATGTAGTAGTAATCGCTGAATGCCTTGCCGCTCCGGCAAAGCTCCAGGAAATGGTCCGCGCTTTCCAGCACGTTGTTCTTCACGAGCTTTGCGGCAAAGTCCTCAATTGTCTCGCCCGGGATCAGGGTAATGTTGCGCACAAGCGGGTTTCCGTCCCCGGCTGTCAGCTGCTCCGCGATCTCGGTCATCGTCATATCCTTGCGCAGTGCATAGGTTCCGACCTGGATTTTCTGGCCCATCCCCGCGAAATCACAGTAATACTTGAAAACCGTCCTGTTCCGGATCAGCCCGGCGTTCTCCAGGTTGGCCGCGACCCGGTTCAGGCTCTGGCCGGAAACAATTTCGAAGGTTTGTTCGGAAGCGTCCGCTGTATCCACAGGCGCAGCAAAGCGGCTGTACAGCATTCGCCATACAGTCATGCAGATCCCTGCAACCACGACCGTTACCGCTGCCGCCACAAGGATCGGGCGCAGCACCCTCCAGAGCGCGCTGTACCAGTAGATCCCGTACTGCCGCTCATCCCGGATACCGCGGTACGTGTACTCCTTTTCATCCTTCAACGCTTATCCCTCTAAACCCGGAATGGCCATATCCACATCCGCAGCTTCCGTCACGATCTTGAAAATGTCAGCCAGTGCCTGCTGTAGCCGCATTTCAGCCATCAGGAAATTGCTGACCTCCTGCTTTGAGAACAGCAGGGTTGAAATACCGGAAAAGCGCTGCATGGACTCAGTATCCGCGTTCTGCCCGCTGACAGCAGCCATCTGCAGCGTAACCTGCAGCTTCCGGTATTCCCTGATCAGCGCAGCGGTCGTTTCGTCGCCCATCACGGATTCTTTCAGCTCATGGTATGTTTTGTACTCCTCACTGTCGCGGATATCCTGCGCCAGCCTGTAGGTCGATGCATAGTCCACGCGTCACTGCCTCCTTTCACGAAAAAAAACGGCCGGAAAAGGTTTTTCCTTCCCTTTCCGGCCGATATTATACCGTTTTTTTCCCTTTTTCGCAATGATGCCTCAGACGTCCAGGATGATCGGCAGGATCATCGGATTCCGTTTGATCTTGTCGAAGATGAACTGGTGCACTTCATCCTTAATCGTGTTTTTCAGGTCCGGCCAATCTTCCCCGGCCAGGCTGTTGTTCGCCAGGATCTCACGTACAAGGGCCTGCGTTTCGTCGATGATGTCTTCGTTTTCCTTGACATAAATGAATCCTCGGCTGACGATATCCGGTCCGCTGACAGTTTTCTGCTCGTCCCGGTTGATGGCGATGGCCACGATCAGCAGGCCGTCCTGGCTCAGATGCTTCCGGTCACGCAGGACAACGTTCCCCACATCGCCAACGCCAAGCCCGTCCACCAGCACGCCGCCGACGGGAACCTGTTCGCCCAGGGCCAGTGTCTGCTGGTTCATCTCGATCACCTGGCCGAGTTCCGGAATCACGATGTTCTGGCTCGGGATCCCCATGGATTCGGCCAGGATCGCATGCTGCCACATCATCCGGTATTCGCCGTGGACAGGAATAAAATACTTCGGGCGGATCAGGGAATGCAGCAGTTTCAGCTCTTCCTGGCAGGCGTGTCCGGAAACATGCACCTCTGCCATCGCGCTGTAGACAACCTGTGCACCCAGCCTGTACAGCTGGTTGATCACCCGCGAGATAAACTTCTCGTTTCCCGGAATCGGTGTCGCGGAAATGATAACCATATCGCTTTGGCGGATCTGCAGTTTCCGGTGTTCCGCATAGGCCATCCTGGTCAGTCCGGCCATCGGTTCTCCCTGGCTGCCCGTCGTCATCACCAGGATTTCATTGTCGGGATACTGGTCCAGTACATCCATGTCGATCAGGTAACCTTCCGGTATCTGGAGCTCCCCGATACTCATGGCTACGCGGCTGACATTCACCATGCTCCGGCCGATGAAACAGACGCGCCGCCCGTACCGGATCGCGCTGTCGATAATCATCTGCATCCGATGGATGTTGCTGGCGAACATTGCCACGATCACCCGGCCTTCCGCCTGGGCAAACATTTTCTCAAAGGTTTCGCCGACCTTCAGTTCGCTCATGGTATATCCGGGGCGTTCCACGTTCGTCGATTCGCACAGGAACGCCAGCACACCCTGTTCCCCGTAGCGGGCGAATGTCTGGAGATCGGTCACCTGTCCGTCAATCGGCGTATAGTCCACTTTGAAGTCGCCGCTGCAGATCACCGTGCCGGCTGGGCAGGTGATGGCGATAGCGCAGGCGCCGGCGATGGAGTGGCTCACGTGGATAAACTGGCACGTAAACTGCCCCAGCTGCACCGTGTCCCGCGGTTCGACCACATGCATGGGAATCCCGTCCACCCGGTATTCCTTCAGCTTCAGGTCCACCAGCGCCAGCGTCAGTTTCGTTCCGTATATATGGGCAGGTGCCTGTTTCAGGATATAGGGTGTCGCTCCGATATGGTCCTCATGCCCGTGTGTAAAGAGATATCCCCGGATATGATCCCGCTTTCCCATCAGGTAGGAAATGTCAGGAATCACCAGGTCGACGCCCAGCATATCCTCTTTCGGGAATACGCTTCCGCAGTCCACCACAATGATATCGTCCCCGTATTCGAAAACATACATGTTCTTGCCGATCTCATCCACTCCGCCGAGGGATACGATCCGCAGCAATCCGGTTTCCTTTTCCTTATGTGCTCTGGTGCTCACTTTATCCGCCTTTCATCTTTTGCGCGCTGTGTGGCTGTACGACGGGAAAAAAGGACTCATCCCCTCTGTTTCCCTGTCTGTGTTTGTCTGGTCCCATACTTAATATATATGATAGCATAAACCTTTCCGTTCTGCTACCCCGTTTTCGGCAGAAATTGTTACAAAAGTGCAAATTCTGTATGCACAAACCACAGGATGTATGCTTTCCCCAAAAAAGCAGCAGGCTTTCCCGCGGAAAGCCTGCTGCCGGACATTTCAGTATTTGTATTCAGGTACTGGTCAGCCGTTTCCGGCATCTTCTTCCAGCGCGTTCTCCGGAACCCATACGCGGCGGGTAACCCCCATCGTGGCATCATAGAACTCAAACAAGGCATAGGATCCTTCCAGCATCCAGACCGTTCCGGTTGTACCGGCCGGCACCTTGTTTTTGTGGAGCGTATATTTGTATCCCGGCCCGTAATATGGATATACGGAGTGGGTCACCACAAACTGCCCAAGCGCCTGTTCCGTCGGCACGAGGTTTGCATCCATGTTCAGGCGTTTCAGTCCTGTATAGAACCTGCGCTGTTCGCCGGAATACGTAAGTTCAACCTGGACCCACCAGATTTTGTTCCGCGAATCGTATGCCTTGGAGATTGCTGTTACGCTCTTGCCTGCCACATTATAGGTTCCCAGTTCATCATAGGCTGTTCCGGGTCCTGAGCGGCTGGCCAGTTTTTCATTTGCTACGACCGAAACGCCTGTCGCAGCCGGGGGCAGCGGTGTGACCACCGGCGCCTGTGTCCGGGCGGGAGTCGGCGTGGTGTAGCCGTAGTTGTTGTAGTTATTGTAGTTGTTGTAGTTGTTGTAATTGTTATAGTTATAGTTGTACCTGCTGAAAATCCCGTTGCCGTAAAGATTCGTCAGCGAATCCGGCAGGAAGATCAGGTCGGAGACCCGGGCAATGTACTGGTAATCCCTCAGGTTCCCCTTATGCCATCCCTTGATAACCAGGTCCACACGGGTCACGTTGTCAAACCGCCGCGGCAGCGCAAGGCGCTGATAGCCGTCATACATGGTTTCAGACAGCTCCGTTGTATCAATGGTATCGGGCAGCTTGTTGAAAATATACGGGCCGTAAGCGTAATTCCCTACCCAGACCGTCACATCCAGCCGGTAGATCCGGGCATAATCCTGGTAGTTTTCCCCCTGCCATCCGTTCCGGAGCCACAGGTCCTTAATCGAAGCGTTATAGAAGAACAGGGAAATATCAGGGATCTCGTTCGTGGCATTTTTGGTCCAGCAGGTATGGTTCATGGTTGTGTTCCAGTTGCCGTCAAACAGGTTCCCGACGTTCCGCGAGATCGGCGAGCCGTCCCTTTGTTCAATCTCCCAGTTATACGGCTTGATGCTGCGTTCGGAGATATCCACCGGGCCGTAATTGTATCCGTAGTTGTAGTTGTTGTTATAGTTGTTGTAACCGGAGTTCTGGCTGTAACCGGAGTTCTGGCTGTAACCGGAGTTCTGGCTGTAACCGGAGTTCTGGTTGTAACCGGAGTTCTGGTTGTAACCGGAGTTCTGGTTGTAGCCGGAATTCTGGTTGTAGCCGGAATTCTGGTTGTAGCCCGAATTCTGGTTGCTGCCGGAATTGTTATTGTTATTATTGTTGTTATTGTTGCTGCTCTGGCTGCTGTTGCTGTTCTGGCTGCTGTTGCTGCTGCCGCTGGCGATATTCCCGAACAGGTTGGTCAGCGTATCCGGCAGGAAAATCATATCGGCGGTAACCATATGGAACTGGCTGGTTTCATCGCTGCCCTTGTAGCGGTCTGCAATGCTCACGTCCACCTTGGTTACGTTCTCAAACTTCTGCGGCAGGGACAGGCGCTGGTAACCGTCGTACATGTTCTGTGACTTCTCAGAATCGTCGATGGAGTCCTTCAGGCCCTTAAACTGATACGGCCCATAGGATTCATTCCCGATCCAGACCGTTACATCCAGCTGGCGGATCCTGGCACATTTCAGGTAATTCCTGCCGTGGAATCCGTTCCTGAGCCAGATGTCCTTGATGGACGCATTGTCGAAATAAAACGTCATGTCCGGGATATTGTTCTCGGCATTCTTGGTCCAGAATGTACCCTCCATGAGCGTACTCCAGTCGCCGTCGAGCAGGTTCCCAACGTTTTTGTAGATTGCAGAACCGTTCCTGTACTCAACATCCCACCCGGTTGGTTTCACTGCCTTCTGGACAAGGTTTACCACCGTGACCGGATTGCTTCCGTCCGCAAAGGCTGCCGCTGTCCACAGCAGGCAAAACGCTGCCGCGAAACAAACCATCTTCCTGACCATCTTCATTTTCTCTCACACCCCTTTGCTCATATAACGGGAAAAGCAGGATTCTTCTTCCCGCTTTTCACCATAATTTGTAATGTTTTTACAGCAATGCGCGCTGGATCTTTCCGCTGACAGTCTTGGGCAGCTCGTCGCGGAAAACAACGATACGGGGATACTTGTACGGAGCCGTGTGCTGTTTGACGTAATTCTGGATTTCCTTTTTCAGTTCCTCCGTCGGTTCCGTGCCCTTCGTCAGGACGATGCTGGCCTTGACGACCTGGCCGCGCACCTCGTCCGGTGCGGCACTGACGCCGCACTCAAGTACATATGGCAGTTCCATGATGACGCTCTCGATTTCGAACGGCCCGATCCGGTATCCGCTGGATTTGATCACGTCATCCGCCCGGCCGACGTACCAGTAGAACCCGTCTTCATCGCACCAGGCCAGGTCGCCGGTATGGTACCAGCCGTCATGCATGACTTCCCTTGTTTTTTCCTCGTCCCTGTAATACATCCTGAACAGTCCGATCGGGATGCCCTTCGAAATGTCCACGCAGATTTCACCCGGCGTACCGGCGGGTACGGGATTGCCTTCCGCATCCAGCAGCGTAACATTGTAAATCGGGGCCACCTTGCCCATGGAGCCCAGCTTGTGATCTGCACCGGCCAGGTTGCCGATAATCATGGTGCTCTCCGTCTGTCCGAAGCCCTCCATGACCTGAAGGCCTGTCTGCTTCTCGATCTGGCGGTAAACCTCCGGATTCAGCGCTTCTCCGGCGCTGGAGGCATGGGTTACGGAAGAAAGGTCGTATTTGCTCAGGTCCTGTTTGATCAGCATCCGGTACATCGTCGGCGGCGCGCAGAAAGTCGTAATATGGTATTTTGCGAACAGCGGCAGGATATCTGCTGCATCAAACCGGTCGAAATCGTACACAAAGATCGCCGCTTCGCAAAGCCACTGGCCGTAGATTTTCCCCCATCCGGCCTTTGCCCAGCCCGTGTCGGAAATCGTCAGGTGCAGACCGTTCGGATTCACACAGTGCCAGTATTTCGCGGTATGAAGGTGCCCCAGGGGATGCTTGTAGCTGTGGGCCGCAATCTTGGGATAGCCCGTTGTTCCGGATGTAAAATACATCAGCATCAGGTCGTCGCCGCAGGGCGTATCTTCTGTGCGGTTATAGTGGGTGGAATACATCTGGTATTCTTCATCAAAGCTGTGCCAGCCTTCACGGGTTCCGTTCACAATCAGCTTCAGTTCCAGGCTCGGCGCATCCTTCGCTGCCAGGTCCGCCTGGTGCGCCGTATCCCCGTCCGCGGTGCAGATAATCGCTTTGACGCCGGCCGCATTGAAGCGATACTCGAAGTCATGCTCCTGCAGCTGGGCGACAGCCGGGATGGCGATCGCCCCGATCTTTTCAAGGCCGAGGATTGCAAACCAGAACTGGTAATGCCGCTTCAGCACCAGCATGACACGGTCGCCCTTCCTGATGCCGAGGGATTTGAAATAGTTGGCACAGCGGTTGGACGCGCGCTTCATATCGTTGAAGGTGAACCTGTGTTCGTTTTTGTTCCGGTCCAGGTGGAGCATCGCAAGCTTGTTCGGTACTTCATCCGCGATCGCATCAATCACATCAAAGGCGAAGTTGAACTTCTCCGTATTCTTGAATTCGATCTTCACCGGCGTGCCGTTCTCATCC
>CAMMYM010000043.1 GCA_946527725.1 uncultured Clostridia bacterium
ACGCCGTCCATGACAACCAGTACAACGGGTTTTTTCATATCATATCCTCCTGTATCATTGCACATTCACCTGCACCGGAAGGGCCAGGCGGAAATTTCCCACAAAACCCAGAATACAGCAAAACGCACGTAATGTCAATCTTTTCAAGGCGTTGAGGCTTCTGATTGACGGGCTTGAAAAGGAAGCGTATAATACAAACAACCACTTGAAGCTTCTTCGGGGATGGGTGAGATTCCCTACCGGCGGTACAGCCCGCGAACTGAGCTGAAGCTCAGCCGATCCGGTGATGATTCCGGAGCCGACAGTAAAGTCTGGATGAGAGAAGAAACGGTACAGCATTCTTTGTGTATGCGCATGATGCTCCCGCCTCCCGCCGCAAGCTGCTTCGGGAGGCGAATCTATTATTCGGAGGAATCCATCATGAGCAACACTGCAAAAAAACCGCTTCTTTCCGCCGGAACCATGACACGCATTGCCATCCTGGCAGCAGCCGCATCCATCCTTTTCCTGCTTGAGATTCCCATTGTCGCATTTTACAAGCTGGACCTGTCGAACATCCCGGTGCTCCTGGGCGCGTTTTCCATGGGGACGGTGCCGGGATTGATTATCCTCGGGCTGAAGAGTGCAATCGGCCTGCTGCATTCGTCCAGCGCCGGTGTCGGAGAGCTGGCAGATTTCATCATGGGCGCAGCGCTGCTGATTCCGGCGAGCATGATTTACCACCGGAGCAAAACGAGGAAGAACGCGCTGGCCGGTATGATTGCCGGAACGATCTGCACGGCGATCGTTGGTGTGCTCGTGAACAAGTTCATTATGCTGCCGTTTTATATGGGAGCCTTCCACATGGATATGGATAAGATCGTGGCTTTTGCAAATGTAGCCGGAGTGGATACGGAATGGAAGCTCCTGCTGATGATCACCGGCCCGTTCAACCTGCTGAAAGGTGCTGTGCTGAGCGTGGTTACTTTCCTGATTTACAAACCGCTGAGCCCGATCCTGCATGGGAAGGCCCGCTGAAAAACGGAGGACAGAACCGGATATGCCAATGGATGGACTTACGGTCGGGTTTGCAGTCCGTGAACTGGACCGGATGCTGAAAGGCGGGCGTATAGACCGGATTACGCAGCCTGAACGTGACGCTGTAGTGATGGTGATCCGTGCAGGAAACGAGAATCACCGGCTGCTGTTGTGTGCTTCGCCGAACAACGCGCGCTGCCACCTGACAAACATGACTTTTTCAAACCCGCTTGAGCCGCCGGCGCTGTGCATGCTGATGCGGAAACAGCTGACCGGCGCACGGATCAATGAAATCCGCCAGGAAGAAGGCGACCGGATTGCCTGTATCGACATGGACGCGGTCAATGAGATGGGGGATCATGTGCTCCGCAGGCTGGTGCTGGAGATCATGGGCCGCCATTCCAACCTGATGCTGCTGGACGAGAACGGCCGTATCCTGGAAGCTGCGCGGCATGTAAATGCGGAAATGAGCCGTGTGCGCCAGATCCAGCCGGGCATGGTGTATCAGGCGCCGCCTTCCCAGCACAGGCTTGATCCCGGATCGCTGCAGGCAGAAGAACTCTTCAGCCGCCTGCAGGCGCGCGAAGGCGGCAGCTTCAGCCGTGCACTTTCGGAGGAGATCGCCGGGCTGAGCCGCGTGAGCGCGGAGGAATTGGCAATGCGCGTGCTGGAACGCGGGGAAACCTGGCCGGCGCAGTCCCTGCGGGCTGCCTGTGAAAAGCTTGAGGATCTGTTCCGGCGGCTGCCGGAGATGGCTGCCCCATGCATACTGCGCGGGGAGGACGGCGAAGCGGAGGATGTGTTCCCGTTCCCATACCTGAGCCGGGATACATCCCGGGAAGAACCGTGCCGGACCCTGAGCGCGGCGCTGGACCGCTACTATGCGTCCAGGGACGCAAAAGACCGGCTGAACCAGAAGAGCGCATCCATGATCCGGACACTGAAAGGGCATGTGGACCGCTGCAGCAGGAAGCTCGCCATGCAGGAGGAAGAGCTTGCTTCCGCGGAACGAATGGAGGAGTACCGCAGGGCGGGCGAAGCGATTCACGCGAACCTGTACCAGCTGAAGAAGGGCATGACAGAGGCTGTGCTGCCGGACTGGAATGACCCTGCGGGCGGGAGTATTACCATCGCCCTTGACAACCGGCTGACGCCGGTCCAGAACGCACAGCGGTATTTCAAAAAATACCAGAAAGCACGCTCGGCCAGGGAAACCGCGGCGGTGCAGCGCGACAAAACACTGGAAGAACTTGATTATCTTGAAAACATGCTGATGGATGCGGAAAACTGTGCTGCGGAAAGCGAACTGGAAGAGATCCGGCAGGAACTGGTCCGGACCGGCTATATGAAGCGTGTGACGAACCGGAAACAGCAGCGTCAGCTTCCGGCAAGCAAACCGTACCGTTACCGCTCGTCGGACGGCATTGAGATTGACGTCGGCAGGAATTCCATCCAGAACGACCGGCTGACGCTGACCGCTGACGGGAACGAAACATGGCTGCACGCAAAGGATATGCCCGGAAGCCATGTGATCATCCGGGCACAGGGGGAAATTCCGCTTGCGACGCTGCGGCAGGCTGCGCTGCTTGCCGCATGGTACAGCAAAGGGAAAAACAGTTCTTCCGTACCGGTGGACTATACACTGCGGAAATATGTGAAGAAACCATCCGGAGCCGCTCCGGGAAAGGTTATCTATACACACCAGAAAACAGCATATGTGACGCCGGGGGAGGATGAATTCCGGAAAATCGAAGTGATCACCGAATAACCGGGCGAACAGGAAAAAAGCATCCCGGGGATTGACGAACCGGGATGCTTTTTTACGCCGTTGCCCTTCTGCTTATTTGACTTTTTTCCATCGGCCGGAAAGCAGGAAGGTGAACCCGATGACAAAAGGAACGCAGCCTGAGATGGCATTGCCATACCAGAAACCGGTGATCCCCCAGGAAAAGGTAACGCCCAGGAGGATGGACAGGCCGATCCGGCAGGCGACACCGTCCAGGAGCGCGACGGCAAGATTCAGTTTTGAATTGCCTGAACCGTTAATCAGGGCAAAGGCCGGCGGCCGCAGGGTGCAGCCAAGATACTGGATCATCGCCACAGGGATATACAGTTCCAGCACCATCTTCAGTACTTCGGGATCCTGCGAGAAAATGCCGAAAAGCCATTCCGGGCGGAACAGCGTGATGAGGGCAAAGGCTGCAGAGGGAATGGCTACGATCCAAAGCGCGTGAAAAACGACTTTCGGGACCCGGTTGGTTTTCCTGGCTCCCAGGGCCTGGGAGATCATAGCGCCGCCGGCAGCCGAGATTGCCTGCGCTACGATGCTTATCATGTTCTCCAGCTTGCGGGCAATTCCGGTGACCGCGATGGCGACCTTTCCGTACTGGTTGATATAGGAGTTGACGAACAGCATGGAAAAGGTGATGGCTGCGGACTGGATAACCATGGGAATCCCCAGGGACAGCAGCGGCCGGATTACATTCCGGGAAATCCGGAAATGGGAAGGCTTGAAATCAAAGTGGATCTGTTCGCGGTGGCGGTAGAGCAGGAACAGGGCAAAGATAAAGCTTGTGCCCTGGCCGATCACCGTTGCGAGAGCGGCACCCCGCGGTCCCATGCCCATGGGACCGACGAAGAGAAGATCCAGGAGAAGGTTCAGGACAGACGCGATGGCGATGAACATGAAGGGGTGCTTCGAATCCCCCATGCCGCGCAGGATGGCGGAAACCAGGTTGTAGCCGTAGATGAACACCGTGCCGTAGATACACGTAATACTGTACTGCTTCGTGAATTCCCAGATGTCATCCGGCGTGTTAAGCCAGGCCATGATGTCCTGGTAGGTCAGCATGAAGAGGAACATGATGACGACGGCAATGGACATCAGCAGGGTGAAAAGCGTCGCTACCATTTCACCGATCAGGTCATGGCGTTTTTCGCCTACATACCGGGAAATCAGGATCTGCCCGGCGTTGGAGAAACCCATGGCGATGAACGTAATGAGCATCAGCAGTTCGCCGCCGATAGAAACGGCTGAAAGGCCTTCTGTGCCCACCATCTGGCCGACAACAATCATGTCGACCATGTTATAGACCATCTGCAGGAGACCGGAGAGAAACAGCGGCGTGGCAAAGCGCAGCAGCGTTCCCGGAACGCTGCCTGCCGTCAGGTCGCGGATGAGTGCCTTCTCGTTTGATGCCATGTTTCACCTCAAAATATGTACGGACAAAAGCCCCGGGCTTCATTCTAAAACCCGGAGCTTTTTCTGTCAACAGCAGGCGCGATCCGGAGCATCCGGATTACTCGTCATGCTCAAAGGTGCATCCGCCGATAAACTCCCGCAGCAATGAGAGCGGAGGAATCTCATCGAGCAGTTCAGGATCCACATCCGGGAGGTAATTCAGCGCTTTGATCAGCCGGCGGGCAAGCAGGTAATTCGGGGAATCTGCGGGGACTTCCTTCAGCATGTCATAGGCATAAAGCTTCAGGATCGGAAGTTCGTAATGGAGCGCCGTATTGAACATGCTGTCCGCATTTTCCTGGTATGCAAAGATATACTTTTCTTCGCCGCGGCGGACATTCGGCCAGAGCGACAGCGTTTCTTCCGGGAGATAGGAACGGAATTGCTTGTCGCGGACAATACGGCGGAGCAGCCGGACATCCGTGGTGCGGATCCTGTTATGGTCATCCAGGTTCAGGCAGGTCAAAGCACTTACGAAGATCCGGTAAATCTCATCGGCCGGGAGCTGCTCCACGATCCTTGGGTTCAGGCCGTGGATGCCTTCGAGGATGATGATTTCACCCGGTTCCAGCGATGTGGGCGGAGTCAGGTAATCCTTTTCCCCGGTCTCGAAATCATATCCCGGCATGAAGACTTCTTCGCCGTTGAGCAAGCCGATCATGGTGTCAGCCAGGAGCTTTACATCCAGGGCTTCGATGGTCTCGAAATCACGCGTTCCGTCCAGCTGGACAGGAAGATCCGCACGATTGATAAAGAAATCATCCATGGAGATGCGGCGGGACGGATGGCCATACATCTGCAAATGCACGGCAAGGCGCGCTGCAAAGGTCGTTTTGCCGCTGGCGGAGGGTCCTGCAACCAGAGCGATATGCTTGCCGTTATCATGGATTTTCCTGGCGATTTCATCGATTGCGGATTCATGCAGCGCTTCGTTGACACGGATAAAATTGCGCAGGTTGCCGTTTTCGATCATCATGCTGACATCGGAGACGTTGGTTACGCCGAGGATTTCACACCACTGGGCGCTCTGCCTGAAAACTTCCAGGTGCTTCGGACGGTAAATATACGGCGCGGCATGGTCAAAATCCGATCCGGCGGGCAGCTGGAGAACGAATCCGCCCCGGAGCTCAAAAAGCGTGAAAACCGGCACGTAGCCTGTGGATACCGTCATGGCACCGTAGAAGTATTCCCACATACCGTCGATGGAGTACATTGTGATGGTCGGGACAGGACGGCGGAGCAGGAGTTCCACCTTATCAGGCTGCTTTTCTTCCTGGAAGTAGCGGATTGCATCCTCACGACTCCATTGCTTCCGGGTGAAAACCAGGTCCAGGTCCACGATCCGGCGCATCTCATTTTCAATCCGGACGATATCCTGCCGGTGCAGGTCTATGCCCGGCAGGCGGACAAACACGCCGTATCCGACGGAGTATTCGATGCGTACCTGCTGGTAGGGATATAAGTGCCGGAGTGCAAGCAGCATGACGAAACGCAGGGAGCGTTCATATACACGGCGGCCTTCCTCATGCTCGAGCGTCAGCGGGATCAGGGCACAGTCACGGCGGAGGGGTTCATTCAGCTCGCATACGATACCGCCCGACAGGGCAGCGAGGGTGCCGCGGGGAAACGTATCCAGCGCTTTCAGACAATTCTGGACAGTGGTGCCTTCCGGCAATTCTTTTTGATTGTTCAGGGAACGGATAATCATGATATATCCTCCTTCGGGATTAATCGAAGGGCATGCTGGACTGGTCGGCATTCAGCAGCTCTTCATCCGGATCGGGAAGGGTGCCGTGCTCTTCCAGCCAGCGGGCCTGGCGCTCGCGCATCTGGAGCTGTTTGGTATGGACATATGCTACGTTCGCACTGGTTGCAGGAGCTGTTGAACGGGAAAGGATCCTTTTTCCGTCCTCGTCGATCCGGAAACGCAGGCGGATCAGAATCCGTCCGTGATTCCTGCATTTGGCGACAGCGATATATTTGTCGGCACTCTGCTTAATATATTCGCCGTCGAGGGCAAGAACCCTTCCGCAACGCGGACAAACAGGATGAATTGCAGTTTCACTCTGCAATGCTTCCTGCACGGAATCGAATGCTTCACCGGAGGTTTTTTCCCTGGCGCCTTTGCGGGCGTGAATCAGCTGCCGGGGTTTCTGCGGATAATCCAGCACTGCGGAGGGGTCCGGCAGCGTCTTGAATACAAGGGAGGTATACCATGCATCATACAGCGCGTTATGGAAGGCCATGGATTCGTCCGGAAGGATTCCCATCATTTCCATGGCAGCTTTCAGGCCTGAACGATCCTTCAGATGGTGCACATCGCTGAACAGCTTCTGGATATCACACAGCGGCGGAAGCAGGATATCCTCGCAATGGAAGAACGCAATGTTCTGGTACAGTACGCTGATGTCGTCACATCCCCAGGTCAGGAGCGTATAGTCTTCGCCGCACCAGGAAGTAAACTGGAGAAGCGCTTCACGGAAGTTGGGCGCGCCGGCAAGCTTTTCAGAATCCAGGCCTGTCATGCGCCGGATCCGGGGATGGATGCGGAGGTAATGCGTTGGCGCAATAGGGATCGAAATGGCTTCCGCGGGCGTCAGATCCGGCCCGAGGCGTACTGCGCCGATCTGGATCATTTCAAAGATCAGTTTGTCGCCGACTTCCCGATAAGGCCGGCTCTGGTAAGAAATTGGCTGGTTCCATTCCAGGTCAAGTACGATATATGTCATAGTGCCTCCGGATGTATGATTGTTTTTTCCGCTTCAGCAGCAGCGTGTCCTGCCAGTGCCCCTGTTGACCAGGCAATCTGGAGATTGAAACCGCCGGTATGGGCGTCAACATCCAGCAATTCACCGGCAAAATACAGGTTTGTCAGCAGCCTGCTGCGCATGGACGCCGGATCAACTTCGCGGACATTCACGCCGCCCCGGGTGACGATGGCTTCGGCGACAGGCCGGCAGGCCTGTATATGCAAGGGCAGGGCTTTCAGCGTTTCTGCCAGCTGCCGGCGCTGGGCGGCCGTGACCTGGCTGCACCGGAGCGATTCCGGCAGTCCGGACAGGCGGGGAAACAGCTCTGCAAGGCGCGCCGGAAGGAGCGTGGACAATTCTGTCTGCAGCTGCTTTTTTCCGGAAGCCGCGAAATCCCGCAGCAGCCGGGCGTCCAGCTGTTCCGGTGAAAGCCCGGGTTTCAGGTCAATCAGCAGGGAAGTACCGGCAGGATTGTCGGGCAGATGACAACTCGCTTCCAGCACCAACGGCCCTGAAACGCCGAAGTGTGTGAAGAGCATCTCGCCAAGTTCAGAATAGAGTGTTTTCCGGCCCTGCAGGAGTGTCAGGGTAACATTCCGCAGGCTCAGCCCCTGCAGTGAACGGGGCCAGCCTTCTACCGTTTCCAGTCCGACGAGTACAGGGGATGGCTTTTTTACATCGTGGCCGGCTTCGGCAGCAAAACGGTACCCGTCCCCGGTGGAACCGGTGGCAGGGTAGCTGTATCCGCCGGTGCACAGGATTACAGCGGAAGCCGGAATCTGTTCTCCATCTTCAGTCCTGACTGCCGTAATCCGGTTCCCTTCGGTGACGAGTGCCCGGACTGTTGTATTCAGGCGAACCTTTACACCGGCGTCATGCATCAGGCCTGCCAGGGCGCGGGTGACATCGCTGGCTTTTTCCGAAGCCGGGAAAACGCGGCGCCCGCGCTGCACGGTGACAGGACAGCCTGCGTGTTCAAGCAGGGACATCATATCCTGCGGGGAGAAAAAATGCAGTGCACCGTACAGAAAACGCGGATTCCGGGGAACCTGCAGCAGGAAGGCATCCCTGTCGCAGTCGTTGGTCAGGTTGCAGCGGCCTTTTCCGGTAATATAGACTTTTTTGCCCAGCTTTTCATTCCGCTCGAGCAGGGTGACTGGAGCTCCGCCGCGGGCTGCGAACAGGGCGGCAGCCATTCCGGCAGCTCCGCCGCCGATGACCAGGATATCAGGCATGACGGTCTTCCTCCAGATACACGCGATAGGATTTCCAGATTTCTTCCAGCCGGCGGAAATGGCCGCTGAGGGCATCCTTCCGGTGCAGGGACAGCGCTACGAGCAGCGCGTTGATCACGCTGATCGGCGCGGCAAGCGAATCCACGAACGAGGCCATATCCGTCCGGGCAGTGAGGCATGCGTGCGCGACTTCGCACAGGGGACTCATCGGTCCGTCTGTGATGGCAATGACCTGGGCACCGCAATGGCGGGCGAACCGCATGACTTCCACGGTACGGGCGGAATAGCGGGGAAAAGAGATACCGATCAGGACATCCGTTTCGTGCAGTTCGAGCATCTCTTCGGGTCCGTCCGCCGCACCGCCGGAAACCAGGCGGACGTGATCGAACATGTAACGAAGGTAATTGACAAGGAACTGGGCCAGCGGTGCCGCGCTGCGCAGGCCGATGACGTAAACCGTACGCGCGGAAAGAATACGGGACACGACATGCTCAAAGACCGCGGGATCCAGGTCTTCCAGGGTATTATGCAGGTTCTGCATATCGCTTTTCAGCACAGTGGACAGGACGTTCCGCGGATCGATCTCGGTGACGCGCTCGAAACGCTGGTTTGCGGTCAGCCGGTGGGAAACAAGCTCCTGCAGGCTGCGCTGCAGCTGGGGATATCCGTCATATCCGAGCGCGGAAGCAAAGCGGACGACCGTGCTTTCGCTGACACCGACGCATTCTCCGAGGCTGGCTGCTGTCATGAAGACCGCTTTATCATAATGGGAAGTGATATACTCGGCAATCAGGCGGTGGCTTTTGCTCAGCCGCCGTCCGGAATGGTTCAGGCGATCCATCATATCCCCGGCGTTTTGCATCTTTCAGATCCCTTCCTTCATTTACCCGGAGAGGATTATACGGGGAAGCTGCCTTTTTTGCAAGGCGGACAGGAAAAAACTCCCTGGGGAGCCGGGAAGCAAAAAAGATCCGGAGTACGTTTCCCCCGACGGCGCCTTTTATGAGGCGGAAAGACATAAAACCGGTATTCCCGGCTGTCCGGGTGCCCCGGCGGGGGAGCGCCCGGGAACACTTGCCTCCAACTGCCTGCGCCGATATGCGAAACCGATGCAACAAAGGTTGAAAAACAGCCTGAAAGAGTGTAAAATATCAAGACAACATACTGAAAAAGAACGGGACAGGGGTTTATGAGTGAGGAAAGGAAAGCTGCTGAGCGGCTTGCGGTGAAAGGAATCGGCACGGCCATACTGGTCGTGCTTGCGTTCTGGGCTGTCCCGCAAATCTGGGATAAGCTTTCCCCGTTTATTGTAGCCGTTCCGCTGGCAGCGGTCATGCAACCCGTCATCCGGTTTGCGCATGACAAGCTGAAGATCAAACGCGGGATTACGGTGCTGATCTGCGTGCTTCTCCTGCTCGGCATTCTTTTCGGGAGTACCTTCTGGATTGTTTCGATCGTTACGGAACAGGCGCCGCAGCTTGTCGGGCAGTCGGGCAACCTGATTACTGAAGCAGTCAATACCCTGCAGCGCGCTTTCGGGACATTGATGACAAACGCCTCTGACAATTTCAGCCCGAAGGTGCAGGAAATGATACGGGGCGCAGCGGATGACGCACTGAACAGGGTCAGCCAGTGGGGAACACAGCTCGCAGCGGATATTGTC
Organism: uncultured Clostridia bacterium; assembly: GCA_946527725.1. Taxonomy (GTDB): domain Bacteria; phylum Bacillota; class Clostridia; order Christensenellales; family Aristaeellaceae; genus Aristaeella. The sequence goes on from CAMMYM010000043.1 coordinate 9,907, forward strand.
GGTTTCACTGTATCAACTGTAGCAGGCCTTCCGAATGGAATCATCTATGTCAGTTTCCTCGCGATGGCGCTTTACTTTATTGCGATACATTATAACGACATTCGCAGTTACCTGCCGGGGGGCAAACGCAGGAGGCAGGACAGCAATACAACCCAGCTGACGAATTCTGCCCTCAGGAGCCTGATGGGGTATCTGCGCGTACAGGGCGCTTTTGCGCTCATGGTATTTGTAATCAGCCTGATCAGCCTGCGGATTTTCGGGTTCCGGTATTTCGGGGCGATTGCAATGGCAGCAGGTATTATGGAAATGATCCCGATGATTGGAAGCGGATTGCTCTATATCCTGATGGGTGTCGTTTTCCTGGTGATCGGAAACACAACATGGGGGATTCAGGTGCTGGCGCTGACCGGCGTGCTGCAGCTGCTGCGCCGCTTGCTCGAACCGAAACTGATGTCTGATTCTATCGGTATTTCACCGCTGCTGAGCCTGATCGGCATGTTTGCAGGCATGCGTATCGGCGGTATCCTGGGACTGATAGGCGGTCCTGTTGCGATGGCTGTACTGGTCGGCGCGGTCCGCGGGGATATCTTCAAAAACATCAGCGAAGATATTTACCTGATTGTACAATGGTTCAAACGCCGCTGGGCGACACCGGGAGCAACGGAAACGGTTTCTTCGGAAACGCCCCCGGAAATTGAAACTGCTGCGAAAACCTGCGCGGCCGATGAAGCGGAAAATGCACCGGGGAACCGGAAACAGAAAAGAGCCGACAAAAAAAGATAAAGAGTTCCTGAGCCGGGAGGCATTTCCAATGGATATTTCTGCGTCGGACCGCGAAAAAATCATTGTCAAGACCAGCGTGACAGGCATTCTGACAAATGCCTGCCTTTCAGCATTCAAGATGGCAGTTGGCCTGATTTCCCATTCGATCGCGGTGGTTCTTGACGGTGTAAACAACCTTTCAGACGCATTGTCTTCCATCATTACCATTATTGGAACAAAGCTGGCGGGAAAAGCGCCTGACAGGAAGCACCCGCTCGGCCACGGGCGGATTGAATACCTCAGCGCAATGATTGTTTCCGCCCTGATACTGTATGCCGGTATCACAGCGCTAGTCGAATCGGTCCGGAAGATTCTCCACCCGGAAGAAGCTGATTACTCCGTCCTGACGCTGGTCATGCTGGCTGTTGCCATCATTGCCAAGATCTTCCTTGGGCGATATGTGAAAAGGCAGGGAGAACGGGTACATTCAGGGGCACTTATCGCTTCCGGATCAGACGCGTCTTTCGATGCAATCCTGTCTGCGTCCGTGCTCGCTTCCGCGCTGATCTTTCTGCTTTCAGGGGTTTCCCTGGAAGCGTATGTCGGCGTTGTAATCGCATGCTTCATCCTGCGTGCCGGCATTCATATGATGACGGAAACGCTCAGTGCGATCCTGGGGCAACGCGCGGATGCCGAAACCACCAGGAAAGTACGGGAAATCCTGAACAGCGAACCGGAAATCCGTGGTGCTTATGACCTGATCCTCCACAACTACGGGCCTGACAGGAATTACGCATCCGTACATGTGGAACTGCCTGATTCAATGACGGTGGCGGAAGTGGATACGCTGACACACCGTGTGGAAGCAAAGGTGTACAGTGAGACAGGCGTGATCCTGACAGGCGTCGGTATCTATTCCTACAACACAGGCAATGACGAAGCGGCAAAGATACGCAACAAGGTGCAGGAAATTGTGCTTCGGCATGACTGGGCGCTTCAGATGCACGGGTTTTATGTCGACATGGAAGAAAAAGCGATGCATTTCGATGTGGTCCTGGATTTTGAAGCTGATAAGGAGGCATCGCTGCGGATCCTCAGCGATGAGATCAGGGAACTGTATCCGGAATATACTGTGGCGATTGTTCCCGATGTGGATATTTCTGACTGACAAAAAGGAGGAAAACAGATGGAAAACGTACGCGTTCTCAATCCTTTCCGCCTCGGATTCGGCCTGATGCGCTTGCCCAAGAATCCGGACGGCAGCATCGACATCCCGCAGGTTTGTGAGATGGCGGATCATTTTATCTCCGCGGGCGGAACATATTTTGATACCGCTTATGTGTATGACAACGGCGAAAGCGAAAAAGCCTTTAAGGCGGCGGTTGCAGACCGGTATCCCAGAAATGCATACACAATCTGCACGAAACTGAATGCAGCCATGCAGTGTACGGATGAAGCAAGTGCGAAACAGCAGTTTCGCACAAGCCTGGAGCGGACCGGTGCGGGATATTTTGACTACTATCTGCTGCACGCCCTGCAGCGGAACAATGTGCAGAAATATAACGATTACCATATCTGGGATTATATCGCAGAACAGAAGGCAAAGGGCCTGGTTCGCCGCTACGGCTTTTCTTTCCACGCGGATCCTGAACTGCTGGAACAGCTTCTGAAGGAACATCCCGAGGTTGATTTTGTCCAGCTGCAAATCAATTATGCGGACTGGGAGAATCCGGGTGTTGCCTCGAGGCGCAACTGGGAGCTGTGTAAGGAGTACGGGAAACCGGTTGTTATCATGGAACCTGTCAAAGGCGGCATCCTTGCAGACCCGATTCCGGCGGTTCGGGAAATCCTGCATCAGGCAAACAGCTCCGCTTCTTATGCAAGCTGGGCGCTTCGATTCGCCGCGGGGCTTGATAATATCCTTGCAGTGCTCAGCGGAATGAGCAGCCTGGCCCAGATGGATGACAACCTGAGTCATATGACGCCTTTCAGGCCGCTGGGAGCAGAGGAGATGGATGTAATCGCCCAGGCCCAGAAAGCGCTGGACGCAGCAAAGGCAATCCCCTGCACAGCCTGTCATTACTGTACAAAAGGCTGTCCGATGGGTATCCCGATTCCTGAGATTTTTACTGTGTACAACCGCCGGGAAGGAAGCCCGCATTTCCGTACTGTACGGGAATATACCATTGTGACAACAGGCAAGGGAAAAGCTGCCGACTGCATCCAGTGCGGACAGTGCGAAGGCGTATGCCCGCAGCACCTGCCAATCATTTCCCTGCTTGAGAATTGCAGGAGTGAAATCGAGACCTAAACACGGAAAAAAAGCTTGCCTTTTCCTTTTTACTGTGCTATACTGCCGTTTGCGGCCCTTGGCCGTGGAGTCCCAGACCTCCGGACGATAAAGTCGAGGGGAATCCCCCGGGCATCCCGGGAACCATATACGGGGCATTAGCACAGTTGGTAG
>CAMMYM010000044.1 GCA_946527725.1 uncultured Clostridia bacterium
GAGGTCAAGGCCAGCGTCATCATGAGCCTGCCCGGGCCGATCGTGACGCTGTTCCTGAACATCGGGCTGACGCTGGTGGTGCTGGTTGGCGCACAGCGCGTGAACGGCGGCCAGACGGAACCCGGGGTCATCCTTGCATTCCTGACCTATTTCAATATGATCCTGATGGGCGTCATGGGCCTGAACCGTATTTTCATGATGATGTCGAAGGCCAACGCATCCGCCAACCGCATCGGCGAGGTCATCGACCTGCCGGAGGAGCTGACGCCGGTGCCTGCCGCGGAGCTTTCCGAAGCGCCGGGCGACGAAGCGCTGATCTTTGACCGGGTGACCTTCAGCTACGACGCGGACGAATCGGGCGAAGCGCACGGCCAGTTCCTCGGCGAGGAACGGCAGCAGTGCCTGAAGGACATTTCCTTCCGGGTCAGGAAGGGCGGGAGCCTGGGTATTATCGGGGCGACCGGAAGCGGAAAGACAAGCATCATCAACCTGCTGATGCGCTTTTACGATCCGCAGGAAGGCCGTATTTTCGTGGACGGGAAAGACGTACGCGCCTATGGGCGGGACGACCTCCACCGGAAGTTCGGCGTCGTTTTCCAGAATGACGTCATTTTTGCCGATACCATCCGCGAGAATGTTACCTTCGGGCGCGATGTCACCGACAGGATGATGGTCCGCGCCGCGAAGGACGCCATGGCGCAGGGCTTTGTTGAATCGTACGAGGACGCTTACGACCATGAGGCGGCAATCCGCGGGGCGAACTTTTCCGGCGGGCAGAAGCAGCGCCTCCTGATAGCCCGCGCGCTGGCGGCGGATCCGGAAATCCTGATCCTGGACGACGCTTCCTCCGCCCTGGACTACAGGACAGACGCGGAACTGCGCAAGGCGATCCGTGAACACCACGGCAGCGCCACCACCGTCGTGATTGCGCAGCGGATTTCCTCCGTGCTGTCCATGGATGAGATCATCGTGCTGCACGAGGGCGAGATGATCGGGCGGGGAACCCATGAGGAGCTGCTGGCCTCCTGCCCTGAATACCGGGACATTTACCGTACCCAGATGAAGGAGGGGCAGAGCTGAAGCGCCCGCAGTGCGGGAAGAAGCGAAGCGGCAGCCCAATGAGCAACAGAGAAATGTGAGCGGCAGCGAACAGGGCGACAATTGCGAATTGAGGGGCAGAGCTGAAGCGCCCGCAGTGCGGGAAGAAGCGAAGCGGCAGCCCAATGAGCAACAGAGAAATGTGAGCGGCAGCGAACAGGGCGACAATTGCGAATTGAGGGAGGTGGGTTAATGGCACGGCGTGATACAGTAATGAAAAAACCGAAGGATACCCGGGGTACGCTCCGCCGGATGCTGAAATACCTCGGCCCCTGGAAATACGTGATTGCCGGGGTTGCGGTGCTGAGCCTCTTCAGCAACCTGCTGAACCTGTGGGGGCCGAGCCTGGCGGGCTCCGCCATCCGCGAAGCGGCTGCCGGCGCGGGAAAAGTGAATTTTGACGCGGTGAAACATTACGCCGGCCTGATGCTGCTGTGCTACGTATCCTCGGCGCTGCTCGGCTTCGGTATCAGCCTTGTCATGACCGTAGTCAGCAGGCGGGTGGCCAGGCAGATGCGGCAGGACGTTTTCGAAAAACTGATGAAGCTTCCGGTCGGGTATTTTGACCAGCACCAGGCAGGCGACATCATCAGTCGCGTCAGCTACGACATCGACGTCATCTCCACCTGCATGGCGACGGACATTGTCCAGATCCTGACCAGCATCATTACGGTCGTCGGATCCCTGGCCATGATGGTTTCCATCTCCCTGCCGCTGTCCGCGCTGACCCTGGTGACGGTGCCGGTCTCCGTGGCGTACACGGTGTATATGCGGAAGAAAACCCAGCCGCGCTATGCAAAGCGTTCCAAGAGCTACGGCGTCATGAACGGGTTTGTGGAGGAAATGCTGTCCGGCCAGAAGACGATCCTGGCTTACGCATATGAAAACCGGGTGGACGAGCGCTTCGACGGTATCAACCAGGACGCGGCGAACGCGTTCTCGGACGCGGAGCATTACGGCGTTACGCTGGGCCCGACCATGACGGCCATCAACAACCTGGGGCTCAGCCTGATCGCCCTGCTGGGCGGTGTGCTGTTCCTGAACGGGCGGATCGACCTGGGCCGGATCTCCTCGTTTGTACTGTACAGCCGGAAGTTCGCCGGGCCGATCAACGCCGTGGCGGAAGTCTTCAATGAACTGTTCTCAGCCCTGGCGGCCTCCGAGCGCGTGTTTACGCTGCTGGACGAGGAAGAGGAAAGCGCTGACGTGCCGGAGGCAGTGCTGCTGGACAATGTCCGCGGCGACGTTTCCGCTGAGCATGTGGCTTTCGGGTACGAACCCGGGAAAACAATCCTGCACGACCTGAACCTGGAAGCGCCGGCAGGGAAGCTGACCGCCATCGTCGGGCCGACAGGCGCCGGGAAAACAACGATCATCAACCTGCTGATGCGCTTCTATGACCCGGACAGCGGCGTCATCCGCATTGACGGGCAGGAGATCCGCACCGCAGTGCGCCGGAGCGTACGGAGTGCTTACGCCATGGTGCTGCAGGACACGTGGGTCTTCCAGGGGACGATCTTTGAGAATATTGCCTACGGAAAGGAAAACGCCACCATGGAGGAAGTGGTGGCCGCGGCTAAGGCGGCGCGGATCCATCCCTTCATCATGCGCCTGCCCCAGGGTTACGATACTGTCATCAGCGAGGACGGCGGCAATATTTCCAAGGGCCAGAAACAGCTGCTGACCATTGCCCGGGCCATGCTGTACGACGCGCCGATGCTGATCCTGGACGAAGCGACCTCGAACGTGGATACCGCCACGGAGCGGGAAATCCAGAGGGCCATGCGTGAACTCATGAAACAGAAAACCTGCTTCGTGATTGCCCACCGCCTGAGCACGATCGAAAACGCCGACCAGATCCTTGTCCTGCGGGACGGGGACGTCGTCGAACAGGGAACCCACCGCGAGCTGATGGACAGGAAGGGCTTCTACCACCAGCTGTATGCCGCGCAGTTTGAATAGGCGGAAAGCGGAAGAAAGGTCCGAAAGATTGAAACCGCTGTTGAATAAACGCGGCGTTTGGGATAAAATACCAATCAATCCGGAACACAAAATCAGGAGGAAAAAAAGATGAAGAAACTGCTTGCACTGCTGCTGGCCCTGGCGATGATGCTGGGTGCACTCCCCGCGTTTGCGGACGCGGCCGAGGAAGAGGACGCTTCCGCCCTGCCTGCCGTCGGCGACGTGGTCGAAGGCTTCGAGGTCAAAGAGATCCGGCCGTTTGACCTGATCGGCGCGGATCTTGTCCTTTTTGAGCACCAGAAAACAGGCGCGAAGCTGCTGTATATCGCCAATGACGATACCAACCGCGCCTTCCAGCTTACGTTCCCGACCCGTATGGAGAACGACAAAGGCATCCCGCACGTGTTCGAGCACGGAACGCTCAGCGGATCCGCCAAATATCCGTCCACATCCCTGTGGATGAATGTGGCCAGCCAGACGTACAACACCTATATGAACGCGTACACGACAGACGCCATGACATGCTATCCGATCGCATCCCTGTCCGAAGCGCAGCTGCTGAAGCTGGCGGATATGTATACGGATATGTGCCTGAATCCATCCATTATGGAGAACGAGAGCATCTGGCGCACGGAAGCCTGGCGTTATGAAATGGCGGACGCGGACGCGCCGCTGACCTATAACGGCACCGTCTATTCAGAAATGCTCGGTTCCCTGACGATTGACCGCGTCGCGTCGACAAACGCCTATAAAGCGACATTCCCCGGCGCTTCCGTTTCCTACCAGTACGGCGGAGATCCTGACGTGATCCCGGAAATGACCTGGGAGGACCTGAAGGAATACCACAACAAATATTACCATCCGTCCAACTGCATCGTTTACCTCTACGGTGATTTTGAGGATTATACCGCTTTCCTGAAACTGCTGGACGAAGCGTTTGCCCCGTTTGACCGGGCGGAAATCTCCCTGGCGGAGCCCGGATACACCCCGATTACCGAGCCTGCTGTCACCTCGGTGGGCTATCCGGTGGCGGAAGGAACGGATACCGCGAACCAGACCCTGATCGAGTACTACATTGTGTGCCCCGGCATGAAGGACGACCTCGAGCAGGAAACACTGATCGACCATGCAGGCGACCTGATGGGCGATTCCGCGTCCCCGCTGATGCAGGCACTGAGGGAAACCTTCCCGGCGGGTTCCTTCAGTATCGGCCGTGAGCTTGCGGCGCCGGATGACGCTGTCTGCATCACGGCAGCCGGCCTGAACGAAGGCGATGCGGAACTCTTCAAAGCCACGGCTGACGCCGCCCTTGCGAAGATTGCGGAGAGCACTTTTGCGCCGGAACTGGTGGACAACATTGTCACCTCCCTGAAATTCAACGCGAAACTGGCCTCTGAAAACGGCAGCCCCGTCACCACGATCATCGAAAGCCTCGCGTATTACTATGCTGTTTCAGGGGACGTGTTCCGCTACCTGGACAATTATGAATCCCTGAGCAAGATTGAGGAAGAGAACAACAGCGGCCTGCTGAACGGCGCCGTCGCGAAGTGGCTCGTCAATCCCAGCCTGTACACCGTGACCACCACCAGCCCTGCCCCGGGCGAAAAGGAAGCCCATGACGCAGCGCTGGCCGAAAAGCTTGCCGGCATCAAAGCGGGCATGACCGCGGAAGAGATCCAGGCGATCGTGGACGCAACCAACGCTGCCCCCGCGGAGGAAGACAATTCCGCCATGCTCGCGGACCTGACCGCGGTTACGGTGGCCACGCTGCCGGAGGAAGTCAAGGAATATGACCTGACAGATACCGTGGAAGAGAACGGTGTCCGCCGGATCGAAGCTGCCGCCGGTGTGGACGGCATCTCCTATATTATGCTGAACCTCGATGTCGCCGGCCTGCCGCAGGAAGACATCCATTACCTGCGCCTGTTCACCAGGCTGCTGGGATCGATGGATACGGACCGGCACACCTGGCAGGAGCTGGATCCCCTGGCAACCCGTTACCTGCACGACAAAACATTCGGTGTCTTCTGCAGCAGCTGGAAGGAAAACTTCCATCCCTACATGATCACCGAATGGTACTCCCTGGATGAAGACCTGGAAACCGGCTATGCGCTGGCGGAGGAAATCCTGTTCCATACGCAGTTCAAGGACACCAAGACGCTGCAGGAACGGATCGGGGCACAAAAGAATCTTGCCCGCAGCCAGATCAACCAGAACGCGGTGAGCGTCCTGCTGTACCGCCAGCTCGGGAAAACCAGCGCATTCGCAAGGTACTACAACTACCTGAACTTCCTGGATTACTACGCTTTCCTCGAATCACTGGAGCAGAAGATGGCAGAGCAGCCGGAAGAAGTAATCGCCGGCCTGGAGAGGGTGCAGCAGTTCCTGGCCAACCGTTCCGGCGCCGTCGCAGCCTTTGCCGGCAACGAAGCTTCCCTGGCCATGAACCGCACGTTGTCGGACAGCTTCTTCGCGAAACTGGATGACACCCCCCGCGAACCGGCGGCCTATGACCTGCCGGCGGCAGCGGACCGTGAAGGCCTGATTGTCGACAGCAATATCGAGTTCAACCTGGTCTCCGCTTCCTGGACAACGATCGACGGGGATGCGGACGGCAAAGCGTACGCGGCGATCGGTGAAGTCGTATCCGACCAGCTGCTGATCCCCGTTCTCCGGGACCAGATGGGCGCATACGGTGCAAGCTGCGTTTCCACCGACGAAGAGATTTATCTCTACACCTACAGGGACCCGAACATTGCAGAAACCTTCGCGTACTTCGATACCCTGCCGGATGCGATCAACAACCTGGCAATCGACCAGGCAACCATTGACAGGTACATCATCAGCGCCTATTCCGGCCTGGCCATGACCACGGGTGAACTGACCGGGGCTATTGCTGCCCTGAACAGGCGCATCAACGGCGCTCCGGACGACAGCATCCTGCAGGCCATGCATTCGCTGAAAACCGCAACGCCCGAAACCCTGAAGACCTTTGCCGCTTATATTGCCGACATGCTGAACAACGGCGTCCGCGGCACGACAGGCAGCGCGGCGGCAATCAATGCAAACGCGGAAATGTACGAAGCGGTGCTGAATCCTTTCAACGCCCAGGACCTGAGCAAGGCCGAGTTTGACGACCTTCCCGAAGACCATGAGAAGTACCAGTTCGTGAAGGCTGCGATCGACCAGCAGTTCCTGGTGCCGAGAAGCGAGACGCATGTCGGCGTGGATGAGGAAGCGACGGTAGGCGACCTCCTCGGCGCGGTTTACCTGATGGTCGGCGGCCCGACAAACGACCCTGCGGCGTGCAAGGACCTGCTCGTGCAGAACGGCCTGGCATCCCCGGACCTGGACCTGGACAATAAGCTGACCGAGGGTTACCTTTCCGAGCTGTTTACAGTCCTCGGCGCCCAGGTATCGACGGACACGCCGGACCTGGTGATGACCCGCGGCGATCTTGCCCAATTCCTGACAGAGGAATAATCCTCCAACCTGCGGAGCATGATCCGCACCCAAGCATACAATACACCGGAAAGCCGGCAGTCCGGAAGGCTGCCGGCTTTTCCGGCAAAAGGACGGAAAAACAGGCGCGAAAGAAAAAAGAAAGAGGGAAGAACATGAAGGCTTTTGCGACATACTTCCAAAACAGCGCGGAGAAACCGCTGGTATACGGGGAAACCGAATTGATCAACCCGCCGCGGCAGCGCCTGCGCGGCGAACCGCTGAAGGAAGGCATACCGGTGCATCCGGTGCTGGTCGGCTTCTGCGGTACGGACTATGAACTGATGCGCATGGCAGCCAGGGGGCAGATGGGCCCCAAATTCCCGCAGGGGCAGCAGCGGCTGGTCAACGGCCATGAGGGCGTGGTCTGGGTTCCTTCGGAGAACCGCTTCGCCATCGTGCTGATCCGGGGCGGGGACAGCGTCGATCCGACGCGCTACACGGAGGACGAATCCTATTTCGAGTACGGCTGCGACCAGGCGGACGGCCTGTTCAGCGATACGATGTTCGTCAATCCGGATATGCTGCTGAAAATCCCGGACGGCCATGTGCACGGCGGAAAAATCGATCTGTCCTTCGCAAAGAAGATGGTTTTCCCGGATCCCTTCGCCTGCATGCTGTTCCAGCTGGAACGCATGGAAGACCTCGGGTCCGCCCACTGGTTCCGCCAGACGGCCCGGCGCCGCGGCTGCTCCCTGGAGGAGGCGCGCGGGATCGCCGCGGACGAGATCTTTGAACGTACGGTGATCTTCGGCCTGGGCACGACGGGCATGTTCATCGGGGATGTGCTGAAGAAGGCGCACCCGGGGGCAAAGATTGTGTTCACGGCGCGGAGCCCGGAGGACCATCCGAAGGTCCGCTTTGCGCTGGAGGAAACCGGCGCGGACTATGTCCGCAATACATATGACGATCCGGCAGCACTGGCGGATGCGCTCCGCGCGGCGCTGGGCGGGCGCGCCACCTGCTTTATCGGCGTCAGCGGAACCAACCTGGAACACCAGGTCGCCTTTGACCACAAGGTGCTCGGCTGCAACGGCATCTACAACAGCTTTTCCCTGGGGCCGAGGATCTCCTTCGATACCATGCCCTTCGGCTTTGAAAACCACCTGATTTTCGGATCCATCAATTTCAGGCAGGACCATATGGAAAAAGCGATCGAAATGCTGGCTGCGAGCCGGTACGACCGGATCGTGGAGCTGATCGACAAGGACCTTTTCACCGCTGACCCGATGGATGCCTATGAACACAGGATCTACTGCAGGAACGCCCCGATGAAGACTGCCGTGGCGTGGGACATTTCCCGGATCAATCCGGACCGCTGAGGAGGAATGGACGAGATGAAAGCGATTACCATTGCAGCACCGTATGCCATCGAAGTGCGGGAGATTCCCGTGCCGCAGCCGGCGGAGGGCGAGGCGCTGCTGCAGGTGCTGTATTGCGGCATCTGCGGCGCGGACGTCGCCAGCTTCACCGGAAACCAGCCCTTTACGACCTATCCCCGGATTCCCGGCCACGAGTTTTCCGCGCGGATTGTATCCGTGCCGGAGAACAGCCGCGGGCTGAAGGCAGGGGACGTGGTCACCTGCAATCCTTATTTCAACTGCGGCAGCTGCTACGCCTGCCGGAAGGGCCTGGTGAACGCCTGCGCCGACAACAAAACCATGGGCGTCCAGCGGGACGGCGCGTTCTGCGAATATATCACGATGCCCGTGGAGCGGATCATTCCCGGCGGCGGGCTCAGCCCCCGGCACCTGGCGCTGATTGAGCCTTTTTCCATCAGCCAGCATGCGCTGAGCCGCTGCGAGGTGAAGAAGGGGGACCGGGTGCTGGTGGTCGGCGCGGGGCCGATCGGCCTGTTTGCCTTGCTGGCCGCGAAGGCGAAAGGTGCGGAGGTCACCAGCTGCGATATCCTGGACGGCCGGCTTGAAAAGGCAAAAGCTTTCGGCGCGGACCATACCGTGAACGCAGCCGCGCCGGACGCAGGGGACGCCCTGGCCGCGGTGACCGGCGGCGACGGCTTCGACGTCTGCGTGGAAGCCTGCGGCCGGCCGGAAACCTTCCTGTCCTGCATTGAGCATGCGTGCCAGGGCGCAAACATCATCCTGATCGGCAACGGCAAGACGGAAACCACCTTCCTGCATTCCATCCTCCTGAAGAAGGAGCTGAACGTTTTCGGCAGCCGGAACGCTTTTACCAGGGATTTCGAGCACCTGATCGCCCTGGCTGCGCAGGGCGGGATCGACCTGGACAGCATGATCAGCGCGGAATACAGTTTTACGGACGCGGCGAAGGCTTTCGACGCCCTGACACATAACGACGGAAGCCTGGAGAAGGTGCTGCTCCGGTTTGCGGACTGAGGGAGGGAATTGCCGGATGATTGACGCGCATGTGCATCTTTGGCTGGAACAGCGGGGCACGGTGGGCGGCCTGCCGGTGTACGGCCTGGGCGGCGGCCGCAGCATGTTCGGGAATGAGGTGGTCCAGATGCTGCCGCCTTACCTGACAGACGGCGTGAACAGCGCGGAACGGCTGCTTTCCTGCATGGATTTTTCCCGGATCGGCGGCGCTGTGGTCACCCAGGAATACATCGACGGCAACCAGGACGATTACCTGCGCCGGGTGCGGGAAAAATGGCCGGAGCGGTTCCGGGTTACCGCCCTGTATGAGGAGAACGGCCTGCCGGAAACCGACGGAGTTGACGGTATCAAAATCTGCGCCGGCAGGCTGCGGGACCGGGACCTGGCACATCACGCGGCGGTTTTTGCCCTGGCGGCGGAGAAGGATCTCTTCCTAGCCATCGATATGGCGGACGGGGAGGAACAGACCGGCATGCTTCGGGAACTGGCGCAGCAGTATCCGTCCCTGCGGATTGCCATCGGCCATTTCGGCATGGTGACACGGCCCGGCTGGACAGAACAGATCCGCCTGGCCTGCCTCCGGAATGTATATATCGAATCCGGCGGGATCACCTGGCTCTTCAACGCGGAATACTATCCTTATCCTTCTGCCGTCCGGGCAATCCTGGAAGCGCGGGATATCTGCGGCATGGAAAAGCTGATGTGGGGATCCGATTACCCAAGGACCATGACCGCAATCACTTACCGGATGAGCTGGGATTTCATCGAAAAATCATCCCTGCTTACGGAAAGGGAAAAGCAGCAGTTCCTCCATGAAAACGCGTACCGGTTCTATCGGTTCGGGAACCTTCCGGAACTGCCGCTGATTCATCACATGGCGGAATGAGCGGACAGCGGGCTTCCGGGAAAAAACAGAGGCAGGCCGGGAATGCGCTTCCCGGTCCGGCGGAGAGTTTGGAGCAGACGGATATGAAAGCGGAATGGATCGACGTATTCGGAAAAGTGCACCTGCGGCTGAAGGCCAGGGAAGACGGTATTGTGCAGGTGACAAGGGACCTGGCCGGAGCGTTTCCGGAACCGGCGCATTCGCCGGTGATCCCCTGCGCGGCCGGCGTATGGGAAACAGGGGCTGCCGGGGGCAGTATGCTGTTCAGGCTGCCCGGCCTGCAGGTCCGGCTGAATCCGGAAACCGGGGCCCTTTCGTTCCATGACGGTAACGGGCGGCTCCTGCTGCGGGAGCGGGAAAAAGACCCGGCGGAGCTGGAGGAAACGGAGATCCGCCGGAGCATTTTCCGGGAGGGTTCCGTGCGGGAAACCGTGGGCGCGGACGGCGCCCGGGCAGAAGCGGCGCCTGCTGCCTCGGAAAAGGACCGTACAGGCGTGCGCGGCCGGCAGTATTTTGCCTTCGGGGAGGATGAAGCCCTGTACGGGCTGGGATCCCATGAGGAGGGATTCGGCAACCTGCGCGGGCACACGCGGCTCCTGTACCAGCATAACCTGAAGGCTGTCGTACCGGTGCTGGTTTCCACAGCCGGATGGGCAATCCTCTTTGATATGGGATGCATGATGAAGTTCTGCGACGGCGAAGAAGGCGCTTTCCTGGAATTTGACTGCGCGGACGCTCTGGACTGGTATTTCCTGTACGGGGACGGCAGCTACGCTTCCGCCATGGAGAAACTGAAGGGCCTGCTGGGGCCGGCGCCGCTGCTGCCCCGGTATGCCATGGGCTTTGCCCAGTCGAAGGAACGCTACACAACGGCAGGGGAGCTGGCCGGCGCCGCCGCGGAATACAGGAGAAGGAATATCCCGCTGGATTTGATTGTCCAGGACTGGCAGACCTGGCCGGAAGGCCAGTGGGGATTCAAGCAGTATGACCGAAGCCGGTATCCGGAAGGATTCGTGCAGCCGATCCATGGCCTGCATGTCCGGGTGATGCTGTCCATCTGGCCGAACCTGCAGGGGGACCGGAACGGGGACCGGGAGGAATTGCTCCGGGCCGGGTGCATGCTCGGGAACCGGTCGACCTACAACGCGTTCGATCCGAAAGCCAGGGAGATTTACTGGCGGCAGGTCCGGGACGGTTTGCTGGAGGAAGGCATCGACGCCTGGTGGTGCGACTGCACAGAACCTTTTGAATGTGACTGGCACGGCAGCGAACGCCCGGACGACGGGGAACGGATGCGGGTGAATACCGCGGAAGCGAAGAAGTACCTTGATCCGGCGGAAATCAGCCTGTACAGCCTCTGCCATTCACAGGGCATCTGGGAAGGCATGCGCCGGGACAAGCCGGGGCAGCGGGTGCTGAACCTGACGCGTTCCTCCTGGGCCGGGCAGCGCCGCTACGCGGCGGTGACCTGGAGCGGCGACGTCTGCGCCACCTGGGAAACGTTCCGCAGGCATATCCCGGAAGGCCTCAATTTCACGGCAACCGGAGAGCCCTTCTGGAATTGCGATATCGGCGGCTTTTTCACCGACAAAAAGGATCCCTGGTTCTGGAAAGGGGATTTTCCCCGGGGAACGGAGGATCCCGGATACAGGGAGCTCTTTGTCCGCTGGACGCAGTATGCCTGCTTCCTGACCATGATGCGGGCCCACGGAACGGATACGCCGCGGGAGATCTGGCAGTTCGGCGACAGGGGCGGGGAGCATTATGAGGCGATTGCCCGGGCAATCCGGATGCGGTACCGCCTGCTGGCATACCAGTATTCCCTGTATGCGGAAACGCATGAGAAGGGGATTCCCGCCCTGCAGGTTCCGGCGCTGGCGTTCCCGGGGGATCCGTACCTGAGAAGAATAGACGATGAGATGATGCTGGGCGATTTCCTGCTGGTGAAGCCGGTGACCCGGCCGATGTATTTCCTGCCCGGCGGGGAACGGATTGAAAGCCCGGATGAGACGGTGCAGGTTTACCTGCCGGCCGGCACAAGGTGGTATGATCCGGACGGGAAAACAGCCTGTGAAGGCGGGCAGGCTGTTGCGGTGAAAGCGCCGCTGGACAGGATTCCGGTCTTTGTGCGTGCGGGAGCAATCCTGCCGGTTTCCCCGGAAAGACAGTATACAGAAGAGGCGGCGGATGCACCGCTGGAGGTGGTTGTGTTCCCCGGCGCGGACGGGGCATTCACCCTCTACGACGACGACGGCATCAGCTACAGCTACGAACAGGGTATCTTCCAGCGGATCCGTATGCGCTGGAACGACCGGGAGGGCATCCTGGCGCTGGCAGCCCAGGAAGGAAGCATGCAAAAAAAGCAGCGGATGATGATCCGCCGCTTTGGTTCAGACGGGGCAACAGAGGTCTGTTACACAGGGGAAGCAATTACTGTCCGGATCTGAGAACACAGCCAGTTGCATTAGCTTTCAGGTGCGACAATGGGTTCCATCTCTTTACGTCCCTCTTCAACAGCCAGTTTTGCTTCTTTACACATTTCGCATACTTTATAATGTCCCCATACAACGTAATCCACACCGTTTTCTGTGATTGTTTCCTCAAAATACTCGGGTTCAATCGGCTCAACATAGTTGTGAGCAATCATTCCGACTTCACGAGTTTCCTCTTCTTCGCAGCCTTCGCGTTTGCAGGCTCTTGTTTCTTCACCCGTCTGTGTGCAGGTAGGTGCTTTTGTCTGCGTCCATTCACCAAAGTCATGCTCCAGGGCGTCTACGGAATGGGTTTGCTTTTCTTCGCAGCCTTCGCGTTTGCAGGCTCTTGTTTCTTCACCCGGCTGTGTGCAGGTGGGCGCTTTTGTTTGCGTCCATTCGCCAAAATCATGGTCGGGCTTCTTGATCAGGCTGCCTGATTGCAGCATTTCACCGCAGCCGAGACAGTAAGTATCGCCGGTATATCCTTCTTCTTTACAGGTGGCTTCTTTAGCATTCCTGATCTCAATACCGCCGACATGGTTTTGAGGATCCTTGTCTGTTGTGACTTTTTTCCGGCTGATTTCAGCATTGCAGACGGAGCAGAAAGTCACTTCGTCATAGCTGCCTTCGGCCTTGCATGTTGCAGCGACTTCATTATCAATCACGGGAGAGGCTGGGGTATGGGTTGTCAGCTTCGCGGTTTGGCTGCCTGATTGCAGCATTTCACCGCAGCCGAGACAGTAAGTATCGCCGGTATA
>CAMMYM010000045.1 GCA_946527725.1 uncultured Clostridia bacterium
TGATCATCCAGCCGTTCTATATCGTGCTGTGCAAGACCTACTGCGAATCGGTGCCGCCGGCGCTGCAGGACGCAGCAGAAATCGACGGCGCGGGAACGCTGAGGGTGTTCTTCTCCATTATGCTGCCGGTCATCAAGCCGATCCTGGCGACGATTGCGGTGTTCGCAGCGGTGAACCAGTGGAACGCATTCCAGGATACGCTGCTGCTGATGACCAAGAAGGAACTGTATACCCTGCAGTACGTGCTTTTCCAGTATATCAACCAGGCGAGCAGCCTGAAAGCGCTGGTCAGCAACAATACGTCCACAGCGGCCCTTATGGCGAGCCTGGCCCACGCAGCGACAGCCACGTCCATTCGCATGACGGTCACCGTGGTGGTTGTCTTCCCGATTATGTGCGTCTATCCCTTCTTCCAGAAGTTCTTCACCAAGGGAATCATGATCGGCGCCGTAAAAGGCTGACTTCACCTGCGGATTCAGCAATTGCACACGCTGGGATCCGGATGTGCCTGGAATA
Source organism: uncultured Clostridia bacterium (assembly GCA_946527725.1). Lineage (GTDB taxonomy): Bacteria > Bacillota > Clostridia > Christensenellales > Aristaeellaceae > Aristaeella. The sequence continues at coordinate 517 of CAMMYM010000045.1, forward strand.
AAGGCAAGAATGCCTTAATTCATATTAAAAAGGAGGGTAACCCAATGAAAAAATTCCTGTCTCTGTTACTGACGGTGGCAATGCTCCTCGGCATGTGCTCATTCACCGTCGCGGCGGCTGAGGAAGAACCCATGGAAATCGTGTTCTTCGACGACGCCGCCAACTACAACGGCGAGCAGACCGGCTGGTTTGCGAAGGTTGTTCTGGACCGGTTCAACATCAAGCTGAACATCATCGCGACCCAGGTTATCGGTGATGAAGTGTTTGCCACCCGCAGCGCTGACGGCGACCTGGGTGACATCATCATCATGGACAAATCCAAGTTCGCGGATGTCGTGAAAGCCGGCCTGGTGAAGGACATTGGCGATAGGATTGGCGAGATCAAGAGCCTGGCGCCCTTCATTTCCCAGATTGACACGTTCAACCAGGATTTCCTGGGCGCGGATGCCGGCGTGTATTACGGCATTCCGGATCAGATGACGGATACTTCCCCCACGACCCTGACCAGTGAAATGGTCTATTCTTCCCCGCAGCTTCGCTGGGACCTGTATAAAGCGATCGGCATGCCCGAAATCAAGGATGAAAACGACCTGCTGGATGCATTGGCAAAGATCCATGAGATCCATCCCACCAATGAAGCCGGCGATCCCGCGTATCCCATCTCCCTCTGGCCTGACTGGGACAACGGCGACAACATGTCCGGTCCTGCCAACGTCGTGCAGCTGACCACCTGGTGGGGCGACAAGCTGAAGGGCTCCGCCATGCTCAAGCCCGACTTCTCCTTCGTCAAGCTTTACGACAAGGACAGCGGCTACTATAAGGCCACGAAGTTCATCAACAAGGCCTATCAGATGGGCCTGGTGGATCCGGAATCCTTCGAGCAGGACTGGAATTCCATCCATCCCAAAATCTCCAGCGGCCGGATCGACCTGATCTGGTACGACTGGCAGCCCGGTTTCTGGAACAGCCAGGAACGCCTGGACAACGGTACGGCCTTCCAGATGATCCCCGTGACGAACTTCTTCTACTATGCGGATGCGGACACCTACTACGGCGGAGACCGTGCCTGGGGTATCGGTTCCAAGGTGGAAGGCGCGAAGTATGACAAGATCATTGAGTTCCTCGACTGGTATGCCAGCCCCGAAGGACTGACCTTCGAGCATTGCGGTATCGAAGGCCTGAACTACACCGTCGGTGAAGACGGCAAGTTCATCCCCTACAAGGACAATGCCCTGATGGACAACCTGCCCGTGCCGGAAGAGTACGGCGGCGGCGGATTCAATGACGGCAACAATGCCATTAACCAGTGGCTGCTGTCTGCCAAGTGCACCAACCCCAACACCGGTGAAACCTACACCAGCACTTTCTGGGCTTCCTATATTGCCAAGAACATGACCCAGATGAAGAAGGAATGGCAGGAAAGGTTCGGCGCGGAGAACCCGGTTGACTGGCTGAAGAAGAACAACAGGGTTTACATCAGCCCGAACTGCGCTGCGAGAATCGAAACAGACACTGACGATATCGCGCTCCTGCGCAACACCATTGATCCGAGACTGGCCCAGCTCACCTGGCAGCTCTTTGCGGCACCGTCCGATGAGGAGTTCGAAGCCAAGTGGGACGCCATGGTTGAGGAAATTGAAGGCCTCGGCTACGATGAACTGTACAAGTTTGACGTAGCGAAGTGGCAGGTTCAGGTCGATGCAAAGATCGCGGCAGGTGCCGTAGAATAATCTGCAGCAGTACCCCATCGGGGGCGCCCCATCCGGGGCGCCCCGGTTTTTGAAAGGAAGGCATTTATGGATAAGGTTTCCAGCGCGATTCTGCCGGACGGCAGATCCTATGAATTCTGGGAAAAGGACCCCGTATGGGAACGGGAACTCTTTGTCAGCAATACGGATCCGACCGCTTCGGACGACAATGACGGAAGCGCCGGAAATCCTTTCAGGACAATCAACGCCGCGGCTGCCGCTGCGACGCCCGGCACCAGGGTCCGGATCCACGCCGGGCTTTACCGGGAATGCGTGAAGCCGGTGCTCGGCGGCACGGATCCTGAACATATGATCTCCTATGAAGCCTTCGGGGACGGGGACGTCATCATCCGGGCATCCGAAGAAGTGAAAGATTTTATCCCCAGCGAGGGATGGATGCTCTTCCGCGGTTTCGGTGCAAAGCCGGAAGGGGAAGCGAAAGTGTGGGAGTACGACCTGGACCCGGATATGTTCCGGGGCTACAATCCCTTCTGTGCCGTGAATATCCTGCATGACCGCCTGTTTATCGAGTATGACAAGACGGATATGACAACCTACCTGAACCGGCGGGGATGCGTTTTCTGCGACGGGAAGCCACTGAAACAGGTGCCCCTTTATAACGGCATGGGAAAGGAAGATAACACCTACTGGGTCGAGGCAAACGGCCAGAAGGTGCATTTCCGCCTGGCAGGGGACGAGGACCCGAAAAACCACAGGATCGAAGTGACCGTGCGGGAGCAGTGCTTTGCCCCGGATAAGGAATTCCTGAACTATATCCGGGTGAAAGGCCTGATCTGCGAACATGCCGCCACCGGCGCGCCGGTTCCGCAGCGCGGTTCGATCTCCGCCCACCGGGGCCACCACTGGATTATTGAAGACTGCGAAGTCAACTGGTCGAACGGCGTAGCCATCGACGTGGGCCATGAATGCTGGCACCATACGCATACACCCGGCGAGACCGTCGGCTACAGTGTTGTGCGGAACTGCCGCATCCGGGATGCGGGCGTCTGCGGCATTGCGGGCATGTTTGCCGAGCGGATGCTGATTGAGGACAACATCATCGAGGGCACAGGCTGGCAGAAGATGGAGCTCAGCTGGGAGGCGGGGGCTATCAAGCTGCATAACAGCGTGAACGGCCTGATCCGCAACAATATCTTCCGGAATACGTTCCGCGCGGACCATCTCTGGCTGGACTGCGGCAACGAAAACAACCGGATTACCGGAAACCTCTTCCTGGACGGCATTGAACAGCGGGAAGCGATCTTCATTGAGTGCACCCGGGACGGGATCAACCTGATCGACCATAACATTATCTGGAATGTGGAAGGGCGGTTCGACCCGGCAAAGGTTCCGCAGGAACCCGGCTCCTCCGGATGGTACAAGACCCGGGAGCTTGATGTGGTGAACGGCTATGGCGTATACGGCGAGGGAACGGACCGGCTGCGCGTGGAGCATAACCTGATCGGCAAGTGCCGCCACAGCGGCTATTACCTGAAGCCTGTCGGCTTCCGGATGCACGGCCTGGAGCGGGGCGGTACGTCGCGGGATGCAAAAATCCTCAACAATATCTTTTATGACTGCGGGGAAGCGGCGATCGTCTTCCCGACCCGGGACAACGAGGCGGAGGGCAACCTCTATGTGAAGCTGAACGGCGGTTATCTCCGGGTCATGTATCCGGAACCGGAAGTCTGCCTGAACCTGCCGGCGTGGCAGGAGTTCCTCGGCTTCGACCTGGAAGGAAGGAACGCCTGGTTCGACATTGAGCCGGACTTCAGCAAGGGAACCGTAACCTTCCGCAAGAGCCAGGAGGCTCCTTTCGGCTTCCATTCCCAGCTGGAGCGGCTGAAGATGATCCTGGATCCGCAGGATGCGGTCCGGGATGCAGGTATGCCCGGCCCCTGGGAAACATGGGAAAAGGCCGGGGACGGAACGTACGAAGCGAAGATATCTGAAATTCTGTAATTTGGCCACAGCATAAGCGGAGGAATGAAAAACCATGTTGAGACAGGTGAAAACAGAAAACGGCTGGGTACGCGGGATTGAAGCGGCAGATCCAAGGATTACGGCATTCAAGGGGATTCCTTTTGCGGCGCCGCCGGTCGGAAAGAACCGCTGGCGCGCGCCCCAGCCCTGCGATAGCTGGGCGGGCATCCGGGACTGTTCCCGTTTTGCGCCGATCTCGATGCAGTGGATTCCCGGGCTGGGAGATGATATCTACTGCCGGGAATGGCATGTGGACCCGGAAATCCCCATGGGCGAGGACAACCTCTACCTGAACATCTGGACCAATGCGAAGAAGGCGGATGAAAAGCTGCCGGTCCTGGTCTGGTTCTTCGGCGGCGGGCTGCAGTGCGGATATCCGGCGGAGATGGAATTCGACGGGGAAAGGATTGCCCGCCGGGGGATCGTTGTCGTCACGGTCAATTACCGTGTCGGCGCCCTCGGTTTCCTGACGCATCCGGAGATTACGAAGGAACAGCCGGACGCGCCTGCGAATTTCGGCAACCTGGACCAGCAGGCCGGGCTGCGCTGGGTGCAGCGCAACATTGCGGCCTTCGGCGGCGACCCGGCGAACGTGACGATTGCGGGCCAGTCGGCCGGCGGCGGCAGCGTCATGTCCCAGCTGGCCTGCCCGGCCAACAAGGGCCTTTTCCGGAACACGGTCGTGATGAGCGCCATGATATTCGATCCTTATCTCCGCCGGGAGATCGGGCGGCCGGAGAAACTGGCGGACGCGGAAAAGAAGGGCGAGGATTTCTTTGCCTTCCTGGGCGTGAAGACCCTGGAGGAAGCCCGGGCGGTGGACGCGGTGACCCTGCAGCGTACTTATGAGAAGTATATGGAATCCCATGTTCCGTTCTTCACCGTACAGGATGACCTGTTCTGCGTCGGCGATCCGATCGCCCTGTACCGTGCAGGGAAGTGCATGGATGTCACTATGATGGCCGGCAGCACCTCCAGCGAGTTCCTGAATACCGTTGACGCGCAGGACGAAACCGGCCTGGCGGCGGAAGCAAAGCGGATCTTCGGGGAAAAGGCGGATGCTTTCCTGGCCATCCCGGAGAGCCGGAACAAAATCGACGGCCTCGGCTATGCACCGGTCAGCGGGATTGCCTGCACAGTGAAAGGCGTCCTCGCGGATACCGCAAAGGCGGGAAAGAAGGGCTACTGCTATTGCTTCGATCCGGATATCCCCGGATGGGACAATCCCGGGACATTCCATTCCTCGGACCTGTGGTTCTGGTTTGAAACGCTGGCCAAGTGCTGGAGGCCGTTTGTCGGCAGGCATTACGACCTTGCGCGCCAAATGTGCGATTATTTCTGCAACTTTATCCGCACCGGAGATCCGAACGGAAAGGACCTGAACGGGGAATTCCTGCCGCAGTGGGACTGCTGGTCGGATGAGACACCGTGCACCATGCGTTTCACTGGCCGCGGCGCGGTACCGGAAACAGCATCCCTGCCTCCGCTGGAAGCATTTATCCGGGACAGGATTATGGACAGGATGCGCGCAATCGGATAAGCACTGCCTGTCCATGAGACAAGAAACTTAAGGAAATCCGGGCCTGCAGCAGGCTTGGATTTCCTGCTTTTCAAAGTGAATGCATATATCTGCGGGCGGCGCTGGCAGCGTCCATCGCGGTAAGGCGGCCCGGTGCGGCTGACTCCATTCCTTTCAAGGCGGAAGTCGATGATGCGGAGGGAAACCTGTAGCATTGTATTTGCTTTTTTTCCGCGGGGAGCCCTGTGAATGAGACAGGGCTCCCTTTTCAAACCGGCTGGCGGATTGCTTATGCGAGGCGGATGCCGGCGACAACAAAAAGTGAGAATTGTGTCCTGTAACCGGCTTGCCTACTATATGATGTAGTTATGAAAATAAACGGAAAGGCCAAATTTGCCGGGGCTTTCTGTTTATGACAAGAAACGCACAAAATACAATTCAAGAACAATCAGGCAGCAATCGTTTGCTGCAAGGATTCCAGGGCGAATCAGCTGTTGCAATTGGTCGGAAAGCGATTCAAATTGTGCATAGGGTGCTTGCAAAAAGTATGTACAAGTTGTATGATACCCACAGTGACCCTGAGGGTCGCAAGAGGTAATTTCATAATTTGAAAGGAGATCCTGGAACATGAAGAAACTGGTTGCTCTGGTTCTGGCGGCTGTGATGCTGCTGTCCCTGACTTCTGCTTTTGCTGAAGCAGAAAAGCCCACCCTGACCCTGTGGTGTATCGCGACTGAGAGCGATGCGAACCGCCCCGCTTATGAAAAGGCGATTCCCGCTGTCGAAGAAGCCCTCGGCATTAAGATTGAGTGGGAAGCTTTTGAGAATGACTCCTACAAGACCAAGATCAAGAGCACGAGCGCTGACGAGCTGCCTGACATCTTCTTCACCTGGTCCGGCGCTTTCGCAGGCGACTTCGCTGCCGCTGAAAAGATCTACTGCCTGGACAATGAGTTCCCGAACTATGCTGCGGATCTGCCTGAAGTGATGCTGCAGAACTCCACCTATGGCGGAAAACACTACGCAGTGCCGCTGACCATGAACATCGTGACCCTGTTCGCGAACATGGACCTGCTGAAGCAGGTTGGCTATGACGCTGTTCCCACCACCTATGAAGACCTGATCGCCTGCTGCGATGCCCTGGTTGCCGCCGGTATCATCCCCTTCGGCTGCTCCGGCAACGCCACCTGGTGCGTGACTGAGTACCTCGAGCCCATCATCGAGAAGACCATCGGTTACGAAGAAATGAACGAGATCTTTGCCGGCCGTGCCACCTGGAACAACCCGGCGATCGCTGAAGCTGTTGATACCTTCCAGAGCATGATCACCAAGGGATACTTCGATCCCGACGGCCTGTCCCTGGACAACGATACCGTGAAGGCCAACTTCATTGCCGGCAAGTATGCGTTCTATCAGAACGGTTCCTGGAACTGCGGCGAAATCAACGACGCCGAAGGTAACTTCCAGGCTGCCCTGTTCCCGGTCATGAATTCTGAGAAGGCCACCTATGGCCAGGTTATCGGCGGACCGAACGACGCCCTGGCTGTTTCTGCCGCGTCCAAGGATCCTGATCTGGCTGCGAAGGCTGCTTTCGCGCTGGGCAAGGAAATCTGCCACTACGGCTATCTGGCCGGCTCCGGCCTGCCTGCCTGGACCCCGGACTATGACACCTCCGCTGTGAAGCCCCTGGTTGCGGATGTTGCCAAGATGGTTGCGGAATCCGAAGGTATGGTTCTGTTCGGCGACAACGCGATGAGCGCTGACCCCGCCAACGTCTACCTGAGCTATGTTGCCAAGGTTTATGGCTGCGAAATCGACGGCGCCGGCTTCATCGAAGCCCTGGCCAACGAACTCCAGTAAGATCTGTCTGATCTGAACAATCAATCCGGAGACGGCCCGGAGGTGTATTCCGATGGGCCGTCTCCATCTTTTGTTGAAAAGGATCACGAAAGATGAAGAGAACGTTTACCTACAAACTGAATATTGTTCTGTTTTTGCTGCCGGCGCTGATCCTGTTTGTGGGGATTCTGATTGCGCCGATTATTATGTCAGCATATTACAGCTTCCATGAGTTCAACCTGGTCGCCAATACCGACATGGAGTATAAGGGACTGGAGAACTACAGGATCCTGTTCAGCAGTATGCTGACGAATCCGAATACAGGGAAATTATATGCGAACAGCATGTACCTGGGCGACGCCCTCGGGCATTCCTTGGTCCTGGCCGCTCTTTCCACGTTTATTCAGCTCCCGCTGGCGCTGATCATCGCGCTGAAACTGAGCAAGGGTATCCGGGGAGAGAGGGCATACCTGTCCATCTTCTTCATGCCGGTGCTGATTTCAACGGTCATTATCGGCCGCCTGTGGATGAATATTTATGATCCGGGCCAGGCGGGCCTCCTGAACGCCGGGCTGAGAGCGCTGGGGATCGATAAATGGTTGTTCCCGGCGATTACCAATTCGATCAAATCTTCCAAACTGCCCTTCACCGGCCAGTGGACCGGATTCCGGGAGACTGCGCTGATCGCGGCCTTTATCCCGATCCTGTGGCAGTATGTGGGTTACCATATGCTGCTGATGTATGCCGGCATCAAGGGCGTTCCGGCCGACCTGCTCGAGGCCGCACAGCTCGACGGATGCACCGAGGGACAGGTGAACCGGTTTATCATTATTCCGTACATCAAGCCGATCCTGAAGGTTTGTGTGATTTTTGCGGTTACCGGCTCCCTGAAGTCCTTCGACCTGATTTACGCGCTGATGAAGGACACATCCAGGGCGGAACTGCCCAGCACATTGATGTACAAGCTGCTGTTCCTGCACCAGCGTTACGGCCTGGGCAGCGCAATCGCCGTTGTGCTGATTGTTCTCTGTTTCCTGTTTGCTGTGCTGATCAGCTTCGCATTCAGAGATAAGGGGGCGAAAGTGGCATGATTGAGGCAAGAAAATTCAAGCCTTCGAATATCATTGTGCATGTGCTGCTGATCATCCTGGTCCTGATCAACCTGTTTCCGCTTTACTGGATGATCACATTCTCCCTGAAGACGAATGATGAGATCCTTGGCTATTCTTACAAGAACGAAGCGGGAGAACGGATCCTTGTTCCGCCGAACCATGTAGGCCTGCCGAACCATTGGGAGTGGAGCAACTACGAAGAAGCGATGAATACCGGCAATATGGGCCAGTATTTCGTCAACAGCCTTGCGATTTCCGTATCTGTGATCCTGATCACCGTAATCGCCTCGTTCATGGCCACCTATGCTCTGACGCGGCTTGTCTGGAAGGGCCGGAAGGTGATGAACAAGTTCTTCATGCTCGGCCTTACGATCCCCATCCATGCGGCGATCGTGCCTGTGTTCACGATTTTGTCGAAACTGAAATTGCTGAACACATACGCTGCACTGATCTTCCCGTATGCTGCGTTTGCATTGTCCATGGGTATCCTGATCAGTGTCGGTTTCATGGGCGATATCCCATATGACCTGGATGAAGCAGCATTCCTGGACGGCTGCGGCGTATGGAAGATTTTCATAAGGGTGATTGCCCCGCTGATGATGCCCGCCGTTGCCACTGTCGGGATCTATACCTTCCTTCAGTGCTGGAACGAACTGTTGTTCGCGACGATCTTCGTCAGCTCCGGTAAGTACCGGACATTGCCGGTCGGCGTACAGCAACTGTTCGGCCAGTATACAACCAGATGGGGCCCTATCGGCGCCGCACTGACGATCGCGACGCTGCCGACGATCATTGTGTATATCTTCCTGAGCAAGCGCATACAGGACAGCTTTATTGCCGGTGCAGTCAAAGGCTGAGATTTACCAGGCTTTTATCCTGAAGCAGAGATGCTTCAGGATTTTTAGTTTCCGGCGGCTGAATCAGCAGCGGAGGGTAATTTTCCAAGGGAATACTACATATTGCGTCCGGCTTTTGTATATGAAACAGAAGTATGTAACCGATTAACGAAAAACCTAATAAATACGAAACAAAAACAAAAAAACAAACCTGTTGAAATTTATGAATTGCAATCGTTTTCATTATTGTCCGTACCTGTTCAAAACGGCATACAAATTGCAATAATACTACATGTTGTGGTTGCCAAAATGTCTGACAAGATATATACTAATAGCCGTTGCAAAAGACTGGGATTGGATCAAATCAACAGGCTTGGTAAAGTTATATTAAATTTTAGTTGAGGAGAGATAGTCTTGAACGATGGTTTCTTTAAAAACACGTGGAAGCATCGCGCACATGTAGTGATGGCATTACCGGCCTTCCTGATTCTGCTTTTCATCATGTATGTCCCGATGTCCGGCCTGGTCATGGCTTTCAAGAATTTCGACTATTCCAAGGGCATTTTCGGAAGCGATTGGGTAGGGCTCGGCAACTTTGAATTCCTGATCAAATCCAAGGATACATTCCTGAACATGACCAAAAACACTGTGCTGTACTACCTGCTGTTCACGGTGGTCGGCACGGTGCTGAATGTTACGGTTGCGATCTGCATCGACCAGCTCGCTTTTAAGAAGATGGGCAAGACAATGCAGACGCTGATGATCATTCCCGTGTTCATTTCATATGCTGCGGTGCAGTTCATCGTATTTGCCTTTATCGATTCCCGCACCGGCCTGATTAACCACATGCTTGGTACGAGGACGCGCTTCTATTCGAATGCCGGCTACTGGCCCTGGATCCTGCTGATTGTCAAGATCTGGAAGGATACAGGTTACGGTTCCGTGCTGTACATGTCCGTGCTGGCGGGTATTGACACGGCGCTGTATGAAGCGGCAGATATTGACGGCGCAAACAAATGGCAGCAGATCAAACATATTACGATTCCTTCCCTGATCCCGATGATTACAGTTATGCTGCTGCTGTCTGTCGGCAATGTGATGCGTTCTGACACCGGCCTGTTCTACCAGGTGACGCGGAATAACGGAGGTCTGTACAGTACAACCCAGGTTATCGACTCCTATGTCCTGAACCAGATCCTGCATTCCTCCAACTTCGGATATACGGCAGCGGCGTCCTTCTTCCAGTCGGTAACAGGTCTGCTGCTGATGCTGCTGGCAAACTTCACGGTTCGCAAAATTGAGCCGGAAGGCGCACTGTTCTGATGAAGGGAGGAAGAAGAAAATGACGACGAGAGCTGCCACCCTGAATCAGCCGGGAAAGAAGATGAAGATCAGTACCGGAAAGAAAAAGATCGGCCCCGGCCAGATCATCCTCCTGTTCTTTGTTCTCCTGTTTACAGTCTTCTGCTTTGCGCCGGTTATCCTGGTTTTTGTATCCGCCTTCACGGATGAGATGTGGATTAACCAGAATGGTTTCTCCTTCTTCCCCGGGGAGTGGAGCATGAACGGTGTCAATTCCGTGCTCCGTTACGGAAAACAGCTGCTTACTTCTTACGGTGTGACGATTTTCATCACGGTGGTCGGTACACTTGCCGGGCTGCTCGTCATGAGTATGTATGCTTACTCAATTTCCCGGCCCGGGTTTAAACTTGCGCGGTTCCTGTCCATCTTCCTGCTGATCCCGATGCTGTTCAACGGCGGCCAGCTGGCAGGATACGTTGTTTTCACGAGCTGGTACGGACTGAAGGACAGCCTGGTGCTGCTGATTGTTCCGTTGATGGTAACAACAATGAACGTAATCATCCTGCGGACATATATCGCAAACAGTATTCCGGGCGAACTGATGGAAGCGGCTACAATCGACGGCGCCGGCGACTACCGGACATTCTTCCAGATTACACTGCCGCTGCTGAAGCCCTCCCTGGCAGCCGTAGGTTTCATGATGGCCACCGCTTACTGGAACGATTGGCAGAATGCGCTGATTTATATCAGCAGCAACAACAAGAAGCCCCTGCAGCTGCTGCTGATCAATATCCAGAAGAGCATTGAGTTCCTGCTGAACAACAACAACGTGCCCGCCGCCGCCCGCGCGGCAATGGGTAACACCATTCCCCAGTATACCTCAACAATGGCAACAGTGATTGTGGTTATTGGGCCGATCATGATCGTTTATCCCTTCTTCCAGAAGTACTTTATCAAAGGCCTGACGGTCGGTTCCGTGAAAGGATAAGTTTACCGCTTTGGTTTCAGGCAGCCCTGATAAGAGTTGCTTAGAAATATATCATTATTTGAGGAGGATCCTGTACCTATGAAGAAACTCATTTCTCTGGTTCTGGTTCTGGCTCTGGCTCTGGGCGTTCTGTCCTTCGCCAGTGCAGACGACAAGGTTGTCATCAACCTGACCCGCTGCACCTTTAACCTGAGTGCTCCTGACGCTGATCAGGTAAAGAAGGTTGAAGATGCTATCAACGCCTACATCGCTGACAAAATCAATGTACAGATCAAGCTGACTGATATCGGCTCCGGTGAGTACACTGAAAAAGCGAACCTGGCGCTGGCCAACAAGGAGATCAACCTCCTGTGGACTGCTTCCTGGGAAGGCACCATCGGTACCAACGACCTGGTCCCTGCGAATGCTGTCTATGACATCACCGATCTGCTGCCCGGCACTGCCCTGTACGGCGCTCTGGCAGAAGGCCAGTGGGAAGCTACCAAGTACAACGGACGCAACTATTTCATCCCCGTTTACAAAGACAACGTGGAAGGCTACGATGTCATGTTCCGCAAGGACCTGGTCGACAAGTACGGCTGGGACATCACCTCCGTCAAGAAGCTGGCTGACCTTGAGCCCATGCTCGAGGATGCCTACAACGAAGGCCTGAAGTATCCCTTCCTCACCCAGAAGACCGCTATGTTCTACCGCTGGTACATCGGTTCCTTCGATTTCTTCACTGCGGATGCCGGCACCAACTTCTTCTCCGTGTCCCGTGCGACCAACGAAGTGGTTGACACCATCCAGACCCCCGAATATCTCGAGTTCTGCAAGCTGATGGCTGACTGGGC
>CAMMYM010000046.1 GCA_946527725.1 uncultured Clostridia bacterium
GAGCGAAATCCAAGCAGTACCGCGCCGCGAAAGAACAGGTTGCGCGCAGCCTGCGCTACGCGTTCGTCGGAAGGAAGCTTCGCAAACGCGAATTCCGCCGCCTGTGGATCACCCGTATCAACGCTGCTGCCCGGCTGAACGGAATCAGCTACTCCAGGCTGATCGCCGGACTGAAGAAGCAGAATATCGAAGTCAACCGCAAGATGCTGGCCGACCTGGCCGTCAATGACGCCGAAGGCTTCGCGAAGCTGGTTGAGATTGCAAAACAGTAATTTTTGAAGCGCCCGCCGGGCGCTTTTTTTTTCTGCCGGCAGCCGGGAACGGGAGGGCTGGGTTCCTATTCCTCCAAAACGGAGGAATAGAACACGCTAAACAGCCGTTTTGGCTGTTCATGACTGCCGGATTTGTGGTAGAATACTTCCATTCTGATGCGGAGGCTGAAACGATGCTTGTACCGGTGCTGTTGTTCATCCTGGGGCTGATCCTGCTGATCAAAGGCGGAGACTGGTTTGTGGACGGATCGGTTGACCTGGCCCACCGGCTGCACGTGCCGGAACTGATTATCGGCGCCACCGTCGTCTCCATCGGCACGACATTGCCGGAAGTGCTTGTTTCCGCCACCGGCGCGATCGAGGGGCACGGCGGCATCGCCTACGGCAACGCCATCGGCAGTGTGATCTGCAATACCGCGCTGATCTCCGCACTGACATTCGCCATCCGGCCGTGCAAGGTGGACGCGCGAAGCTACAAGGTTCCCGTGATCTTCTTCTTTGCCGCAGCGGCATTGTATGCGGGAACTGCGTACATTTCAGGCGATTTCACCCGCTGGACCGGGCTGATCCTGCTGGTTATTTTCGGGCTCTATATTTTCTATACGATCCTGAACGGCAGGAAAAACGGCCTTTTCAGCGAGGAAGCGGAAGCAGGGGAAGCAGGGAAAGAGAATCCGCTGTGGAAATCGATCCTGATGCTGGTCCTGGGCGCGGCATGCATCGCTGTCGGCGCAAAGCTCCTGGTGGATAACGGAACGAAAATCGCCGAAGGGCTGGGTGTGCCGGAATCAGTGATCGCGCTGACCTTCGTGGCCCTGGGAACGAGCCTGCCGGAACTGGTGACGGCGATCACCGCCCTGGTGAAGGGCCACAGCGCACTGAGCCTCGGCAATATCGTCGGCGCGAATCTTTTCAACCTGGTGCTCGTCAGCGGCCTGGCCACGGCGATCAAACCGTTTTCCGTCTATGAGCTGGGAAGCAAAACGATCGGCAATACGCCTGTATCGCTGATCGTCGATATTCCTGTGATGCTGTTTGTGATGGCGTTCATGACGCTGCCGGCGCTGAAGCAGGGGAAGCTGACCCGGCTGCAGGGAATCATCCTGCTGGTCGTGTACGCTGCATTCTGTATTTTCCAGTTTGCATACTGATGCCTGCCGGACGGGCACAATTCCAAAGCCGGGCAGGAGGCATCAGTACAGCGGTTCGGTACCGAGCGTGCCGTTCACGGCGGGATCCGTTGAATCAATTCCTGTGTAGCACTCCGGGAAGAGGCCGGCAGTGCTTCTTTTTTCGCCCGCGGATTCCAGGTGTGCAATATCCCCGAGGCGCGTCATCCGGAAGGAAACCTCCCCGGAAACGCGTTCCTCGGTCACCAGTTCCGTGACGGAGGAAGGCAGGGTCAGCGTCCTGTGCCAGAGCTCCAGGGGAGAAATATCCATCAGGTAACCGGCGAAAGCCATGGAAATACCGAAATGGCAGAAGACGGCAATTGTATCGCGGGTGTTGCCGCTGCTGCGCCAGACCGGACCGTCCTTCCGGAATCCGTACCGGGCAAGCAGCGCATCCGCCCCGTCCGCCGTTTCCTTCCAGATTGCCGCGACATCGCTGCCGGCAAAGAGCGGCGCCTCAGTCCAGCACCGGACATCGTGCGCACCCGGAAGTGCGGACCACAGGCGCGGGGGCAGGTCCCAGGGCAAACTTTTGCGCCCCGTTTCCGGATTGACACAACGGCCCCGGAATTCAGCGAGCCAGGGCAGGACCTCCGCAGTACGGCCGAGCTTTTCCAGGGTGTAAGCGGCTGTATCCCTTGCACGGCCGAGGGGGGAAACGTAAAAATCACGAATGCTGTAATGCTCCATTCTCCGGCTGAGCAGTTCCGCTTCAACCCGGCCTTTCGCCGTCAGGGAGTCTATGGAATAATCAGGTTCCGCATGGCGGATCAGCAGGATACGCATAAGCACCTCCGGTTGGCTGGCTGGTCATGGATCAGGGCAGGCGGCGGGAAAAAGACATTCCCCGGAAGCATTATATCGGCGGAAGGGCGGAAAGACAAGCTTGACATCAGCAGCGGACAGCGATTAAAATATAGAAAAAGTTCGTACAACTATCCCGGGGAAACGGAAACAGCAACAATTTGATATTCCGGAGGGCAGGCAATGGGCGAAGGAGCATTCAGGAACGGAAAATACCCGAATTACCTGGCGGAGATCGGGATCGGCGGGGAAGAAGCACGGAAACGCGTGGAGCAGGCTTTTGAAACGATTTTCTTTGATCCAGAAGAAAACTTCTGCTACCATACGGATGAGGACGCATGGTGCATGGTGGACACCGGCAACACGGACGCGCGCACCGAGGGCATGAGCTACGGGATGATGATGTGCGTCCAGATGGACCGGAAAGATATCTTCGACCGGCTGTGGAGATTCACAGACAGGTATATGCGCCTGCGGGAAGGGCCCCACGCCGGCTATTTCGCATGGTCTGTGCAGCTGAACGGGAAGCACAACGCGGAAGGGCCGGCCCCGGACGGCGAGGAGTATTTCGCCATGGCGCTGTTCATGGCCTCCGCCCGGTGGGGAGACGGCGAAGGAATTTTCAACTATGCGGAACAGGCGAGGGAAATCCTGCGGCATACGGTGCACCAGCATGAGATGGTGCCCGGCGGGCAGCCGATGTGGGAGCCGGAAAACGCATACATCCGGTTTGTGCCGGAAATGAAGATTTCCGACCCGAGCTATCACCTGCCGCACTTTTACGAGCTGTTTGCCATGCGGGCGGACGAAGCGGACAGGCCGTTCTGGAAACGCGCGGCGGAGGAAAGCCGGAAGTACCTGGTGAAATCTGCGGACCCGGTCACCGGCCTGAGCCCGGAATACGCCGATTATGACGGGAAAACGGTGCTGCTCTTCCGCAAACCCTGGGTCTATTATTCTGATGCGTACCGGGTGGCTGAGAATATTGCACTGGACCACCTGTGGTTCGGGAGCCATCCGGAAGAGGATGCCGTCACAACGCGCCTGCAGGATTTCTTTGCAAAGCAGGACCTGCAGGACCTGCGGGCGTATGAACTGGACGGCACGCCGCAGGAGGAACCGGCCATGCATCCGACCGCGATCCTCGCGGTGCTTGGCGCGGCGTCCATTTCGAGCAGCAGCGAACACCGTGAAAAGTTCCTGAGGATCTTCGCCGGGACGCCGCTGCGCAAGGGTGTACGGCGCTATTACGACAACTGTCTGTATTTCTTCTGCCTCTTGATGCTGACAGGCAATTACAGGATTTACTGACCGGGCGCTACGCGGCCGGGGACAAATGAAAATGCATAAAGACACTGAAGGAGGAGAGCACATGATTTATTATGTCGACATCAATGCGGGGCGCGAAGGCAACGGCAGCAGGGAAATGCCATTCCGGCGGATCAACGACGCCGCGAAGGTGGCGCTGCCCGGGGACGAGGTCCTCGTGGCACCGGGCGTTTACCGCGAATATGTAAACCCCGTGCATGCCGGAACGGAGGAACAGCGGATCACCTACCGTTCCGCGGAACCGAAAGGCGCTGTGATCACGGGCGCCGAAGAAGTGACCGGATGGAAAAAAGTCAGGGGAACGACATGGACAGCGCGCGTAAATAACGGCGTATTCGGTGCATACAACCCCTACAGGGAGATGGTGTGCGGGGACTGGTATTTTGCGCCGACGGTGCGCCATACCGGTTCCGTTTACCTGAACGACCGGGCGATGTATGAAACGACATCCCTGAAGGAGTGCCAGGCCGGCAAGCCGGATCCCTGCGCATGGGACCAGGAGGAAGCTGCGTACCTGTGGTACACGGAGCAGGACGGGGACGAAACAGTCCTGTACGCGAACTTCCAGGGCAAGGACCCGAACGCGGAAAAGGTCGAGATTGCTGTCCGCAGGAACGTTTTCATGCCGGACAGGAACGGCATCGGTTATATCACTGTCAGCGGATTCGTGCTGACCAAAGCTGCGACGACCTGGGCGCCGCCGGCTGCTTACCAGGACGGCCTGATCGGGCCCCACTGGTCCAGGGGCTGGATCATCGAGGACTGCGAAGTCAGCAACAGCCGCTGCTGCGGTATCTCGCTCGGCAAATACCGGGATCCCGAAAACGACATGTATTTCTATACCAAACGCGTCAAGAGCCCGACCCAGATGGAGCGGGACGCGGTCTGCCGCGGGCAGTACCATGGCTGGCTGAAGGAAAAGGTCGGCGGGCACATTATCCGCAGGTGCGAGGTACACCACTGCGAACAGACAGGTATCGTCGGACGGATGGGCGGCGTGTTCTCCACCATCGAGGACTGCCATATCCACCATATCTGCAATTCCCAGCAGCTGGGCGGCGCGGAAACAGCCGGCATCAAGCTGCATGCCGCGATCGACGTGACCATCCGCAGGAACCACATCCACAACTGCATTATGGGCGTGTGGCTCGACTGGGAAGCTCAGGGCGCCCGGATCAGCCAGAACCTGATGCATGACAACTGGAGGCCGGAAGGAAGGGAACACGCCCTCGGCGCCATGTTCTCCACGGATATCTTCATCGAGGTCGGCCACGGACCGACCCTGATCGACAACAATATCCTGATGAGCCCTGTGAGCATCACGATCCCCAGCGAAGGGATCGCCTGCGTCCATAACCTGGTGCTCGGCGGGTTCTCCCTCATCAACAGCGGCGTGGACAGCGTCGTCAACGGACAGCGCGAGCCGCGCTATACGCCGTACCATATCCGCCACCGCACGGAGGTTGCCGGTTTCATGACGATCCTGCACGGGGACGACCGGATTTACAACAACATCTTTGTGCAGGCATACAAGCCGGATCCCGGCAAGAAACCCACGGATTCCGACCACCAGACAGTCGGCACGGCACCGTTCGACATTTTCCCGACGTATGAAGAGTGGGCGGCCCCGTTCAAAGAGGGCGCGGAACCGAATATGGGCAACCTTGCCCTTGCGCACTTCGGTCACCTGCCAGTTTGGGTCGACGGCAACGCATACTTCAACGGCGCCACTGTCTACCATAAGGAAAAGAACAACCTTGTGGACACAAAGGGCGGCGTAAAGGTTGAACTCGCCTGGAAGGACGGAAAGCCTTTCCTGAAGACGAACCTGTATACCCGCCTGAAGGGAATCCGGGACGGGATTATTACGAGCGACATCCTTGGATGTGCTTTTGAGCCCGAAGAGAGATTCGAAAACACCGACGGAACGGAGATCATTTTCAACCGTGACTATTTCGGGAATCCCCGCGGGGTTGAAACGATCCCCGGTCCCTTCGCCGCGGCAGACGACAGCAAGAAAGTGCTCTGGTAAACGCACAGGCCTGGCACAGCCTCCGGGACGGATGCTCCCGGGGGCTTTTTTGACGGTGTTTTTTCCCGGATAACCGATTTTTGTTGGAATGCCGGCACAGATTTGATATAATATAACTTAATATTGGGAGAAATCATCCCGTACTGCGGGCGGACAAGGGAAGGGAGCATTGAAGCATCATGAAAAAGGCTACCATGATTCTGGACAAAGACTATACGATCGGCAGGATTGATCCGCGTATTTACGGCTCCTTTATCGAGCACCTGGGCCGTGCGGTTTACGGGGGCATCTATGAGCCCGGCCATCCCACAGCGGACAAAAACGGATTCCGTGAAGACGTGATCCGCAAAGTACGCGAGCTGGGGGTTCCGGTTGTGCGCTACCCCGGCGGGAATTTCGTTTCCGGATTCAACTGGGAAGATTCCATCGGACCGAGGGACCAGCGGCCGAAACGGCTGGACCTGGCCTGGATGACAACGGAGACGAACGAAGTCGGCCTGCATGAATTCTGCGACTGGGCAAAGAAAGCCAACACGGAAGTCATGTACGCCGTCAACCTCGGCACCCGCGGCGCGGATGCAGCCCGCAATGTCGTCGAGTACTGCAACCACAAGAGCGGCAGCTATTGGAGCGACCTGCGGATTAAAAACGGCGCGAAAAACCCGCTGGGGATCAAGCTCTGGTGCCTGGGCAACGAAATGGACGGCCCGTGGCAGATGGGTGCGAAAACTGCCTATGAATACGGCCGTGCAGCAAACGAAGCAGCAAAGATGATGAAATGGGTCGACCCCTCTATCGAACTGGTCGCCTGCGGCAGCTGCGGCCACGATATGCCCACTTACGGCGCATGGGAATATGAAGTGCTGGACCAGTGCTACAGCAACGTGGATTATGTATCCCTGCACAGGTATTACGGCAATCCCACCGGGGATACACCCGGATTCCTGGCACGCAGCATGGACCTGGACGACTTTATCAAGGAAGTCGTTTCCCTCTGCGACGCAGTCGGGGCCAAGAAGCACGCGAAGAAGAAGCTGAACCTGTCGTTCGACGAGTGGAACGTCTGGTACCACTCCAACGAGCAGGACAAGGAAGTCTGGAAGGCTGACAAGTGGGGGCGGGCGCTGCCGCTGCTGGAGGACATTTATAATTTTGAGGACGCGCTGCTGGCCGGGGCCATCCTGATCACCTTCCTGAAGAACGCGGACCGGGTGAAGGTCGCATGCCTGGCGCAGCTGGTGAATGTCATTGCGCCGATCATGACGCGCAACGGCGGCGGTGTATGGGCCCAGACGATCTTCTGGCCGATGATGCATGCATCGAAGTACGGACGGGGCACATCCCTCCGGCCGATCATCCAGTCCCCGGTGTACGACTGCAAGGACTTCGAGAAGGTCCCGCTGGTGGACGCCGCGGCGACCATGGGAGAGGACGGAAGCGTGACCATTTTCGCGGTCAATCGCGACATGGAAGACGACATCACCCTTTCCGGCGACCTGCGCGCTTTCGGGCCGATGAAGATTGCAGAACACATTGTGCTGCACCATGACGACGTGAAGGCGGTCAATACAGAGGAGAAACCGGACGAAGTCGCACCGAAGAAGGTGCGCGGCGGGAAGGTAGACGGCGGTAAGCTGACCGTGAAACTGCCGTCGCTTTCGTGGAACGTGATCAGACTGGAAAAAGCATGAGGAGGAAAACCAGCGTGAGAAGGATCCTGAGCCTGGCGGCAGCGATACTATTCCTGTTTGCCGGATACGCGGCTGCAGAAGGGCAGAAAGCACCTGACTTTATCATGGAAGGCTTCGACGGGGAAAATTCCACCCGCCGGTGGGACAGCAATCTCTTCTTTAAACGGATGGAAGAACAGACAGGGATTTCCTTCGAGTTCCGGGAGCATAACCAGTACAGCAGCTGGCAGAACCGGAAACAGGAAATCACCAGCGGCACGGATCTTCCGGATGTACTGTTCAAGGCCGAACTGGAATCCGGGGAGATCAGGGATATGTACGGAGCGGGAGTCCTGATTGACCTGAAGCCTTTGCTGGAAGCAAATGCCCCCGACCTGTGGAAACTGCTGCAGGAAGATCCGGAAGCGATGGCCGCGGTGACGATGCCCGACGGTGCGATTCCTGCCCTGCCGGCGTTTAATGAACTGCAGAACAACGACGTGATGTGGATCAACACGAAGTGGCTGTCAAGGCTGGGGCTTGAAGCGCCGGCGGACGCGGAAGGCCTGAAGAAGGTGCTGACGGCGTTCCGGGACGGGGATCCGAACGGGAACGGAAAGAAGGACGAAGTCCCGCTGGCGTTTATCAGCATGTGGGAACTGCGCTTCCTGGGGCATGCGTTCGGGATCACAGACAACGACTACTATATCTCCGCGAAGGACGGGAAGGTCACTTCCTCCCTGGCATCGGAGCAAAACAGGGCATTCCTTTCATGGCTGCATGAACTGTGGGAAGAAAAGCTGATTGACCGCAGGGGCTTTTCGATGGCGGACAGTATGCGGCAGATTACAGACGAGAACGCTGCCATTCCGTACGGAATCATCATGTCCTCGTCCCCGCTGACGGTGATTCCTGCGAAAAGCCTTTCGCAGTACGAACTGCTGCTGCCGCTGCAATACAACGGGGAACGGAAATACCGGGACCTGGCGGGGCATATTGCCGGCGGCACATTTGCGGTCACCCGGCGCTGCAAAGAACCGGAAAAGCTGGTCCGGTGGGTCAACCTGCTCTATACGGAAGCAGGCGCCCTCATGGCACAGTACGGCCTGGAAGGCCAGGAATACAATTTCCGCGAAGACGGCCTGTGGGAGTGGGCCGAAGACATGAACACCGTGACGCAGGAGATCCTGACCGAAAGGACGATCGGAACCGGCGGTGCGTCGGTTCCGGGCATCAGCCCGAGCGCTTTCCAGACGCTCTACAGCGATGCGGAAGCAAGGGAAGACATCAGCCAGCTGCTTGCATTCAGGCAATACACCGTGCTGCCGTACCCGCCGGTGATCATGGACAAGGAAGACGAGCAGGAAGCGGCACGGATCCAGAAAGATCTTTCCGCATATGCGGAAACGGCCATGGCAAGGTTTGTAACGGGCGACGTTCCGCTGGACGACGAACAGTGGGAAATCTTCTGCAGGACTGTCGACGAAAAGGGATTGCAGAAGATCATCGGCATTTTCCAGAAATACCTCAAAAACTGAAACCGGCGGCAAAACGGAGGAAATATGAATCGTTGTGAACGGATGATCCGGAACCTTGGCACACAGGAAATCCGGGAGAGGCTCGCAGCCCTTTACGGAGAAGGCGAAGAGACGGTTGAAAGACAGCAGGAACGCTATGCCGCGCTGATCAGGAAACACTGGGAACTCTTTGGGGACCGGGGCGAGGTTGCACTGGTGAGCGCACCGGGACGGACGGAGATCGGCGGGAACCATACCGACCATAACCACGGGCGCGTGCTGGCGGCTGCTGTGAACCTCGACGCCCTGTGCGCGGCAACAGCAAGGGACGACATGAAGGTTTCCTTCCACAGCGAAGGATATCCGGCCATTGAAATGGACCTGGCAGACTTATCGGTTCACCCGGAAGAAGCCGGCACCACAAAAGCGCTGATCCGCGGCGTTGCTGCCGGTATGGCGGAGGCGGGATACGCAATCGGCGGATTTGACGCGGCTGTTACTTCAACGGTGGCCGGGGGCAGCGGGCTGAGCAGCTCCGCGGCACTGGAAGTGATGCTGACAGGGGTGCTGGATGCACTGTACAACCGGTTTGACATGCCTTTTGTACTGCGCGCGCAGATCAGCCAGAAAGCCGAAAACACCTGGTTCGGGAAGCCTTCCGGGCTGCTGGACCAAATGGCAAGCGCTGCGGGCGGGCTGGTGACGGTCGATTTCCGGGATCCGTCGGAACCCGGCGTCCGTGCATTGCAGTATGACTTTGCGAAGCGGGGATACTCCCTGGTTGTAGTGGCTACGGGCGGATCGCACGCCGGCCTCACAGACCAATATGCGGCGATTCCCGGCGAAATGAAGGCTGTTGCTGCCTGCTTCGGCCGGGATTTCCTGCGGGATGTGACGGCCGCGCAGCTGCTGGACAAGGCAGGGGAGATCCGGGCGGAGGCCGGGGAACGGGCGCTGATGCGCGCATTTCATTTCGTGAATGAAGATAATCGGGTGCCGTGCCAGGTGGCAGCCCTGGAAGAAGACCGTATCCATGATTTCCTGCAGCTGATCATCGACAGCGGGCGGTCAAGTTTTATGTACCTGCAAAACGTATATGCGCCGGTAACGGACCAGAGCCTGAGCCTTGCGCTGTGCATGGCTGAACAGATGCTGGCGGGAAAAGGCGCATGGCGCATCCATGGCGGCGGATTTGCCGGAACGACGCTGAATTTTGTTCCGGCGGAAGAGACGGAACGCTTTGTCAGGACCATGGACAGCACGTTCGGGAAAGGCGCATGCACGCTGCTGAACATTCGCCCGGAAGGAGCTGCATGGCTGAAATGCTGACAGTGGAAAGCCACAGCGCGGCGGAAACGCGGGCGCTCGGCGAAAAGCTCGCAGCCCGGCTGCAGCCCGGTGATACCGTGGTACTGGAAGGCGAACTCGGCGCCGGGAAAAGCGAACTGGCGAGGGGCATCGCAAAAGGCCTGGGCGTAACGGAAACGGTCACAAGCCCGACTTTTACAATCCTGAATGTATATGAAAGCGGCCGCTGCCCGCTGTACCATTTTGACTGGTACCGGCTGGAAAGCGCGGACGAACTGTACGAACTGGGCATGGACGAATACCTCGGCGGAGATGGGATTGCCGTGGTTGAATGGGCGGAAAGATGCCCGGAGGCAGTTCCGGAAAATGCGTTTCATATTTCGCTGGAAGCAACCGGCGGGAACGAACGGAAAATTACGTCCGGCAGCCTGTAAACACAGCAGGACGCTGACAGCCGGGCACAGGACCGGAGAGAGAATAAGACAATGAAATTGCTTGTTATTGACACATCAGGGCCGGTATGCGGCGTCGCTGTGATGGAGGACCGGAAGGTGCTGTGCGAATACACCGCGCAGAACAGGAACACGCATTCGGCGAACCTGATGCCCATGGCGGAAGCCGCGCTCGCATCCGCCGGCGTCACCCGGGAGGAGCTGGATGCGGTTGCGGCGGTTACCGGCCCGGGAAGCTTCACGGGCGTACGCATCGGCGTGGCAACGGCCAAAGGCTTGGCCCACGGCCTGGGAATTCCCTGCATCGCCGTGGATGCCCTGGAGGCGCTGAGCCGCTCTGCAGGTTCTTTTGACGGCATTATCTGCCCGATCCAGGATGCCCGGGCCGGACAGGTATACGGCGCCGCCTTCAGGAACGGCGTGCGGCTGCTCGGGGACGAACCGCTGAAGCTTGGGGAATTCCTTGCGAAAATCCTTCCGCTGGGAGAGCGCTTCCTGTTCCTCGGCGACGGAATGCCGGTGCACCGTGACGGGATCCGGGAAATCCTCGGCGGGAAAGCGGAGTTTGCCCCGCCACACCTGAGTTACCTCCGTCCGTCCGCAGCCGGCCTGATCGCGCTGGAGAGCGGAACACCGACAGACTACCTGAACCTGCAGGCAACATATTTGCGGCCGCCAAACGCGCAGAAGAACAAAAAACTGCTGGAAGCGATGGGGATGGACCGGGCATGAGGGAAGAAACTGTGACCATCCGGCGGATGCGCATGGAGGATGTTGACGCCGTGACTGCCATTGAGCGGGACACCTTTGCCAGGCCGTGGAGCCGGGAAAGCTTCTGCCATGAACTGGAACGGAACGTGGCGGCGAGATACCTGGTCGCGGAAGCGGACGGGCAGGTTGTCGGATACGCAGGCGCGTGGATCATCCTGGATGAAAGCCACATTACCAATATCGCCGTGGCAGAAGCAAGCCGCGGAAAAGGCATCGGAAAACAGCTGACGAAATCCCTGCTGCAATACCTTTCGAACCTCGGCGCGAACTACGCGACACTGGAAGTCCGCGTAAGCAATGAGCGGGCCCAGAACCTGTACAGGTCGCTCGGATTTGTAAGCGTCGGGAAACGGAAGCGCTATTATGAGGACAACCAGGAAGACGCCTACCTGATGGTATGCGAACACATGCCGGATGTGGAGGAAGATTTCGAGGAAGAACCGCTGCAGCAGAAAAAAGACGCAGAAAATCCTTGACACAGCATATGAAAGGTGATAAATTGTCTTGGTAAGCCGCTCGGGAGAGGTCTGTCCAAATGCGCTTGCGCAACCTCAATATCCCGGCGAGTATGAATTCAGGAGGTGCTGTCCCATGTATGCTATTATCGCAGCGGGCGGCAGGCAATACCGTGTATCCCAGGGCGATGTAATCTACATCGACAAAGTCAACCAGGAAGCTGATTCCAAGATTTCTTTCGACGTGCTGATGATCGGCGGCGAAGGAGATGTGAAAGTCGGAAACCCCGTTCTGGAAGGTGCCAAGGTTGAAGGCAAGGTGCTCGCACAGGTGAAGGGTGAGAAGATCACCGTTTACAAGTACAAGAGCAAGAAGGATTCCAGCCGGAAGATCGGCCACCGCCAGCCGTATACCAAGGTGGAGATCACCGCGATCAACGCATAATGATCTCTGCGGTTCTGTATCTCGGGGAGGACGGATACACCGCGTGCCGGATCACCGGCCACAGCGGGCAGGCCGAAGCGGGCAGGGATATCGTCTGTGCCGCAGTTTCAATCCTCGGATGCACTTGCGTGAATTCGCTGGAAACAGTATGCAGCATTATTCCTGAAATTACGGAAAACCAGGAAGGCGTACTGGAATTCAGGCTTCCGGAATTGAAGCCGGAAGAGAATGCGAAAGCGCAGATCCTGATGGGAGCCCTGAAACAGGGGCTGACCGATCTGGCGGATGCCTATCCGCGAAACGTCACATTGAAGATTCAATCACTTTCCCATTAAAGAACGGAGGAAACGACCATGATGAAGCTTAATCTGCAGCAGTTCGCTCATA
>CAMMYM010000047.1 GCA_946527725.1 uncultured Clostridia bacterium
AATGTATATTCCGAATCAGGTCCCGGATGCAGTAAAAGCGTGGATAAAGGACAGGTAAGGTACGGGGCAAAGCATGACAGAGCACAGAGCAGAGATTAATGGAATCAATGTCGTCGCTGCTTACAGCGATCAGTCAGTCAGCAACATTTTTCTGCCCTTCCTGAATAGTCTCGCGGATCTGCAGCGGCAGAAAAACAGGCGTATACTGGTGATGCTCGCCGCGCCTCCCGGAGCCGGAAAAAGCACCCTGCTGAGCTTTTTGAGCAGGCTTTCAAAAGAACGGTGCCGGCTGCCTTCCCTGCAGGTAATCGGTATAGACGGTTTTCACAGGCGGCAGGAATATCTCCTTACCCATGACGTCATGCGCGGCGGGAAAAGCATATCCATGGTTGAGATCAAAGGTGCGCCGGTCACTTTTGACCTGGAACGGCTGAAAGCAGGCATACAAAAGATCGCGTCCGGACAGACCTGCCGCTGGCCAGTCTATGACAGGATGCTCCATAATCCTGTGGAGGACGCTGTCACCATCGACGGAGACATCATTCTCCTGGAGGGTAATTACCTGTTGCTGGAGGAGGAAGGATGGACGGAT
The DNA here is from genome assembly GCA_946527725.1 of uncultured Clostridia bacterium. GTDB lineage: Bacteria > Bacillota > Clostridia > Christensenellales > Aristaeellaceae > Aristaeella. The sequence goes on from CAMMYM010000047.1 coordinate 593, forward strand.
CTGTCGACATATGCGGACTATACCGTTTCCATTGCTGCCGATGAAAACTTCCTGCGTTCACGCCTGATCAGCCGCCGGATGAAAACCGGCGTTGGCCGGGAGGCCGCAGTCCGTTTTGTGGATTTCAGCGACATGCCGAATGTACGCCTGTGCCTTGAAAAATCGAAAGCCGCCGACCTGGCGCTGCGGATCGACTGCCGGGGTGAATACCACTGTGCATCGTCACGCCCGCTGGCAGTCAAAACCGTCACACAGGTTCAGGCGTGGGAACTCGGCGCAGGTTCCCGCATGGAAAAGGAAATGATCCGCTGCGGGAAAATGATTGCGCATCCTGGCGGAACCTTTGAGCTTTTCACCCTGGAAACAGCGGAAAAAGGCCAGCTTGCCGGAACGGGTGATTTTTTCAAGGTGGATGGACTGGGTTTTCCGCATCCGTATAAACGGGATCTTTTTCTGCTCCGCCATCAGCCCCTTGGTGATAACTGGTACAGGGAGGATGCCCGGCTGCTGCAAATCTGGCGGCTTGGCGATCCCGAATGCGAGGAATTGCGTTTTCTCCTGGACAACCGTCTCCTGTCAATTCATCCGGAAAACAAAAAAGCCTGTTTTACTGCCCCCCTGTGGGGTACGGTGGAATGTGCGCCCTCCGATGCCGTCATCGTCTTCTACGGTGTAGGGAGGAATCCGGACGGCAGCATCAGGGCTATTGATTTCAACTTTGTGGATGCCGGATATTTCAGTACCCATTACACGATGCTTACCTGACAGCGCCATGATCCTGCTTATCAGCGGGATCCCGGGCACGTATGCTTTGCGGTTCCTCCGGCGGGCGCCACAGGATTCCCGCGCTGTATGTCGAAATATATCAACAGACTTCACACGGAGGAATATATGGAACGCAGAGATGATCCTTTGCCGGAAACCGAAGGCGGCGAATCTGCCCGTGACCGGCCGGCCGAGCCAGTCCTGATCACTGTTGATGAATTCTATGACCTCCTGATGGAACAGCAGGAACAGATGTAAAACCTATATACGGTTCAGGCTGCCATCGTCAGATGCGATGATCAAGCTTATACTGCATGAAGTTTCCATTCTTCACAAAGCCAAAGTCCGTGTACAGCAGCACACCCATATCGGATGCCGTAATCTGCACAGATCCGCATCCGTAGCGGCGTGCTTCTTCCACAACCCTGCGCAGCAGTTCCTTCGCGATTCCCTGTCGGCGGTAGCCCGGATCTGTATACATGCTGGACAGCAGGCCGATCTTCCCGGAAGGGCAGCTGAAATACGGCGGTTTCTCCACAAAGGACATTCCGCTTGTTCCGATAATCCTGCCGCCGTCAACAGCCAGCCAGGATACAAAGGTTCCGTCAGCCATATGCCTGTGATAATAATCCGCCAGCGCCGGAACCAGATCCAGCTCCTCTGTAGCGCCTTCTTCCCGCAATTGGGCAATCCGAATGCTGATGAATGTCTCCAGATCGCTTTCTTCCAGTCTTTTATACATAATACCCATATCTTTTGCACCTCAGTCAAACGTTTGAAGGGTCGCTCCTGGTATGTGAACTGCGATGGTTCCTCCTGAAGAAAAGCAGCTCAATCAGGCTCTTTTCATAGGGGATAAACCGTCCGTCGTCAATCATTTGCAGGATCTCTTCCGGGGCAGCCCACCGTACAGCCTGCACTTCTTCACGCTGCAGGCGCAATGAATCCGGATCCACATCCTGCGTCAGGACATAATAATCATCAAAGCCGTGCTCCCAATAGATGGTCATCGTCGGGCGTACGCCAGTAAGGTCGATGGAAAGTCCCAGCTCCTCGAAGGTTTCACGTTCAGCAGCTGACCGGCTGCTGTCTCCGGATATGGCGCAGCCGCCAACAGTGACATCCCAAAGGTTCGGCCATCCGCGCTTGAATGGCTGGCGCTGCTGGATCAGCATTTGCCCTTCCCGGTTGAAAATGCAGACATGAACAACCAGCCGGTAAAGGCCTTCCGGCGTCGGTTTCCCCCGTTCCATTGTACAGTTTGTTTTAATCCGGTTGGCAGCATAAAGGTCAAACATTTCCATGCTGATTCAACCTCCTGTTTTGCGCAGAATACCGGCCTCAATCATAGCATACTGAAGAATCCTTCGTCAAAATGCAGGAATGCTTGCCGCGTTTCGCCGGGAATGATACAATACCTTCAAGCCATGGGAAGGGGGATGATGTTCATGGCCGGGTTTACCCCGAAGAAAAAGCTGAGTAAAAAGGCTCAGAAGGAACTCAACCGTCAGCGGCGGACAATGTGGAATTTCAGTCCCGTCACCAGGGCCGTTGACAGCCGGAAAGTATATAACCGCAAGAGAAACACCCGCAGCCGGTATGATGACGGTGCGGGTGTTTTTCATGCATCAGGAAACCGACTTCCGTGTTTCTGCCTGCGGAGCAGAAAATATGGAAATGTAATCTCCAAAGCTATACAGGATGAACACTCTTTACTTTTGCGGCTTTGGCAGCACCAGATCCGGCATATATCTGATCAGGCGGTCTGACACTGTAAACGGCAAGCCCTCTTCCTGCAGCACCTCGCAGAATCGTTCCAGCGGCTTTCTGTCCTTCGAAAGCATCTGCCATTCCGGTTTTCTTTCCGCTGATACTCAGCACTTCTTTTGCGGATATGCCTATCATAGCCAAAAAACCGCCAAGGGTCAAACTGGCCGGAACGAGCGCTGTATTTTCCTGCGTTTCCGGGAATTATTCCGTTTCTTTTGCAGGCACGGAGGCGGGCTTTATGGCCACCGCCGTAAATTCCCCGGGCAGGGATTCATTTTCCCACGCCGGATGCTCATCAAAACGTTTCAGCACGAATCCGCTGCCGATGATTGCGTTGATAATTTCACTGATCGTGTACCTCCTGTAAAGGCACTTGGGGAACTGCCGGCGGATCCTGTCTTCATAAAAACGCGCATGGGCCATCTCTCCTTCAAAAACTTCCGTTGAAAAATAACTCATTGTCGGCGTTTCCAGTTTCAGCGTATCCATAATCTTGATAAACGGATGGAAATCGCTGCAGATCATCTTCCCGCCCGGTTTCAGGAGGACATGCATGATCCTCATGAAAGCGTCTATGTCATGGAAATAGGCCAGAATGCCGCCCTCCATGAAAACGGTGTCAAAAGTCCCGCCAAACCTGTTCAGGTCGATTTCCATGACGTCGCCCGCTTCGTAATGGATGGCAATATTGGCAGCACGGGCAGTCTCCATAGCATACCGCTTGTTTTCCTCAGAAATATCGAATACTGTCACGTCCGCGCCGAGCAGAGCAAGCGGAACGGCTTTCTTTCCGCAGGATCCGCAGATGTTGGCAATTTTTTCACCTTCAAGCCTGTCAAAATAGCCTGCGTACTTCCGCAGCATTTTCTTCGGGTTTTCAAGATCTGCTTTCGCTCTTTCTTCCGGTGTCCCGTTATGCTCCACCCAGAAATTGTACGCATTGTATTCCCATGCTATTTTATGCTGTTTTCCGGCTTCGTTCATTTAAAATTCCTTTCAGGTTCATTTTTTGCCTGTTTTTCCCCGGTTCCGGCAGACAGCAGCTGAAATCCGGCAGGAACAGGTGATCCTGAATCATACGGCCTTTCCAAATCCGGACAGTTGCCGGCCTGTTAGCCGAACCGGATTGCTTATTCTGTATTGTCCTCGAAACCTGCAGCTGTGATCCTCTGAATAACCGGCGGCAGTTTATTCTGCTTGCTGAATGGATGCAAGAATGATGTTCTTTGTTGTTTCCCAGCTGTCATCACCGGCCATAGGCATAAAGTTCACACTGAGAACCATATGGTCGGACACCGGATAAACCAGGCTCTCAAGGTTATCTTTCTCTACCTCGTATAATATGCATTCGACACCGTTAATGACAATATGCCTGAAATCTGAACCGCCTCCTTCTTTTTCCATAAGGGCAGCATATTCATCCAGGCTCGGTACTTCTGAAATAAAAAGAATAACGGATTTGGCCTGGTCTGCTGTTCCATACAGTGCGTCAGGCTTGAAAGGGCCGTCCATGAAGCCGGTATCAACTGCGGCCATCTCAGCGGGAATCCAGAGGCGGACGGAAGGCAGGTCCGGTATCTCAACCGTTTGAAATTTTCCCTGAGCTGCTGCATCGGTGTTTGCGAAATCCGCCCAGTCCAGTTTCAGTACTTCCTCAGCAAGCACCGGGCAATGACAGGTTATCAGCGCGGCAAGAAGCAGCACAGCGCACAGAAGAGCAGGAATTCCCTTTTTTTTCGTTTTCATTTTCCGTTACTCCTTTCGGTGTTAGGTAGTTTTCCAGGGGAATCAGTATCAAAGGATCCCCGGAAGGCAGATAATAGTATTCACCTTTTTTGATCAACCGCTGATCCCTGTTTCCATCATACCAGAATCAGGGAGCCGAGTCAAAAAAACAAGATCTTTGTTTGGGTATATATCGGTAAAATGGTAACGCCTTTCTCTTTACTGTCACAGGGTGGTAAAGTATAATACTTGCACCTGCCGGAATAAAAAGAGCAGCATGGGAAACCGACCTTGCGCGGGGCATCATGGCTCATGCCGTGGAATAATATGCTTAACAGTCCTTGCCCGCAAAGATTGAAAAGCAGATACAATCATGGGAGAAGTTGCCGTTGGCCGGCATCCTTGAACAATGCGAAACATTTTCTTTCGGCTTTGAGGCTGAAAAGGGATATCCGGTTCGCAGGCTGCCATAAACGGGCAGCCGGGATGTATGGAGGGAATATACAAAAGTGATAACAAAAAACAGGCAATCCAATGAAAGAATCGCAGAAATGGCCAGGAAGGCGTTTCCGGATAAAACGGTTATCAGGATCAAAGAACTGACGGAAGGCATGTGCAACGTGACCTATCATGTTGTGTTTAACGACGGCAGTGAAAGTATCCTGAAAATTGCGGCAGAGAACACGAACGGAAATACTTCCAACGAGATCAACCTGATGAAGGCAGAAGTCCGCGCAATGCGCCTGGTATCCGGGAAATGCTCATTCAAAGTTGCCGAAGTGCAGTACTATGACTGTTCAAGGACTGTATGCAGCGGGGACTATTTCTTCATGGAAAAACTCCCCGGGGAAAATTATGCCTTTCTCAAAGGCAAATTGCCTGAAAGCGTTGTAAAAGGGCTGAATTGGGAAATCGGCCGGATTTCCGGGGAACTGGCAGCCATTACAAATACACAATTTGGTTTTTTGGGAGATGAAAGAAGATATGGCACCCTGTTTGAATTTGTTAAAACAATGCTTGCCAATCTCCTGTCAGACGCCCGGAAGAAAGGTGTAGATATAGGATATGACGGACAGCGGCTGATGGAAGGGCTGGTCAGCGAAAAGGACAGTTTCGATGAAGTACGGTCAGCCACCCTGGTTCACTGGGATATGTGGGAGGGAAACATATTTGTCGATCATAATCATGTATCCGGGATCATTGACTGGGAACGGGCATTGTGGGGCGAACCTTTTATGGATGACCGTTTCAGGAAACACAATCGAAATAATGATTTTCTTGATGGTTTCGGACAGCGTTCCTTTTCCGAAAGCGAGCTGAAAAGAATACGCTGGTACGATGTTATTCTGTACCTGACGATGATGATAGAAGTATTTTACCGTGAGTTCGAAGATAAAAGCCAGTACCGCTGGGCAAAAGATATGCTGCTGAGTGTATTGCAATAAAGAAAATCCATACGTACGTTCATGGCAGGTATGATCAGGAGCATCATACAGGAGGCGCACGCATGAAAAGCCCGGCCTTTGATCCTCAGCCGATAGGATCGGGGAGTGAACGCTGCATGGCAGGCTTCGATTGCAGGCTTTGTATTCCTGCTTAATCTCCCCGCAGGACATAAGGAAGGAACTGTCTCAAATGATCTGGAAAAATCATAAGAGGCAGTTCCTCAATATATAAAAGCCTGTCCCCGTTTCCGGTATTACGGGTGCGGTTGTTTGCCTCAACCGTTCATGTGATGATACCGGGGCTCTGTAATCTCAGCCTCGACCGCTTCACCGTCCACAGTGCTGCTGATTTCTTCTTCCTTGCCTGTATTCCTCTTTTTCAGGCAGAAATACAGTGCAAGGCCCAACACGATACCGATCGCCACACCGCTGCCGGAGAACGCGCCGGAAGTGAGGGATGCCAGTCCTGAGAAGATCCCGCCGATAACGGAACCAATCAGGCTGAGAACTACGCCGATGACGGCGATCGCAATCCAGCCGCCAAACATCAGTGCAGGCAGGATCAGAAGGCTGCCAGGGAAACCGCCGTTGCGGCGACGGCGATTGTCGCCGAAGATCATGTTTCCAAGAGCCAGAATACCAAGCAGGCGCAGCATTGTAATGTTCCTCCGTTTCAGTCGTTTCGCGTGTACCGGTCATTCGGTACGTGTACAGGATAAGGCAATGCAAAGGAAAAAAACAGGATCAGAAGGGAGAATTACGGCATCATATTTCTCTCCGAAGCGAAAAAAACCGGCTCTGTGGTAAAAATACGAATGCAGCACAGCGCATCGTTGTTCCGCATCCGTTACACCGGCCCGGATACCCGGAAACCGGTTTTCTGTATCACATCTGAATCAGTACTGTATTATTGTAAAATAAATGCACAGCAGAAAACCGTCAAATGATTCCAGCTGAAAAAGGAATATTGGGCAGCGGGGTTCCTCTTCTTTTGTAGGGCAGCGGGGTTCCTCTTCTTTTCCCTTGAATTGCCCGGAAGCATTGCGATATAATAAATTACAGGCCGCAAAGAATCATGGGCAAACCTGCAAATCACAGCAAACGGAGGCTGATGCAACATGTCATTATGGAAAAATGCCGGCAGCCGTAAGATCGTATTGAAAAGAGCGCACCGGATTCCGGCGGTGCTGCTTTCCCTCCTGATGCTTCTCAGCCTTTGCGCATGCAGCAGCGTTAAGGAAACAGCTGTACCTCAGCAGATGGAAAAACAGGCGGAGCAGGAAGAAACCGTTACGCTGGATTCAGTATTTTCATTGATGACAAACGGTTCCGCGGAAATGTGCCTGGACAGGCTGAAAAAAGTAGAAAACGATCCGGATGCCGCGGAATGGCTTTCCTTTACCGATGCGGTAAAGGAGGATCGCTTCGATGACGCGAAAGCGCTCTTTCTCAGGCTGACTGATTCATGGGAACCGGAAGCAAAATCACTGATCCGGGGTAAGCTGTACGGCCTGACGCGCTTTATCAGCCGTTGGTGTAAAGAATGCGGTGTGGAATCACTCCGCTATCTGTGCCTTGCTGAACACGCCGGCATTTCCGGCACCGATGTCACCGAACTCTGCCGGAATGAAGCGAAGCAGGAACTGGCCCAAATCACAACCTTCGGCGCGCCGGCCTGGCGTATCAGCCGGGAGGAGTATCAGCAGCTGCTTGGCAGGTGCGGAACCGATCCGAAGGGCGCTGTCCTCATTGCGGTCGATCCGGGCGGAAATGAAGTCATCGTCTGGACCGGCATGATGGCGCTGATGCCTGACGGGTACTTCTCCGACGATCCTGCGAACATCGAATACCTGATCAGGATTGAGCAGGGCCAGTCCTACCAGGGAACGTACAACAACAATACAAAAGCATACGGGCGGACCTGCACGGTAAGCCTTTCCCGGATTCCTTCCGGCGCCGTTCTGTTCAGCAGATCCTATGAGCCCCACAATGCACCGAAAACATACGCTGCAACAAAAAAGGATACCTACGGAAATGCGTTTACCATGAATGAAGTGCAGGATGGCCTCTGCGAAGCAATCTCCCGGCTGCTTGATTACTATGCAGATGATTTCCGGTTCCTGCCCGGAGCGGGCGGAACAGCCATCTGCTTCTGCTATTCAGGTAATGAAAGCAGCCTGAGTATCCCTGCAGAGATAAAAGGCAGGCCGGTTACGGAAATTGCCGACCATTTCGCAGCCGCCAGCGGCGTGGAGGAACAGCTGACCGCCGTAACGCTCCCGGATTCAGTCCGCCGGATCGGTAACTACGCTTTCGCGAAATGTACGAAGCTGGAAACGGTACGCATGCCTGCGGAGCTGGAAGTCATCAAGGGAGACGCGTTCCGGGAGACTCCGTCCCTGACTTCCGTGGACCTGCCTGATACCTGTACCGCCATCCATGACTATGCCTTTACCGCAAGCGGCCTCAGGGAACTGCGCATTCCGGCCGGGATGGAAAGGATCAGCAGCTACGCTTTTGCGTCCTGCAAAAACCTGGTATCCCTGGAAATACCCGAAAACATCCGTTGGATCGGCACACACGCTTTCGCGAACTGTTCGGGTCTGGTACACCTGGTAATCAGCGACAGATGCGAAGAGATCGGCGCGTCTGCTTTTGAAAACTGTGAAAACCTCCGGGAAGCTGCCATTCCCCCATCCGCCGCAGTCAAAACCAATGCTTTCCGTGGCTGCAGCCTGCCGGATCAGCCGGAACAGTAAACGCGGGAATGGCAGGAAGGATTCTTTTCAAACCGCAAATTTCCTGAATTCCAAGCCTGGCGCAGGGTTTTCTGAAACCAAAAATGCCGGATAAAACCGGCATTTTTCTGCAAAGTCTCCGACAATCACAGGAATTCCCTGTCAGGCAAACAGGCTTTCTGCCATTTCATTCCCTTTTATGCCGTTCCTCGCGTTCCTTCCTTTCGGCGCTGATTTCCTCCACGGTCTTTTCCCGGACCCGCACGGCGCCGCGGTATCCTTCCCGGGTGGGAATGAGGCTCCCCCGTGTGAACCGTTCCCTGGCCGCAGCGATGGCTTCCGCGTACTGGGGCAGCCATTCTGCCTGGGCAATCAGCATTTCGTCCACCATCTGCCATACCTCTGGCGGGTTGCACACAGCACCTGTGAGGGGATCCAGCAGTGCAGCCTGTTTCAGCAGCTCTGCGTCACCACGGACCGCGGCCTCCACAGCCAGCCGCTGCACCCAGGCCGACTGGCTGCATACCGCAGCGCATCCCAGCGGCAGCTCGCCAATCCTGGGGATGCTGATACCGTTTCCGTCCGCATAGCAAGGCACTTCGACGACGCATTCATCCGGCAGGTTGGAGATGGCTCCGTTGTTCATCACGTTAAAATGCCCCCGGTATTTCCGCCCCGTCTCCAGTGCCTCGATGATATAGCTGCCGTGTTCGCTGCTGCGCTCATCCCGGTTGTAATCCCTCGGAGGTTCTGCCAGCAGCTTCGGGTATTCTGTTTCAAACCAGTTTCGGTTTTCCCTCGTCTCCCGCAGGTAACCGCCGGTCTCCCCGTTGATCCAGCTGGACAGGTCGATCCACCGCGCGATCTCGTCCGGCCGTTTCCGGTACCAGGCGACGTATTCGGACAGATGGCCGTTGGATTCGGTGGAGTAATATCCGAACCGTTTCAGCACGTCGATCCGCACCTTTTCGGTCTGCCTGAAGGTTTCATGTTTTTCAAATGCCTCCAGGAGCCTGCCGGTCATTTCCTGCCCCTTGTATTTTACGGAGATATACCACGTCTGGTGGTTCAGGCCGGCACAGGTCACATCCAGCTCACGGCGGTCCTTCAGGCCCAGGATTTCAGCAATCTGCATCTCGCCGTGAATCTCCCCGTGGCACAAGCCTATCGTTCGTACCCCGCCGTATTTGATGCACGCCCAGGTCAGCATCGCCATGGGGTTCGAGTAATTCAGCAGCAGCGCCCCGGGCTCCGCGGCCTCCCGGATATCTTTGCAGAAATCCAGCACTGCCGCGATACCGCGCTGGCCGTACATGATCCCGCCGATGCACAGCGTGTCACCCACGCACTGGTCCACGCCGTATTTGAGGGGGATATCGATATCCGTTTCAAAGGCTTCCAGTCCGCCGATACGGACACAATTAACGATATAGCGGGCACCTTTCAGTGCCTCGCGGCGATCCGTCGTGGCCTGGATCCGCGTCGGAATCCCATTCGCTTCCAGGTCCCGCTGGCATAGCCGGGTAACCATTTCAAGGTTCCGCGGGTTGATGTCCGTGAAGGCGACTTCCAGGCCCCGCAGCTCCGGGACATGCATGATATCAGAAAACAGCGTGCGGGTGAATGTCAGACTCCCCGCGCCGATCACAGCCAGTTTAAACGCCATCGTCCTTCCTCCCTGTACCCGTTCTTTCCCTGCCGGTGTTCCGGCACATCATCAGGAATCGTAAAACTGCTGCCCGTCTCCGGTTACGAGCCGTTCCGCCCCGGGGTATTCGAAGATCGTCCTGTTCCCGGCGTTTGCTTCAAGATAGGATGCAAATTCCTTTGCATACCATTTTGCCATTCCGAGGTCGTGCATCAGGCAGCGTCCGCAGTTTTCAGGTGTGGTGCCGGGCACTTCCTGTGCTTCGCCCGCGAACCTGAAAGCCTTCAGCATCAGATCATACAGTTCCTCCGGTGCGCGGCTGCCCTTGAGGATCAGGTAAAATCCCGTAAGGCATCCCATAGGGCCCCAGTAAACAACCTCATCCTTCCAGTCGGGATCGTTGCGCAGGAACGTCGCGATAATATGCTCAAGCGAATGCATTGCAGCGACATCGATCACCGGCTCCCTGTTCGGCCTTTTGAGCCTGATATCATAAGTCGTGACTGAGTATTCCCCCAGGCGGTCAACCCTGCTGGTGAAAATACCGGGCACAATACGCGTATGGTCCACTGAGAAGCTCTGTATCAGTTCCATTTCCTGTCTCTCCTTTATTCCTTTTTGCGGCATCTGTCCGAACTGTTCCTGCCTGTTTCCGGATGTGTTCCGCATCAGCCCAAGCATATCCCAAAGGGCGTGGACCTGGCAAGATCAAAGTTGTCACTCCCGCCCCTTACAAAGAGACAGGGGACGGTTCTGTGTCTCCTCCGAAATTCATCAAAACAGCTAAACCACCTTGCACTTTCTTTCTTTCTTTGTTCACCAGATAACGATCTCTACACCTTTGTTTTCAGCACCTCCAAAGCTTTTGAGGAGAGGGGGTTCCTGCAGGGCGGAACTTGCTCCGAGAATGGACGCCAATGGTGTACGGATATCATGCGATACAGCTCGGAGCAGGTTTGCATGCATTTTTTCCCGCTCCACTTCATAACGCAGATGTTCCTGCCTTTTGATCTGAGTCGTTAATGTGCTGATCAGAATTGAAACCAGCAGCATGACAGATATTGTCAGCGGGTAACCGGGGTAGTTCACATTGAGAGCCCAGAACGGATAAGTGAAAAAATAGTTTACGCAGAGTGTGCCTATCAGGGATGCTGCAACACCCCAGAAATACCCCTTCGTTGCACGTGCAATGAGGGCGACTGCCAGGATAAAAACAGCCATAGCAAAAGGATTGTTGTCATTGTCGACGGATGCCAATGCAAAAGAGACAGCGAGAGCACTTCCCAGTATAAGAATAAAAAGAAAACAATCGGAAGCTGTCCTGTTTCTGAAAAGGCGTCGCATAACAATCTCCTTCCGTTATTCCATTATGATAAATTTAACAGTTTTTCATTTTGTCCTGCTGTGTCAGGAATTCTTTCCGGAAAATTAGCGGATTTTTGATGTAGGATTTAATGAATTTGGGAACAGGGAGGAGATTCAATTATGTACAGCTCAGAATATGAGAAAGCCAAGAAAGAGTTCGTGAATTGCCTGGTTTTTGGAATTATTGGATTTGGTGTCCCGTTTTACAATGCTTTTAAGGAATGGCTTCCAATCATGAAAAGAGAAAAGGAAAAAGCGTTATCTTCAGTAACGGTCAAATAATCAGTGTCTGTTTTCCTGCTTCAGGATCTGCTACACTCCACATGGGCATACCGTATCCGTCAAATAACAGCGCGTCACGGTAGCACCTCCGGTTGTGCCAATTCGTACGAATTAGCACTAATTTGCGC
>CAMMYM010000048.1 GCA_946527725.1 uncultured Clostridia bacterium
CACCTGCCCATCATCGAGCTCCTGAAGGATGCCTCCGCAAAGCTGGACGCCTGACGTGCGCCGCCGGGCGCGCCTGACTGAAAAACGCTTATGCAAGACCTGCATAAGCGTTTTTCAGTCAGGCAAACCAGGACAATGTCAGGCTGCCTCATCCAGCTTTCTCAGCACGCCGGCGGCCTTCAGCGCCGGAACAACGGCATGGTAGAAGATCGGGGCCGCAACCATGGCTGCTGCTGCATTGATGATGGATGCCGGGAACTTGCTGGCCATCGCGGCCCATGCGTTGCCTGCAATTGCACCGTAAACGGCTGTCTTCAGCATGTACAGCGCCACATATGACAGTGCGCCGGCCACACAGGCAACAACCACCCGCAGCACCGGCTGCACTTTGCCGCCGCTGCGTTTTCCGGCAATCATGCCGCATACCCATGCCATGGCAAACTTGGATACAAAAGTAATCAGCAGGTTTACAACTCCTTCATTGTAAAGAGCCATATCATACAGTGCCGAACCGAGGCCGGCCGCAAAGCCGCCCCAGACCGGCCCCAGCAGCAATCCGCTCAGCAGGCAGACTGCATTTGCAAAATGGACCTTCGAACCCAGGAGCGGAAAACGGAACAGCGTGACCACGAACACCAGCGCTGCCAGCACAGCACCGAACACAATTCTCGTCAGCTGGATTTCACTCTTCTTCATTCCCCATGCCTTCCTTCTTGACTTTGGTTGCAAAGAAGTATATGCTTCATTTGGCCATATGAAAAGTGCCAGAAACGGAGAATTTTATAATACCAGATGAAAAAAGAAAAACCGGCTTACCTGGCCCTGTACGAGTCTCTTCGGGAAGAGATCCTCTCCGGCGCCAGGCCGTTTGGCAGCCGCCTGCCATCCCGCCGTTCCCTGGCACGGGACCGGGGCGTCAGCGCGGTGACAGCAGACCACAGCATTGAACTGCTTTGCGAGGAAGGATATGCTGAATCCCGTCCGCGCAGCGGATACTATGTCATCTACAGGGAGGCGGACAGTTTTGCCCTGTCCCCCGTCCGTCCGGAAAGGCAGGCGCTGCCGGCCTTGTCAGCGGGGGATCGTGATGCCTTCCCTTTTCCCCCGCTGGCCCGTGTCATGCGCCGTGTCCTGACGGAATACGGGGAAGCGATCCTGGTCCGCCCGCCGAATACAGGCTGTACGGAGCTGAAAGACGCGCTTTGCCGCTACCTGGCGCGCAACCGGGGAATCCGGGTAAGCAGCGACCAGATCGTCATCGGCGCCGGCGCGGAATACCTTTACGGCCTGGCGCTGGAGCTGCTGGGCAGCGGCCGCATATACGGCATCGAGGCCCCTTCCTACCAGAAAATCGAGCAGGTCTATCGTTCCCGAGGCGTGCAGGTCGCATATTGCCCGCTGGGAAAAGACGGCATCCTGTCAGCTTCCCTGCAGGATACGCCGGCTTCCGTCCTGCATGTCACTCCCTTCCGCAGCTTTCCGAGCGGCGTTACAGCCACCGCCTCCAAGCGCAGGGAATACCTCCGCTGGGCATCGGAACCGGACAGGTATATCGTTGAGGATGACTATGAATCGGAGTTTTCCCTCCTCCGCAAACCGGAGGAAACGCTCTTTGCCGCTGCCCCGCACCAGAACATCATCTACCTGAACACCTTCTCCCGCACCGTATCCCCATCCTTCCGCGTCGGATATATGGTGCTGCCGCGGGCGCTGCTGCCTGTTTTCGAACTGCGTGTCGGTTTCTACAGCTGTACTGTTCCGGCCTTTGAACAATATGTGCTTGCCGAACTGATCAGCAGCGGGGATTTTGAGCGCCATATCAACAGAATCCGCCGCCTTGAAAGAAAGGCGGCGGAAGACCGGAAGGAACCTGTGCCTGCCGGAAAAAGCTGACGTGTTTATTCCTGTCCCGGGACAGGAGCGGAGAGCGCTGAAAGCATTTCCATATTGTTCAGGAGCATCACGGCAGGCATCACAATGTTGTCCTGCAGCTGGTAATCGTACCCGTCCATCACCAGGGCCAGGGTGATTCCCGTCTCACGCTGGTAGTATATGTTGGACGTCAGGCCGCTGTACCGCCCCTGGTGCCCGTACCAGGTGCCTCCGGGAAACTGGTTATGCCGGACTGTACTCAGGCCGTACCTGCTTTCAGCAAGTCCGGGCTGGTCCGCTTCCATCAGCGCCACAGTGGACGGTTCGAGGATCTTCACCCCATTCAGGGAGCCGCCGGAAAGCATCATCTGGGCAAGCCTGGTCAGTGCCGACGTGCTGATATACAGCCTGCCGACGGTATATCCGTTGTTTCCCTTCGGATCCGCTGTATTATTGTATCTGGCGTTCCGGTCGTTCTTCACGGAGATAGCCACCCTGCCGTTTGCCTTCAGCGTATCCTTCGCCGGGGTCCCTGCCGGCAGGAAATTCGGCGAATAAGCGGCGGTCACCCCCAGCGGGGCAAAAACCATCCTGTTCACATAATTCTGCACGCTCTCCCCGGTGATTGCCTCAATCAGGCAGCCGAACAGCGCTCCGTTATAATCCGCGTATGCATATTGTGTCCCCGGCCGGATGCTTTCGTCAAAAACAGGATCGTAACCGTTCTTCCCGATCCTCTCCCAATCGGGGCGGTATACCGTGGCGTCCGGGGAAAGGGAGGATGTATGGCTCAGCAGCATCCGTGCCGTGACCGGCGTGCCGGGCCATGCCGGATTGCGAACCTGGAACGGCAGGTATTCGCTGATATCCCGGTCCAGGTCCAGCCTCCCCTGGTCATAAAGCGTCATCAGGCCGATCGCCGTGACCCACTTCGTGATCGAAGCAATCCGGAAGCATGTCCTGTCATTTACGCCTCCGAAGGACCATGTCAGGAAGGTCTGCCCGTTTTTTGAGAGCACAAGCGTCCCGCAGGCCGCCCCGCTCCCGGCTGCGATCCGGTTCAGCAGGGCTGCCGCTTCGTCCGGAAGGGATCCGGCCGCGGTTTTTGCGGCCTTCCACGCTGTTTCCAGGGCTGACAGGGTCTTTTTCCCGGCGATTCCGTCCTTTTTCAGGCCTTTCGCCTTCTGGAAGGCAGCAACCGCCTGATAGGTATCCGTTCCGAAGTTACCGTCGGCGCTGCCGGTATAGTAGCCCAGGTACCACAGTTTTTCCTGCATTGCTGATACTTTGCTGCCGCTGCTGCCCAGGCTGAGCGACGACGATGAAACTGCGCCCGCCGCAGGGGCCGCTGTTTCAGCGGACGGCGCCTGCGCCCCGGGCGCAGCCGCGGTACTCCCATACAGTTTCCCCTGGGTTTTCGGCCCGGCGATCCCGTCTGCCGCCAGCCCGTTCTTTTTCTGGTAGGCCTTCACCGCTGCCTCGGTTCCCTTACCGTATTTTCCGTCGACAGCCATCGTATAGTATCCGAGGTCTTTCAGGGCATTCTGCAGCTTTGTGACTTCCCGGCCCTTTGATCCCCTCCGGAGCGTTCCGGCAGCAGCCTGTGCCGGGATGGTACATACCAGCAGCGCAAGGACCAGGAATATGCTTATCAGGCGCTTCATCGTGGCAGGCCTCCGTTTATCGTGCATTTCTTACAAATTCATGTCAATTTTATGATGATATTATTAAAAAGTCAACAGACTTTCCGATTCTTTCCGGGCGTATTTGCGGCAGGATATGCATGGATGTATAATTTACCGGGCTTATTCTGATTCGGGACGGTGCATGATGCAAACATATTATCTGGTCCTGTTCCTGGTATCCCTGGCATTGTCCGGAGCATATATGCTCCTCTGGCGAAAGAATTTCAACGTGCATATCACCCTGATTTTTTTCCTGATTCCCATTGCCAACCTTGGTTTTTTGCTGCAGTCGCAGGCTGAAAGCACGGAAGCCATGCTGATCGCCACACGGTTCGCGTACATCGGCGGATGCTTCCTGTCCCTGCTGATCATGCTCGCTGTGTTCGGACTGTGTACGATCCGCCTTCCCCGGATCGTGCAGTTTGCCTTTATGCTTTTCACATCCCTGGTTTTCCTGTCCGTGCAGACCATCGGGCATGGAACGGTATTCTACAAAAGCGCCGGGTTTGCTGAGCAGGAGGGCCGCTGGCTGTTCGTCAAGGAATACGGTTTTATGCATTCCGTGTTCTATGCGATGGTCATCGCCTATTACTTCATCAGCATCTGCACAATCATCTACAGCCTGATCCGGAAAAACCAGGTCAGCCGGAAGGTCCTGCTGCTGCTTTTGCTGCCTGACAGCGTTTGCATGGCCTTCTTCTTCATCGGACGGCGGCTCTTTCCGGAGATCGAACTTACGCCGGCCGGTTATCTTTTTGCCCAGCTGTGCTACCTCATCATTGCCTATCGCGTCAGCCTCTACAATGTGGAGGATACCGCGGCGGACGCCATGGTCAGGGCAGGAAAAACATGCTTTATCAACTTTGATGACCATTTCAACTACCTGGGCAGCAATACAGCGGCAAAGGCCGTCCTTCCGGAACTCAGCAACCTTACCGTGGACCTGGGGCTCCACCGCAGCAAATCCATGCAGAACCTGATCCTGCCCTGGCTGGAAGGGTTCCGGGATCATCCGGAGGACACGGAAGCGAACAGGCATTTCCTGGAAAAGGACGGAAAAACCTGGGCTTTCTCCGTCCAGGTGCTGAACAGCCGCCGTTCCCTGAAAGGCTATGAAGTCATCGGCGTGGATGATACCCTCGACCGGGAAAACATCAAGCTCCTCACTTCGTTCAACGAAGAACTTGACAGGCAGGTAAAGCAAAAGACCTCCCATATCGTCGCCATGCACGATAACCTGATCATGAGTATGGCCACCATGGTGGAAAGCCGTGACAACTCCACAGGAGGGCATATCCGCCGCACCAGCGAGGGTGTCCGCCTGCTGGCCGAAGCAGCGCAGGAAACCGGAGCCCCTGTGCTGGAGGAGGGTTTCATCCGCAACCTGATCAAGGCCGCCCCCATGCATGACCTGGGAAAGATCGCCGTCGACGACGGGATTCTGCGCAAGCCCGGCCGTTTCACGCCTGAGGAATTCGAAATCATGAAAACCCATGCTGCCGAAGGCGCCCGTATCGTCCATGAGATCCTCAGGAACACCGATGACGACGCATTCCACGAAATTGCGGAAAACGTCGCACATTACCACCATGAACGCTGGGACGGTTCCGGTTATCCCGAACACCTGGCGAAGGAGCAGATCCCCCTCGAAGCCCGTATCATGGCCGTTGCGGATGTATATGACGCATTGGTCAGCAGGCGTGTTTATAAGGAAAAGCTGTCGTTCGAAAAAGCGGATGCCATCATCCGGGAAGGATTTGGTTCCCAGTTTGATCCCGCCCTGGCTCCTGTATATCTTGCCGCCCGCCCGAGACTTGAGGCTTACTACAGGTCCCTCGAATAGTCCCGGCAGCCGGCAGGCGTTTTTGCCGTCCGGCCGTCAGCCCAGCCGCAGGTATTCCGGAATCTCCATATTGGCAAGCTTCAGCGCGTCTTCCATCCCGGTGATAATCTCGTCCCGTGAAAAATCCGCTGCCGCAAGGAATGCATCGTCCCTGCTGTTCAGGTAATCGTAGAACGCAATCGCCAGGGACGCCTTTTCCCGGTCGTCCCATGCGGCATATTCCAGCAGGTCAAACAGCTTCTCCTCCGCCTGGTTCACCTGCCCTTCATCAATCATACGGCGCAGGATATCATGCTCGTCCTTCGCCCGCTGGTCCCGCAGGACGATCAGTTCGCCCTCCTGTTCCATCTCTTTCCCGAGGAGCAGTTTCGCCAGCACCTGCGCCACCCCGTGGATCAGGCGCATAATGTAATCCTTCTCGTAATAATACATGCCTGTCTCCGCCTGTCTCGTTCATTTCTGCAGGAAGTATACCACTGCGCGTTTCTTCGTGACAAGCATGCTGGATTATGGCATAATGGATGCGGCAAAACAAACATCCGGATAAAGGAGGATCATTTATGTACCGTCCTTTTTTGCATACCGGCAAAAGCCTTGTATGGAAGATTGCGGCTTTCTGCCTGGCCCTTGCGCTTTGCTCCTCTCCGCTTTCCTTCAGCGCGGCTGAAGGAAACCGTACCCTGGTCCTGTATTGGGCCAGCGAAGACGGCAATTACGAAAACTGTGATGTCTGGATCTGGTTTCCGGGCAAAGACGGACGCGGTGTCCTCTTTGAGCCCTGCGAGTACGGCGCCCGCTGCACGGTGGAGGTCCCGGCCGACGTGGCTGAGGTCGGCTTCATTGTCCGGAAAGCCTGCTCCGATCCCGGCGGCACCTCCTGGGGTTCCGCCACGAAAGATTATGACGGGGACCGCTACGCTGCCCTGGAAGGCAGCCTGACGGAGATCTTCCTCCGGCCGGGGGACGAAATGCAGTACACCAGCCCGGATGGCGGAAAAACCCTGAACCCCATCCGGGTTTTCAACCTGGCCGGTATCATCTCCCCGACGGAAATCCGTTATTCCATCCGTCCGGAAACCCGCCTGGAACGCATGGACCAGGTTCATGTCCGCCTCGGCGGAAAGGATGTCCGGATTGAAAAGGTATCCAGCCTTGGCAATAACGTCAACAACGGCGTTATCACCCTGGCGGAGCCGCTGGATTTATCCCGCACCTATACGGTGGAAATCGATAAGTACGGCAAGCTGCCCGCCGTTCCGACGCAGCTGTTCGACAGCGCTGAATTCATTGAAAACTACACCTACGACGGGGATGATCTGGGCGCTGTCATCAACGGGGACAAAACCGTTTTCAAAGTCTGGGCGCCCACCGCGTCGGCGGTTTCCCTGAACCTTTACGAAGCCGGGAACGGCGGCGAAGCGTATGATGTGCTTCCCATGGCCCCCGGGGAAAAAGGCGTCTGGAGCGCAGAAGCTGCCTGCGGCCATGGCACCTATTACACCTATACGGTTACTACCGCCATCGGCGTCCATGAAGCTGTGGATCCCTACGCCCGGACAGTCGGCGTCAACGGGGACCGCGGCATGGTCGTTGACCTGCGGCAGACGGATCCGGAAGGTTTCCGGGACAGCGTCTTCGACAGCGGCCTCACCTCCTATGAGGACGCTGTGATCTGGGAAGTACACGTCCGCGATTTCTCCAACCGGCTGGACGGCACCGAATACCCAGGCAAATACCTGGCTTTCACAGAGGCCGGGCTCACCAACGCCTCCGGCATCCCGGCCGGAGTGGATTACCTGGCGAAGCTGGGTGTCACCCATGTACACCTCCAGCCCGTCTATGATTACGCCACCGTGGACGAGAGCAGCAGCGAACCGCAGTTCAACTGGGGCTACGATCCGAAGAATTACAACGCGCCGGAAGGCAGCTATGCCACCGACCCGTATCACGGCGAAGTCCGCGTACGGGAATTCAAGCAGATGGTCCAGGGCCTGCACAGCCGCGGCCTGGGCGTCGTCATGGATGTGGTCTATAACCATACCTATTCCATCGACTCCTGCCTGAACATGATTGTCCCCTATTACTATTACCGCTTCAACGGGGACGGCAGCCCGGCCAACGGCAGCGGCTGCGGAAACGAAACCGCCTCCGACCGGATCATGTGCCGCAGGTATATCGTGGATTCCGTCCGCTACTGGGCTGAAGAATATAAGCTGGACGGCTTCCGTTTCGACCTCATGGCCCTGCATGATACCGAGACCATGCAGGCTGTGGAGGAAGCCGTCCACAGCGTCAATCCGCAGGCCCTGATCTACGGTGAAGGCTGGACCGGCGGTTCCTCGCCGCTGCATGACAACCGCAGGGCAAGCCAGTCGAACATAAAGCAAGTCACAGCTTCCGGAGACGGCATCGGATCCGTCGCCGTCTTCAACGATGTGATCCGCGACGGCCTGAAGGGCAGCGTCTTTGATGTCCGGGATACCGGCTATGCCAACGGCACGCCCAACAAAACCAACGCGAACAAGGTGATCTTCGGCCTCCGCGGCGGCCTGCAGGGCAGCGCTGCCTCCTGGAGCGTCAACGGCGGCATGGTCATCAACTATACTTCTTCCCATGATAACAACACGCTCTGGGACAAGCTGAAGCTGTCCTGCCCCTACGCTTCGGAAGCGGACCGCCTGGCGATGAACCGCGTATGCGCCGCCGCCGTCATGCTCAGCCGCGGCACGCCCTTCTTCCTTGCCGGTGAGGAAATGCTCCGTACAAAACAGGGAGACAGCAACAGCTACAAATCATCCGACGAGGTGAACAACCTGGACTGGGACAGCCTCGCCCCCGGCAGCGCGCAGCTGGCCATGTCCGAATACTACCGCGGGCTGATCACCCTGCGGAAGGAAAACAGTTTCATCCGCTCCGGGGACGCGCCGGACTGCGAAGTCCTGGACGGCGGCGTCATCGCCGTTACCTGGACCGTGAACGGCGAAGCGGCCGCTTTCGCCCTGGTCAACCCCGGCATTTCAGAAGCCCGGGCCTCCGTACCTGCCGGCTGGAACGGCTGGACGATCCTCCTGGAAAAAGATACGGCCCTGCCCGAAGGCAAGGCCGGTGAAGGCACCGTGATCCGGGCGGCGCCCCGGAGCGTAACCCTGGCTGTCCGTGCCGGGAACTAATCCCTCGTCATCCCGAGCGCCCAATGCTTCCTGCACAGGGCAATATAGCTCTCATTCCCGCCGAGCATGACCTGCTCGCCTTCCTTGATGACCTTTCCGCCGGACAGCCTGGCGTTGCAGGTCGCCTTCTTTCCGCACCAGCAAACCGTTTTGATTTCCTCGATGGAATCCGCCCAGGCAAGCAGCCAGAGGCTCCCTTCGAACAGGTTCCCCTGGAAATCGGCACGCAGGCCGTAGCAGATCACCGGCACATTTCCTTTGTCCACAATATCCACCAGCAGCTGCACCTGTTCCTTTTTCAGGAACTGGGCTTCATCCACGATGATGCAGTCATATTTTGCCGCTGCCTCCAGCGTCAGATCTTCCATAAACGTACATTCCGCTTTCAGGCCGGACCGGGACGCCACGATTTTTTCGCCGTCCCGGTTTTCAAGCGCGGGTTTGACCATCAGCGCCTTCTGTCCGCGCTCTTCGTAATTGTACTGCACCATAATCGCATTGGCTGTCTTTGAGGACCCCATCGCCCCGTAACGGAAATAAAGCTTTGCCATTGTCCCTGTCTCCCCTGTTTTCCTGTTTTCCGGCCCCGGTCCGCTGCTTACCGTTCCGGCAGGTCTTCCGGGCCGAAGCTCTCCGGCAGCAGTTCATCCAGCGTCATTTCCCTGTATTCTTCCGGCGATTTTGCCATCAGGACCCGCATTTTTTCCGGGTCGCAGAATTCCCGCATCACCTGCCTGCAAATGCCGCACGGCTGGCAGCAGGCCGTATTGACGCCGCCCATTCCGCCGACGATGGCAATCGCCTCAAACCTGCGCTCGCCGCAGGACACCGCATGGAAAATGGCCGCCCGTTCCGCGCAGATCCCGGCGGGATAGGAAGCGTTTTCGGCATTCACGCCCGTATACACTTTCCCGGAATCCGCCATCACTGCCGCGCCGACATAAAACCCGGAATAAGGCGCATAAGCTTTCTTTTGCTGTTCGATCGCCGTCCGGATCAGTTCCTTCCGATCAAAATCCATGCCCATTTCCTTATCCCCTTTTCTGATTTGCAGCAACAGACTCGTGATCACTATACACTATCTGCCGTAAATATGCTATACTGTTGCCGGTGAAAAAATTCCTGCCGCTCTGGCGGCCCAAAGGAGAAAAGAATAATGGATGCAAAGCTGCTGACAAAAGAAACCGTTGCCGGTATGATCGACCATACCAACCTCAAGGCGACCGCCACCCGGGACGATATCCGGAAGCTCTGTGACGAAGCGAAAACGTATCACTTTGCTTCGGTAATGGTCAATTCAGCCTTCACTGCCCTGTGCAAAGACCTGGTCAAAGGCACCGGCGTTCTTGTGGGGACCGTCGCCGGATTCCCCCTCGGTCAGATGTCCACCGCCGCCAAGGTCTTCGAAGCCGAAACCGCCATTGCCGACGGAGCGGATGAAATCGACTATGTGGTCAATGTCTCCGACGTGAAGGACGGAAAGTGGGACCTGGTCAGGGACGAAATGGCCAGAATCACCGCCGCCTGCCACACCCGCGGCGCCGGCTGCAAGGTCATCTTTGAAAACTGCTACCTCACGAAAGAGCAGATTGTCCGCCTGGCGGAGATCGCAAAAGAAGTGAAGCCGGATTTCATCAAAACTTCCACCGGCTTCGGCACCGGCGGCGCCACCCCGGAGGACGTCCGCCTCATGAAGGAAACCGTCGGGGACGCTGTAAAAGTCAAGGCTGCCGGCGGCATCCGGGACTGGGCCTCCTGCAAAGCCATGATTGACGCCGGTGCGGAACGCATCGGTGCCAGCGCAGGAAAACAGATCCTGGACGAATTCCGCCCGGAGTAAATTTCGGAGTTTCCATAAAAATGTAATACTTTCGTCTTACTCTTCCGTATGAAATCTGATATAATATCTGTAACTCAAAACAGGTGAAAGCCTGAAAGGTCTGAACAATTTTTTAAGGAGGGTTCCCCAATGAAAAAGTTTTTGGCTATCCTGCTGACCGTTGCCATGCTTCTTTCCGTTGCGTCCTTTGCCGCTGCGGATGACGGCATGAAAGTTGCGATGATCACCGACTACGGTGACATTACTGACCAGTCCTTCAACCAGACCACGTACGAAGCCTGCAAGGCCTTCTGCGAAGGTGCCGGCCTGGACTTCCAGTACTACAAGCCCAATTCCGACTCTGATACCGACCGTATCTCTTCCATTGAAAAGGCGATCGACGAAGGCTTCAACGTCATCGTGATGCCCGGATACGCCTTTGGCCCCGCCATCCAGCAGGTTGCTCCCGAGTTCAGCGACATCACCTTCATCGCGCTGGACGTCAGCGAAGGCGACATCGGTGACCTGGCTGCCGCCGTTCCCGCCAACCTGTACTGCGCTGTGTACCAGGAAGAACTGTGCGGCTACATGGCCGGTTACGCAGCTGTGAAGCTGGGCTACAAGAAGCTTGGTTACCTGGGCGGCATGGCGGTTCCCGCGGTTGTCCGCTATGGCTACGGCTTCGTGCAGGGCGCTGACGCTGCTGCTGCCGAGCTCGGCCTGACCGATGTTGAAATCAAGTACGTCTACGGCAACCAGTTCTACGGCGATGCGGACATCACCGCCTACATGGATACCTGGTATGCCAACGGCACCGAAGTGGTCTTCGCCTGCGGCGGCGGTATCTTCACCTCTGCCGGTGAAGCGGCTGCCAAGGTCGGCGGCAAGGTCATCGGTGTGGACGTGGACCAGAAGGGCACCATTGACGGAATGTTCGGCGAAGGCATCACCGTGACCTCCGCGATGAAGGGCCTGGCTGCCACCGTCAACGCTGAACTGGCGGCTGTCAAGGACGGCAGCTTCGCCGGCGGCAAAGTTGAAAACCTGGGCCTGATCGGCGAAGATCCCGAAGCCAACTTCGTCCAGATCGCTCCTTCCACCCAGTTTGCAGACGGATTCACCGCTGACGACTACAAGGCGCTGGTTGCCAAGATGTTCGCCGGTGAGATCACTGTGTCCAACGCGATTGACGCTGAACCCGCAGTGACTGCCGTTGCAGTTGAATACCAGGGCAACATCAAGTAATCAATGCTCATCTGCCGGGGATGCGGTGCATCCCCGGTTTTTTGAAAGAAGCCCCTGTTTTCCTTCCGGGGAACGGGGGTTTCTTTCAGAAAGCGGAGCACACTGCTCCGCAATCTGCATTTCCTGAAAGGATTATCACACAAGAAAGCGGGGGTTGGGCCTTGGGCGAAACGCACGCGAGTGAATATGCAATCGAAATGCTGCATATCACCAAACGTTTCCCGGGTATCGTTGCCAATGACGATATCACCCTGCAGCTGCGTCATGGGGAAATCCATGCGCTGCTGGGAGAAAACGGTGCCGGGAAATCCACCCTGATGAGCGTCCTCTTCGGCCTGTACCAGGCAGAGGAAGGCACCATCAAAAAAGACGGGAAAGAAGTAAAAATCAACAACCCGAACGATGCCAACAACCTGGGCATCGGCATGGTGCACCAGCACTTCAAGCTTGTGGAATGCTTTACGGTCCTGGACAACATTATTATGGGCGTTGAGCCTGTCGGCCAGCTGGGATTCCTGAAGAAGAAGCAGGCCAGGGAGAAAGTCATCGCGCTGTCGGAAAAGTACGGCCTGCAGGTGGATCCTGACGCGAAGATCGAGGATATTACCGTCGGTATGCAGCAGCGCACCGAAATCCTGAAGATGCTGTACCGGGACAATGAAATCCTGATCTTTGACGAGCCGACGGCTGTCCTGACGCCGCAGGAAATCGAAGAGCTCATGCAAATCATGAGGAACCTGGCCGCCGAGGGCAAATCCATCCTTTTCATCAGCCACAAGCTGGCGGAGATCATGGCCGTGGCGGACCGCTGCACCGTCC
>CAMMYM010000049.1 GCA_946527725.1 uncultured Clostridia bacterium
AAGTGGTTTTCCTGGATATAGGCTGCAGCCTTTTCCGCGTTGATGCTTCTTCCGCCGAACAGGTCCAGGATGCTGCCGGTTCCGCCGCCCTGGCTCCCGCCGCCGAAGTAGCCGCCCAGCAGGCTTTCAAGTCCGCCGCTGCTGTAGGTATTGCCGATGCTGCTGTAAGTGTTCCCGCCGCCCAGCAGGCTTTCCATCAGGCCGCCCAGTGCATTGCTGCTTCCGTAGCTCTGGGGGGTCGATCCGCCGGCCATCTGGCCGCTCACTTCAAGGCTTGCGAATTCCTGGATGCAGCGCATGTAATCGTCGTCCATCCCGATCGCCTTGAAGGCGGATACGGCTTTGCTGACTGTTCCGACTTTCTTGTAGGGGAAATAGATGCTCAGTCCGTACGCGTTGCTGATGCCGCCGCCGGTCCGGTTGTATTTGATGGCGCCCTGCAGGGCCGAGGCCAGCTCCTTGCCCTCTTTGGTGCCGAGGTTTTTCGCAAAATGGATCAGGTCGATCTGGTCAATCCTGGCATGCTGGGCGAATTCGCGCGTCTTGCTTCTTGCTGTCGAAACCTTTTTGTATTCCTTGTTCTGGATCAGTTCGTTTGTTTCAATGCTGAATTCCTTCAGTTCTTTCGGAACGGTGGCGCTCAGCTCGGCCAGGTCGGTGACGCTGAGCGTCGTCGCCTGTCCGCGGCACTGCCGGTCGCAGACTTCGACGAAATCGTCCACGATCATTTTCCCGATCCGGACCGTATCCATGGAAGTGTTCCTGCTCAGCTGGTTCAGCCAGTTTGTGTAGTACCATCCGACGCCGGGTTCCGATTCCTCGCTGGCGATCATATAGTCTGCGTATTTGTCCAGCATCAGGCCGTTTTCCAGCGTGCCCATCAGGCAGGTATCGAATCCGATAAAATCAAATTTGACGCCGCCGTTATTCAGTGCCTCGTTGATCCCGGCAAGGGTCATCGTCTGTCCCTGGCCGTACCTTTCGTCATAACCGTATCCGCTCACGCTTCCGCCGCCGTGGTCCCAGAAGATCAGGCACATGCGGTTGGCCGGGAAGTTGTCCCTGCCGTATTTGATAAAGGATGCAAGCGTCGAAGGATTCGTCATGCTCGCGGTCCCGAAATCCTGCTCAAGCCTTGTCAGGCTTCCGTCCTTGATCTGGTAAATCTGGTTGACCCTGCTGTCGACCACGTTGTTTTTCCATTTCCTGGCCCCGCCTGTAAAGACGATCAGGTTGATTTTATTGCTCAGCTTGGCATTCAGCATTTCCTTCAGGTCGGAGGTTGCCATGCCGTTCTGGCTCTCCAGGTCGGCGCCGCACATATAGACCAGGATTGTCATCGTGTCCTGGTTTCCGCCCCGGATGGCCGTATATTTCTGGCGTGCCCCTGCAGCGACGGTCAAATCGGCGTCAGGGGTGTTGTTTTCGAGGTTTGTCGTGAAATATTGCTGGTATCCGCTGCCGGAGGAGGATGCGGAAGGCTGTGTCAGCGATGCGGTTCCGCCGGCTCCGCCGCCTGTCAGGCCGCTGAGGATGCCGCTGAAATCATATGCGGAATTGTTGCTGGCGCCGCCCATGAAGGAGCCGAGCAGGTTCATCAGCGAACCGCTGCCCGATGTACCGCCCTGCGTCTGGGTCTGGGAGGTGATTTCGTTCAGGATGCTGCCGCCGGAGTTGTCGCCGCCGCCCAGCAGGTTCTTTCCGCCGAAAATGAAGAAAGCAACCACTGCAATCAGGATCAGGATCAGTTTCCCGCCGCCGCCGCCCAGGGAGGCACGGGTTTGCTGTCCCTGCGAAGATTGCTGCGCCTGCGCCGGCCTTGCCGCGGCGGGCCGCTGTGTGCCCTGCTGGCTGCTTTGTGCCGGCCGCTGGTAAGTTTGCTGCGGGCGCTGGTAAGTTTGCTGCGGGCGCTGTGCAGCCTGCTGCGGACGTTGTGAAGCCTGCTGCGGGCGCTGGCTTTGCCCGAACAGATTGGACTGCGGTCTGTTTTGTTCGGGTGTTTGCTGTCCGGCAGGACGTTCAGTCCTTTGGCTGAATGGGTTCTGGGCCGGCCGCTGCTCGGTCCTGGCAAAAGGATTCTGCGCAGGGCGCTGGGCCGGTGCTGCCGGCTGTACGGGGCGCTGTGCCTGCTGCTGGGGCTGCTGGGTGAAAGCGCTCTGCGGCGGGCGGTTGTCGCTTTGGCCTACCGGGCCTGTCCCCAGTCCCTCGCCTTTTTTTTCGATTCCCTTGCCTGTACCGAGGATCCTCTTTTTCCTTGCATTCGGCTTGTTTTGCTCGTCCATGGCTCATTCTCCTTTTCTGGTTGATTATGGTATGATTTCTTCGGATTGGTTGCCTTCCGCTGTTTCATCGCTGTTTTCAGGTTCCGGCATGGGAGGAAGGTCCTCCAGGGACCGGATGCCGAAATGGCTCAGGAATTTGTCCGTTGTGCCGAAAAGGATCGGCCTCCCGATCGTATCCTTCCTGCCGGTTTCCTGGATCATCCCCTTGTTCATGAGGCTTTGCAGGCTGTAATCGCATTTAACCCCCCGGATCTGCTCCACCTCTGCCCTGGTAACCGGCTGCTTGTATGCTACGACGGCCAGCGTTTCCATCGCCGCCTGCGTAAGGCTTTGCTGCTGCACCGGCTGCAGCAGGCGGACCACGTCTTCGGCATACAGCGGGCGGGTCGCCAGCTGCACCTTGTCGCCGAACCGCTTGAGCAGGAATCCGCGCTGCTGGTAGTCGTATTCGTCGCTCAGTTCATTCAGCAGTTTGCCCAGCTGGCCTTCGCTGATCCGGAGTGCCCTTGCCAGCTCTTTTGTGGAAACAGCTTCGCCGGTAACAAACAGGATCGCTTCGATCTTTCCCCTGAGCGTTCCTTCATTGGTGACGGTTTCTTCAGAATCCCTGTTCATGTACGATAATCCGATGCGCCGGTCAGATCGGTTTCCTCCTTATGCCTGTATTTCCCGTAAATCAGCTCGATATCCCCGTAGACGGTATCCTGCCGCAGGTGCATCTGCCCGAGTTTGAGCAGTTCCAGCACGGCAAGGAAATATGTAACGACTTCTTCCCGCGTCGGAATATCGGCGAACGCTTCGGAAAACTTCATACGCTTTTTCTTTTTCACCGTATGAATCAGGTTCAGCATGCATTCCTGCACGGTATAGCTGTCCCTGTGGATATTCCTCGGCGCGTAATGGTTGCTCTCCGGATTGTCGTCCATGGAAGGCTTCCTGCTCCAGATCCGGATGAAGGCCTCCGTAAGTCCCTCGAGGGTCAGTCCGGTCAGCTCAAATTCCTTGGGCGGGAGGGGATACTCTTCCGGCAGCTTCGTAAAAACATGTTTTGCGGCTTCTTCGAACATTTTCATATGTTCTGCCGTCTCTTTAAACTGTTTGTACTCCTCCAGCCTGCGTATCAGTTCCGTTTCCGGATCCTCCTCTTCCGGGGGAGCCGGTTTGGGAAGCATTGCCCTGCTTTTGATCTCCAGCAGCGTCGCAGCGATTACCAGGAAATCGCTGCTTTCATCCATGTCAAGGTCCGGGGCTTTGCGGACGATTTCAAGGTACTGGTCAGTGATTTCACTGACAAATATGTCCCGGATATCGATCTTGGCCTTTCCGATCAGTGTCAGCAGCAGGTCCAGCGGCCCGTCAAAATCCTTCAGTTTGAATTCCCGTATCAGCATATGCCCCTGCTCTTTAAATAATCATTGATATAAAGTTGCTGAAAAAGCCGAATACCGCTTTGTTCGCCGTGCTTAACAGGCCGGTCAGGACCCCCGAAAGCAGCACAAACATAAATCCGATCTGGATCGCATTCATGGTCGCGCGCTCCATTGCGAGCCTTCCCTTGAAAACAAACATGTCCAGGAACCTGTATCCGTCCAGCGGGGGTACGGGGATCAGGTTGAAAATGGCCAGAGCAAGGTTGATTTCCGCAAGCATCAGGAAAAGGCGCTGCGCGTATACTGCCCATTCGAATCCTGCCTGGAAGGGTACGATATTGAATACGCCGTTGGAGATGGCGGAAGGATACAGGAAATGGTAGGAATCAAGCAGGTTGTTCTGCAGGCCTGATTTCCGCGCGTACGCAATGACATCCGCAGGATAAATGACCTTGGAAAGCAAAGCCGCGGCAAAAAGGCTTGCGATGCACAGGATCAGGTTCGTAACGATCCCTGCCATCGAAACAAGGATGTAGTCCCGCCTGTAGTTCCGGAAGTTCCGCGGATTGACCGGCACCGGTTTTGCCCATCCGAAGTGGAGGAAAATCATGCAGATGGTGCCGAACGGATCAAGGTGCTTTGCCGGGTTCAGCGTCAGCCTGCCCAGCATCTTGGCTGTCGGATCCCCGCATTTGAGCGCAACCCATCCGTGGGCGCATTCATGCAGGATCAGGCTGAACAGGATGCAGACAGCCAGGTACGCAAGCGAAATCAGCGTTCCTGAAGGATCCGCCTGCAGGTTGTTGATAAAATCCGTAATTCCCGAAAACATCTTTTTTTATCTCCCCGCCCTTCTTCGTAATTCAGCTTCGTCAATCGTCTCGATTCCCAGGCTCTGCGCCTTTGCCAGTTTGCTGCCTGCATCCTCGCCGACGACGACAAAGGCAGTCTTTTTGCTGACGGATCCGGCCGGATTGCCGCCGCACGAACGGATCAGGTCCTCTGCCTGTTTCCGGCTGAGCGTCGGCAGCGTACCGGTCACAACGATGCTCATTCCGCTGAAAACGCCTTCCCCGGCGTGTTCGGGTTCCCTGGGCTGCACCCCGGCCGCCAGCATCGCGTCGATCATCGCAAGGTTCTCCGGGAAACTGAAGTATTCCGTCACGCTTCCGGCAACGACCTCCCCGATGTCCGGAAGGGCCGTCAGCTGTTCCTGCGTTGCCTTTTTCAGGTTTTCCAGCGATCCGAATGCCTGCGCCAGGTCCCTCGCGGTTTTCCTCCCGATGTTCGGAATGCCCAGTGCGAAAAGGAACGCGTCAAGGTCGCAGTGTTTGCTCTTTTCAAGGGACTCGCTGAGGTTTGCAGCCTTCTTTTCCTTGAAGCCGTCCAGCATCAGGAAATCCATCGGTGTCAGCCTGTAAAGGTCCGCTGTTTCGCGGATGCCGGCCTGGTCATACAGCTGGCCGGCGGTCTTCTCGCTCAGCCCTTCGATATCCATGGCTTCGCGGCTGGCAAAGTGTGCAATCCGCGCAACTGCCTGCGGCCGGCATGTCTTCCGGTTCATGCAGAACAGGTGCGCGCCGCGCCTGACAAGGATGCTTCCGCATGCAGGGCAGGCCGCCGGGCTTTCAATCGGCTTTTCCCCGGGCTGGATCTCCCCGGCCCGCCCGGTGATCTCCGGAATTACGTCGTTGCTTCTCCGGATCCATACGTTGCATCCGATCGCGACGTCTTTCCGCTGGATATCGCCGAGGTTGTTCAGCGTCGCCTTCCGTACGGTAACGCCGTAAAAATCCACCGGCTCCACGTGTGCAAGCGGCGTCAGCTTCCCGGTCCGCCCGAGCTCCCACGTCACGTCAAGGAGTTTGGTAACGGCTTCTTCCGCTTCAAATTTGAATGCGACGGCCCACCGGGGAAACTTTTCTGTAAAGCCCATCTGTTCCCGCAGGGCATTGTCGCCGATCTTGATCACGACCCCGTCGATCAGCCAGTCCAGCGAACTTCTTTCTGCTTCAATCTTCCGGATGCATTGCTCGATTTCAATGCGGCCCGTGCCGCTGCCGAGGAAGGGGCTGACCTGGAAACCGTTTGAACGCAGGAAGTCGAGCATCCCGGGCTGCGAATGGTACGGCGCATTTTCAATGGTGCCGATCTGGTAGAAGAAGGCATCCAGGTGCCGGGAAGCTGTGACGGAAGGGTCGAGGTTCCGCAAAGCGCCGGCGGCTGCGTTGCGTGCGTTCTTAAGGGGCGCTTCGGGATGGGATGCGTTGTATTTTTCCAGAGTGCTGAGCCGCATAATGCATTCGCCCTGCACCTCAAGCAGCCCTTTGTACGGGATTTCCCTCGGCACGCTGTGGATCGTTTTCGCCTGGGCAAGAATGGCTTCCCCGCGGATCCCGTCCCCGCGCGTCGCCGCCTGGACCAGTCTCCCGCCTTCATAGGTCAGGTTCAGCGTCAGCCCGTCAAACTTGTATTCCACATAGTATTGCAGGTTTTGTTTCCCAGCAAGCTTTTCGGTCCTGGCAATCCAGGCATCCAGTTCTTCGATGCTCTGGACTTTGTCCATCGACCACAGGCGGTTGATATGTGTGTGCTCCTCGAATCCCTTCAGCGTTTCCCCGCCGACTTTTTGTGTCGGGCTGTCCGGCAATACACAGCCGGTTTCTGCTTCAAGCGCCCTGAGTTCGTCATACAGCCTGTCCCACTGCATATCGGAAATATAAGGATCGTCAAGCACATAGTAAGCATAGGAAGCATTGCTGATCTCCCGGATCAGTTCCTCCATCCGCTTTTGCTTCTCGGAATTCATGCTTCATCCTCCAGCCGGATAATTGGTGCAATTGCCAGGGCGAGTTCCTTTTCACCCGCGTTGTCGAAAAGGATCCGGATCCGTGCGTCCTTTCCGCGTCCGGAAACGTCGGTAACCGTTCCTTTCCCGAATTTCGGATGCCGGACGCGTTCGTTGACTGCAAACAAGCCCTCCGTGGCCGAAGCTTCAAGGCTGCGCGCCGCGCTGGGGACGATGCCCTTATGCACGCCGGGGATGCTGTCCAGCCCGGCCCCCCGGAAAGTGAGTCTGGTTTTTCCGATCGCCGCTGCCGGGCGGTTTGGTTTTTCATACGGCTGGGGCCGTACAGGAGGCATCTCCCGTTTTGCGGCCGGGCCGGCATACCCGGATGTGAACCGGCCTTCGCCGTTCCTGCCGGATGAGGCTTCCGAGATCAGCCTGGCCGGTATTTCCTTCAGGAACCTGCTCGGCGGATTGTGGATGAACTGGTTGTACTGCATCCGTTCGTCTGCGCGGGAAAGGAACAGCCTTTTCCGCGCCCTTGTGATGCCGACATACATCAGGCGCCGCTCTTCTTCCAGCCTGTTTTCTTCGGATACGCTCCGCATGCTCGGGAAAATGTTTTCCTCCATGCCCGGAATAAAAACATTGTCGAATTCAAGGCCTTTTGCGCTGTGCAGCGTCATCATGGTCACAAATCCGCCGCTGTCTGACGCCCGGTCCAGGTCTGTCACCAGGGAAACGTTCTCAAGGTAGCTTTCCAGCGTCGGGTTCTCGTCGTTTTCAGCGAATTCATGCAGTGCGTTCCTGAATTCATTCATGTTTTCGATGCGGTTCATCGCTTCCTCGGAACCGTCTTTCCTGTATTGCTCCTCAAGCCCTGTTTTTTCAATCAGTGTGTCGACGAAATCCGTAAGCCCCATGCATTCGTTCATCGCGCAGAGCAAAGTCATCATCGAGAAAAATGCATTCACGCTGGCTTTGGCCCGTGAACCCAGTTCGTCGGGAAGTTCGTTCAGGACGCTGAAAAGGGGAACACCCAGCGAAGCGGCCCTGTCGGACAGGATCTGTACCGTCGTTTCCCCGATGGCCCGTTTCGGCGTATTGATAATGCGCAAAAGGGAAATGTCGTCTGCAGGGTTCACGATGACGCGAAGGTAGGACAGGATGTCTTTGATTTCCTTTCGTTCATAGAATTTCTGCCCCCCGAAAACCCTGTACGGAATCCCGCTCTTCATCAGGATTTCTTCCGGAACGCGGCTCTGTGCATTCGTCCTGTACAGGATGGCGGAACTGCTGTATCCTTCTCCGCCGCGCTTCAGCGCCGAGATCTCACGGGCCATCCACATGCTCTCGTCGTGCTCGTCTGATGCCCTGTAAAAGTGGATTTTTTCTCCTTCGCCCTTTTCCGTCCAAAGCTTTTTGTCCTTCCGTCCTTCGTTGTTGGCAATCAGCTGGTTGGCTGCGTCCAGGATATTTGCGGTTGAGCGGTAGTTCTGTTCGAGCCTGATAATCTTTGCGTCCGGATAGTCGTCCTCAAAGTCGAGGATATTGCGGATATCAGCCCCGCGCCATCCGTAGATGCTCTGGTCGTCGTCGCCGACGACGCAAAGGTTCCTGCTTTGGGAAGTCAGCAGGCGGATCATCTCGTACTGCGCTTTGTTCGTATCCTGGTATTCGTCGACCAGGATATACCGGAAACGCTGCCTGTACTGCTCGAGCACAGGGGGATGTTCGGCAAAAAGCTCCAGCGTTTTCATCAGGAGATCGTCAAAATCGAGCGCGTTCAGGGATTTCAGCCTGCTTCCGTATTCGGTCATGATGTCGTGGATCAGGCTGGATCTCCTGTCCCTCGCAGACCTGCTGAACCATTCGTCGGCGGTAAGCAGCCTGTTCTTCGCGTCGCTGGTCTTTGCCTTTGCTTCGCGGATGGGAATGAACGCTTCGTCGATGTTCAGCTTTTTGTAGATTTCTTTCAGCAGCCTGCCCTGGTCGTCGTCGTCGTAGATGACAAAGGAACGGCTGTATCCCAGCTTTTCGATATCCCGGCGGAGGATTCTCGCGCAGGTGGAGTGGAATGTGCTGATCCATGCTTCTGCGGCAGCTTCTGTGCCGATAAGGCCTTCCACCCTGGTTTTCATCTCTCGCGCTGCTTTGTTTGTAAATGTCAGTGCCATGATCCGGTATGCCGGTATGCCGTGGTCGATCATATTGGCGATGCGGTATGTCAGTGCACGGGTTTTTCCGCTGCCTGCCCCCGCAAGGATGAGCACCGGCCCGTCCAGTGTTTCTGCGGCGATCCGTTGTTCCCGGTTCAGCATGCTTAAATCCATTTTTGCGAAATTACTCCTTTTCCATTTCTTCGAGAACACGGTTATATCCGTCTGCGCCGTAGGTCAGGGCGCGATTGACCCGGGAAATGGTCGCGCTTGAGGCGCCTGTCTGTTCGGCAATTTTCTGGTATGTTTCCTTTTTCCGCAGCAGCACGGCAACTTCAAGGCGCTGGCTGATGCTTTTGATTTCCGGAATGGTACAGAGATCTTCAAAAAAACGGTATGCATCCTCTTCGTTGTGCAGGTGAAGGACTGCCTTCATCAGCAGGTCCGTCTGCTGGTTCCTGACCTTCGGTTCAAACATCTCCGTATCCTCCGTGATTTCACACTTTAGTTCAACAAAATATTTTATCATAATTATATGAAGAAACAATTACGAATCCATCACGAATAAAGATCCGGCGCTGTCCTTCAAAACCGCCGACGGCTTGACTTTTCAACGATATTCTTCTAAACTGAATCAATTGATTCAGGAGGTGACTGGCATGCCAGGCTTGGAGGATCTTTTCGGAATAAATGTGTTCAACGATTCAGTCATGCGCCAGCGTCTTCCGAAGGAAACATACAAAGCGCTGCACAAGACCATTGACGAGGGCCGCCGCCTTGATCCGGAAGTGGCCAGCGTCGTTGCCAACGCGATGAAGGACTGGGCCCTGGAACGCGGGGCGACGCATTATACGCACTGGTTCCAGCCGCTGAATTCGGTCACCGCCGAAAAGCATGACGCTTTCATTTCACCGATGCCGGGCGGCGCTGTGATCCAGGAGTTTTCCGGAAAGGAGCTTGTCCGCGGGGAAGCGGATGCTTCTTCCCTGCCCAACGGCGGCCTCCGCTCCACTTTTGAGGCGCGTGGCTACACTGCGTGGGATCCGACTTCCTATGCGTTCATTAAGGACCATGTCCTTTGTATTCCGACTGCCTACTGTTCCTACGGCGGGGAGGCGCTGGACAAGAAGACCCCTCTCCTTCGTTCCATGGAAGCGCTGAACAAGCAGGCCGTGCGCATCCTCCGTCTCTTCGGCCGCCTGGATGCGACGCGCGTGACGCCCACCGTCGGCCCTGAACAGGAGTATTTCCTCGTCGATAAAGGCCTTTTTGACCGCAGGAGTGACCTGATCTTTGCCGGAAGGACGCTTTTCGGTTCCAAGCCGCCCAAAGGGCAGGAACTCGGCGACCATTTTTTCGGCACCATCCAGGCCCGGGTCCAGGCATTTATGGCGGACCTGAATGAGGAACTCTGGAAACTCGGCGTGCTCGCCAAAACGGAGCACAACGAAACAGCGCCGGCCCAGCATGAAATGGCTCCGATCTATGCCATTGCAAACGTCGCCTGCGACCATAACCAGATCACCATGGAGATGATGAAAAAAGTCGCTTCGCGGCACAACCTGGTATGCCTGCTTGCGGAAAAGCCCTTTGAAGGCGTGAACGGCAGCGGCAAGCACAACAACTGGTCCATGTTCACAAATACGGGCCACAACCTGCTCGACCCGGGCGACAGCCCGCATGAAAGCGCCCAGTTCCTGCTCTTCCTGGCTTCGGTCATCAAGGCGGTCGACGAATACCAGGACCTGCTCCGTGCATCCGTCGCGTCCGCCGGGAATGACCACAGGCTTGGCGGATGTGAAGCGCCCCCTGCCATCATCAGTATTTTCCTCGGGGACGAACTGACTGAAATCCTGGAAGCGCTTGAAGCAGGTGCCAGCTATTCCGGCCGTGAAAAGAAGGATATGACCATCGGGGTCGACGTGCTTCCGAAATTCCCCAGGGATACGACCGACCGGAACAGGACCTCGCCCTTTGCCTTTACCGGAAACAAGTTTGAATTCCGCTCCCTCGGCTCCTCGGCTTCTGTTTCTGACGCAAACGTCGTCATCAATACGATCGTTGCGGAATCCCTTCGCCAGTTTGCGGACGAGCTGGAAAACGCCGCTGACTTCCGTTCCGCCCTGCACGACCTGATCGTCAGGACCATTCATGACCATAAGCGCATCATTTTCAACGGCAACAATTACTCCGAAGAATGGGTCAGGGAAGCTGAAAAGCGCGGGCTGCTCTCCCTTCCGTCGACGGTGGAAGCCCTTCCCTGCTATATGGCGGAGAAGAATATCCGCCTTTTCGGGATCCACCAGGTCCTTTCCGAATCAGAACTTCGTTCCCGCCGGGATATCGGCCTCGATTCCTACGCAAAAATGATCAATATCGAAGCGGAAACGATGCTGATGATGAGCCGGCGCCAGATCCTGCCGTCCGTGCTCGCTTATGCCGGAAAGCTTGCCGAAACGCACAACCGCGTCCGGGAAGCGTCCGTCCCCCTCGCCTGCACAAACGGGCTCCTTTCTGAGCTCTGCGGCGAAGCGGATAAGCTGAGCGACTGCATCGATGCCCTGTCTGACGCGCTCAGCAGGAAGCCGGCGGAAAGCACGCCCGAATCCGCCGCCTCCTATATGCGCAACCGGGTGCTGCCGGCCATGGCTGCCCTGCGCGCTTCCGC
This sequence comes from uncultured Clostridia bacterium, assembly GCA_946527725.1. Taxonomy (GTDB): domain Bacteria; phylum Bacillota; class Clostridia; order Christensenellales; family Aristaeellaceae; genus Aristaeella. Next base: position 11,268 of record CAMMYM010000049.1, read on the forward strand.
GGATCATCTTGAGCGGATTACAGACCGTTCATACTGGCCTTTCCCGACGTATGATGAGCTTCTTTTCAGCGTCCGGTAAAGGACGGCATTGCCCAAAGGAAAAGGCAGGCGCCGCGGCGCCTGCCTTTTCCTTTGGGTTTTGCTTTCTGCCTTATCCCTTGTATCCGATTTCGTCTGCGAGCTTCTTCTCGATCACGACGGTTGCGTCGCGGTGCATCCGCATGAAGGTGCAGGGGCATTTCGGATCGATCCTGTCTTCGATCAGGAGCTTTGTGGCGGCTTCCTGCTTGTTTCCGCTGATGATCATCAGCAGCCGCTTCGCGCGCATGATATTGCCCATTCCCATGGTCACGGCATGTGTCGGGACGTCTTCCTTGCTGGCGAAAAACCGCTTGTTGGCTTCAATCGTCGAATCGTCCAGGACTTCCTCGTGTGCGCCGTCATAAAGGGTTTCGCCGGGCTCGTTGAATCCGAGGTGTCCGTCCGGTCCGACGCCGAGCACCTGGATGTCAATATCGGTTTTGTCGAGGATTTCATTGAACTCTTTCAGGTTGGCGGCAACGTCGCCCGTACCCTTTGCAACATAGGTGTTCTTTTTGTCGATATTGATATGGTCAAACAGGTTGCTGTCCATAAAGTAGCGATAGCTCTGGTCGTGGGTTCCTTCCAGCCCGACGTATTCATCCAGGTTGACGCTGTGGACGCGGCTGAAATCGAGGCCTTCTTCGCGGCACCTCCGTGCAAGCTCCTTATACATGCCGACAGGGCTGCTGCCGGTGGCAAGGCCCAGCGTGCATTCCGGGTTTGCGCGCACGATCTTTTCGATCACGTCTGCCGCCTTCCTGGCGCCGTCTTCATAGTTTTCCGCAATAATAACCTTCATGTTTTTCCCCTCCGAATTTATTCATGTTTTGCAACAACGGTACCGTTGTTTTTCCAGATGCTTTTTTCGGGGATTGTTCCCCGCACGCAGGAAGTGGGATACACGTTCGAATCCCTTCCGATCACGGCGCCCGGATTCA
>CAMMYM010000050.1 GCA_946527725.1 uncultured Clostridia bacterium
GCTGCATCCTTTCTGAAAGTTTCTTATTCGCTCCCCGGTTTACTGCTCGAAATCGCTGTAGAAAGAATACCACATGCAGAACGCTATGGGCAATCAGGACACTTTTTTATCCCGGTCAGCTGTCTGCCGGTTTTAACGGTCATTCTGCTTTCCGTTTCACCTCATATTTACGGAGAATCCGGTTGTAAGCAATCATCAGTGCAACCGTGATCAGGGGAACACCGGCAACGGACCACAGAAAGCCCAGGCGATTCTGCTTCATGAAGAGGAACGGAAGCCCCAGCAGTTCGAACAGTCCTGCATAAACGAACCACAGGACTGCTACTGAACGATTATATTTGCGGACGTCAGTGACCTCCGGAGGTTTTGTTCCGGTATAAAAGGCCACTCCTTTCTCGGACTTCCAGGCCCAGATCCCAATGCCCAGCAGCACCAGGAATACAACAGACCAAATCACAAATCCTGCGATCATCTTTTTTCCCCCCGATCATTTCCTTGCGATAAACATCCCGTATTCCTTGGGAACATACAGGATACCGTCCCGCATATTCTTTTCCAGCACTGACTTCACAACGCTTCTTGGAAGCTTCTGCAGATCAGTCATACCGGTCAGGGAATAGATGTAATCCACCATATCGTCCGCATCGGTGATCTCAAGCGAATCCTCATACAGCAGTCTCCGGATATCTGAAAAGACGGATCCCAGTTTCTCCGCCCCATTCTGCAGTGTAAAATGACCGTTGATATGGTTTTGAACCTGACCGCCTGTAAACAGGCTGCAGATATATTCCATCATACCATGCTCACCGTATGTCGCACAGTAAAAAATCCCGTCTTCCTTCAGCACACGGTTCACTTCCCGGAGACCCCTTTGAAGATCCGGCACATGGTAAAGCATCATGTTGGCGATGACTATGTCAAATACATGATCTGCAAACGGAATATCCTGAATATCGATCGTGCGGTATTCGATCCCGGGAAAATTGTGCAATGTCTCCTTCGCTTTATCCAGCATGCCCGCGGACAGGTCCGACAGCACAAATCGGCTGCAGCGGCCGATGGTCTCCTCCTGGTTCGCCCACATATCTCCGGTCCCGCATCCGAGTTCCAGTACGGATGCGCCTTCCCGGATCCGGTAATGGGAAGTAATCCAGTTTCCGAACCCCTGTTTGTTTGTGGAATATTTGCTGTGAATCGAGATCCGGGTATTCAGGTTATCCGCTGTGCGGTATTGATTCTTCACCGCTGTACCGTCATTTATCCCGGCCCCATGCCCGGAAGGGCTTTTCAGGTCATCCGCAGGGTAAGAATCCATGATGCTTCCTCCGGTTTCTTTCAGCATGGGCTTTCAGTCATTGGCCCTGTCCGGTTACAATTTTGCCGCCACGGGAGGGGCTGAAGCAATGGCCGCAGCAGAAGCTCCGCATAGATCACCGGCGCTGTGCATCTTTCTGCCTTCCTTCGCCCGGCAGCAATGAAAGCGGCTTTCCTGTTACCGTATCGGATCTTTCGGCGCCGGATCAACATAATCCTGAACAGCGGCCTGCAGGATCGCCTTTGAAAGTTTACCATATCAAAGACGGTTTTTCCACAACTGCAGAAGGCCCGGAAAACAGAAAAACACCCCGGCAGCACGTCACTTCGCTGCCGGGGATAGTCCTCTGTTGCCAGCTTTTCATTGAAGAATAAAATCAGCGATATCCTGGATGACCCGGGCGTCCATCCTGCCAGGACGGGAATAAGCTCCGGCACCCTCCGTTTTCCGACCTGGGGTGAAAGTGTGGGTTAATCCCGGACAGGAAATCATCTGCCAGTTCTCTTTTTCACCGAGTGCATCTTTCCAGATTCCGAAGTCTTCCATGGTCACCTGGTAGTCCTCTTCCCCCTGCAGCAGCAGCACCGGTTCTGTGATTTCCCCGGCAGCCTGCAGAGCATCGTAGTCCGCCAGCCATTTCCAGTAAGCGGAGTAAACACCGGCGACCGTATCGTCCGCTGTCAGTGAATCCAGATCCTGCAATTTGTCCAGTTCCGCAAAAAGCGCATCCTTTTCAGCTTTCTGTTCATCAGTGATTTCCGGGAGCAGGGAATACAGGAAATCATACTGTTCCCGCATCAGCACATCCAAGGGCCTGGGTGAAGCGGCCATCATGATGAATCCTTTTGCTTTTGCCGGAGCTGTTTTCAGTTCCCGTGCGACAGCCGGAATCGCGTTTCCGCCCAGGCTGTGGCCCAGTACAAAGATGCGCTCCGGATCAATCCTGTCCTGCCGGGCAAGCAGCTGTACAGCGTTTACAGCATCCTCAATATATTCATCAACCAGTGTGATCTGCTTGTTTGCCGACATTTCCATGCCGTACACATAGGACCTCTTGTCAAAACGATAAACCGCGATTCCCCGGCCTGCCAGTCCTTCTGCAATATCCCGGAAAGGTTTCAGGCTTCCAATCGATTCATCCTTGTCACTGGGGCCTGAGCCCTGTAAAAGGATGACCGCCGGAAACGTTCCTTCTCCCTTTGGCACGGTCAGTATTCCGGGCAGTTCACCGAGCGGCGGAACCGGCAGCGCCAATTCAATACTGTCATACAGATCGGATTCGGCTGCCTCCTCCTTGCCGCTGTAAGTCCCGGTCTGCAGGCCTGCGATCGCACCGTCCTGGACAACAAGGATCAGGTCCGCCTGCATGGCAGAAAAGGTACCCGGAATAAAAAACACCTTCATGCCGCTTATTTCGCTTTCATACGCCGGCTTAATGGATTCAGGCGTACCCAGCAATGCTGCCAGTTGTTTTGCCAGGCCTGCAACCCCTCCCGTCTGGATGAGCGCGGCTTCCATCTGAGGAGAAAAAGCCCATATGCCTTCCATTTCTTCGGGGTGTTCCCCCAGGAAAGCTGCCATAAATTCATCCGCGTCCTCAGCAGTTTCGATTTTCCTGGTTCCCTGCTCCGCCGAGGCAATACCGCAGGCGGCCAGCATGATCATCACGGCCAACATGATTGAAACAGTCTTCTTCATGTGTCTCCTCCCTATATGCAGAAACCTGCCAGCGAACAGGATGATAAAACCAGCGGCGCCTTTTGCCGAATTGAAGGCTGCATAACCCATGATCCTTTGCTGCCTGATGGAATATGGGCATGTAAATGAGCATGTCATGTATCACTTACTGAAATTACCTGATGATCTGTCTTGCAAATTCCGCGGCAGCCTTCAGGTCGCTCTCATCCGGCTTGCCCTTGTGGATGCCCTTGAATTCACCTTTGCAGTGGAACTCGCGTTCATCCATGGGAATGCCGGATTTATCCGCTTCCGCCTTGACCTTTTTATAGGTTGAATTCAGCATGGCAGCAGACCCAAAGTTAACGATTCGTCCCACCTTGTTCCTGTCCAGCGCCCTGACGAAATTCCGCACCTCCGGGTCAATGCTGAAAGCGTAATAGGAATTCCCGAGAAACAGAACGTCAACCTGCTCTGTGACAGGCTCACTGATAGGAAGCGCTTCCACGCCCGCAGCTTCGGCAATCGCTTCGGCAAGGCGTTTGGTATTGCCGGTCTTGGTATAGTATCTTACAGCGACTTTCATAACCGTATTCTCCCTTTTTCAAGATTGTGCCGTACTAAAGCTTTTTCCGGCTGTTTACAGCGCAGGCATTTCCGGTTTACAGTGCAGCTTCGACAGCAGCCCTGACTTCCTTCATGTCAACGGTCGGCTCGAACCGGGCGATAACCTTGCCTTCGCGGTTAATCAGGAATTTCGTGAAATTCCAGCCGATGTAGGTCTTATCGCCGTATTTCTTATTGTTCATGGCTGCAAATGTGTTCAGCGCCGCACTCTTCAGTCCCTTGCCGAAGCCTGTGAACGGCTTCTCCGAAGCGAGATACGCAAACAGCGGATCAGCGGTTTCGCCGTTCACGTCGATCTTTGCAAACTGCGGGAACTCCGTGCCGAATTTCAGCGTGCAGAACTGGTGAATCTCATCATCGCTGCCCGGAGCCTGGCCTGCAAACTGATTGCTCGGGAAATCCAGGATCTCAAAGCCGCGGTCCCGCAGGTCCTTATACATCGCTTCGAGAGGCTCGTAATGCGGGGTAAAGCCGCATCCGGTCGCTGTATTGACAATCAGCAGGACTTTGCCCTGGTACTCAGACAGGCTGACTTCCTGCCCCTGCCTGTCCTTCACCGTGAAATCATAGATCGTTTTCATTCTCTTTCTCCTTTCATTTCTTTGGTGTCATGGTTTTTCTGGTTTTCCAGCAGCTCATAAAGCAAAGCATACAGCATCCGTGCCTTTTCAGGCGGCAGATCGATGCAGCTTGCCACATGGCCGGGAATGCCTTTTGCTTTCTCCTGCAGCGCCCTTCCTGCATCCGTCAGTGTGATTTCAACAATACGGTCGTCCTTGCGGCACCGGCGTCTTTCCACATAACCGGCCTGTTCCATCTTCTTCAGCAGGGGTGAAAGCGTACCGTTGTCGAGCATCAGCCTTTCGCCGATCTCCGTGACGGATACCCCGTCTTTTTCCCAAAGAACAAGAAAGACGATGTACTGTGTGTAAGTCAGTCCCAGCGGCTTCAGCCACGGCGTATACAGACCGGTTACATTCCGGGCAGCAGCATAAAGAGGGAAGCAAAGCTGATTGGCAAGCTTCATCGCTTCACGATAATCGTAATCCATTGCTTCTCCCCTCCTCATTGCGTTTGATTCAAACATATTTTATCAAATATAAAAGAATCCGTCAAGGCTTCATATAAAGAGTTTTGTAAAAAGCATCAGATCGGATCCGGGCAGAGGTGCTCAGGCGAAACGAGCAAGATGGGTGCCGAACCGGCACAACTGCCCGGAATCACTGCTGCATTTCCTGCAGCCAGCGGGCAGCCATTTCAATCCATTCCTGGCATTCAGGCCGGATGTTCCCGGATCCCGCCGGATAGACCTGGTCGTTGGCCAGGGACAGGCCGTGTCCTCCCTGCTGCCAGACATGCAGTTCGAAAGCAATCCCATGCCTGCAAAGCGCTTCCGCCAGCAGAAGGCTGTTTTCAACAGGAACAGATCCGTCCTCCCGGGTATGCCACAGGAATACAGGAGGGGTGTCATCCCTCACAAACTTTTCCAGGGATACTTCTTCCTTCAGGTTTTCATAGTCGTCCCCCAGAAGGTTTTTGATGGATTCCCGGTGGGCATATAACCCGGAACTGATCACGGGATAGGAAAGGATCATGGCATCCGGCCTGCAGCTCATTCCCTGCGGCATCTGATGCCATTTCATACCGATGTGCGCTGCTGCATGCCCCCCGGCGGAAAAACCCAGAACCGCAATCCGGTGGGGATCACAAAGCCAATCTTCCGCATGTGCCCGGGCATAAGCCACAGCTTCTGCCGCTTCCTCCAGGGCTTTCGGATAACGGGCCGGTGCCACTGAATAATGAACCACTGCCGCCTGGATCCCCAGGGACAGCAGGCGCAGGGCGACCGGTTCCGCTTCCCGGTCGCTGCGCCAGGCATAGGCACCCCCGGGAAAGATCAGCGCAAGTGCCCTCCTTCTTTCCGGTTCCACTGCCCGGTTGTCTGTCAGGTACATTTCCAGTTCCACCCCTGTCCCGGGAAGCCTGGTCAATTCATGCCGCATAACACTTCATGCCTCCTCCTGCCGCCAAAGGCAGCTGATCTGCAGAGATATCGCTGCTCCGCATTCTTCATTATATAATACCCTGTTTTATTCGTTCTCCTGATTCTTTATCTATTCCGCAGCGATCCTTTTGTTACATCCGTCCGGACCCTCCGTTCCGGTGCCTGAAACCATCTCAGATACTGTTTCCCTTTATCCTTCATACAATTATACTGTTATTCGCATCCGGCACTGTACTTTCCTCTGGCATCCCGTCCCTTTCATCATTTTCCGTACCGGGGCACAGTTTTCCACTTCGCGTTTTTGGCATCCATACTGTACCCATCTGAATTGCAATATTCTCTGAAACCCGGCAGGGATCCGGGATTGGAGAACGAATTTCTTATTCCGGCGCTTTTTCGCTGCCGGCCGATCATGTTTTGAGGAGTGGTTAATCATGGATGTTCAATACCTGCTCTGGCTACAGGATTTCAGAAACAATATCCAGAACGCCCTTACACCCGCAATGGAATTTGTTACATCTTTTGCCGTCGACTACCTGATTCTGATCCCTATCTTTTTCTACTGGTTCCAGGACAAGCGGAAGGGGCTTTACCCGCTTGTATCTTACTATTTTTGCATGTTCCTGACCCCCGTCATCAAGCTTTCCGCCTGTATTTACCGGCCCTGGATCCGGGATGCGCGGATTCTTCCCGCAGGTGATTCCATCAAAACAGCAACCGGCTATTCCTTCCCCAGCGGCCACACATCCACGGCCGCTCCTCTTGCCGGCGGCATGGCAGTGAACCTGTGGGACAGCAAAAAGACCCGCTGGCTTTCCTTCCTGTTTGTTTTCTTCCTCCTGCTGACCGGTTTTTCGCGGAATTACCTGGGTGTACATACGCCCCAGGATGTTTTTGTCGCCATCTTTCTCTCCGTGCTGAGCTTAATCTGCACTGCGAAGCTGATGGCGTACCTGGACCGTCACCCGGAGAAGGAGGACTGGTTCCTGCTGGGCGGCTTCCTGCTGGGCTGGGCCGGAATCCTGTATATTTCCCTGAAGGCTTATCCCATGGATCTGGACAGCAACGGCAAGGTCCTGGTAGATCCTGTCAAAATGATGAACGATGGTTACGGAGACCTGGGAAAGTTCATCGGTTTCACTGCTGCCCGCTTTGTGGAAAAGAAATGGATCCGGTTCCGGCCCCTGAAAAAAGGATGGCAAAGCCTGCTCCTGTGCCTGATCGGCCTGGTGCCTGTGGTGCTTCTGAAAAGCCTGGTGCGGCCTGTGCTCACCGGCGCGCTGGGAAACCACTGGGGCAAGCTGCTCTTCTCCATGATTCATGTGTTCTGGTTCATCGCCCTGTTCCCCCTGATCCTGAAACTGCTTGGCAGGGCAATGAAGCTGGATTCCCCGGAAGCGCTGAAAAACTGACAGCATACTTTCCGGCCCAATAAACTGCGATCCATCAACAGCTTTTCTCCCGTGCATGGTTTCCTGTCTCCCGGTGCCATGCGGCAATCCCGGAAACAAGTGTATGAGTCAGTTTGTCGGAATAAGGGACACCATACTGTATTGAAAGGTTTTTGTATATGAGGATATGTGATGACTCTGTCGGTCTGTTATTGAAAGAACTGGGGCCAAGGGGCGGGCGGATTCATCTGCCGGCGCATCCAATGTATATCCCACATCGAAAAAGATCACTTTCTTGTCCTGCAATTGCCTGATCATCTGCACCGCCCCTTTCAGTCCGTTTGCCGGCCAGTATTTCGGACAGGCATTGAATCCGGGTACACGTCTTTCCGGCGTTTTTGCTGCTACCGTTGTTTCCGGATCCGTCTCCGGTTTCGCCTCATCCTGCATATACCCATTCCACCGGGTTTCCCAGGCCTGTTCCGCAAAGGCTATGTCCTGTTTCCATTCATGGTATATCGCACATCAGGTCTGCCAGCGTATCTTCCGGATTCGCAGGAACCCAGTGGCCCTCCACACATATCTCAGGATTGATCCTTCTGATCGTATCAGCCAGTTTCCTGCAGAGATCCGGCCTTTTGATTCCGGTAAAGAAATCGTCGCCTGCGGAATCGCCGAGGAATAACGTTTTATCATGATCCACGCAGACCAGGGTGGAATCATCTGTATGAGGCGCTTCCGCCTGAATAACCTTCACCGTGCAGCTGCCCAGGTCCAACGTAATTTCCCGGCTAAATACAATATCCGCCTGTTTCACGATTACCTCAGGGTTTTCGCTGTATTCTCTCCGGATGCTTTCATGAAGTGCAAAGAACTCCCCCGGTCCGTTCTTTTCTGTTTTTTCCTTCCACTCCGCAAGATACCTGTTTGTCTTATCGTTTGCAAGGGTTAAGCCTTTCACGGCATGCATCCCAAAGGTATGGTCCCAGTGCCAGTGGGTAAGCACCGTCAGGCCCGGAAGCGGCAGGTTCTCCTTTTCCAGGAGGTTGTAAAACTCCCTTACATGGGCCGCTGAGTGGCCCGCGTCAATCGCCAGGCTCCAGTGATTGCCTTTCACATAGCCAAGGTTCGGACGGTCCCGTTCCTCCTCAAAAGGCATATACCATATATGTTCCGTCAGTCGTGTCAGTCTCATCATCCGTCACTCCCTTCCGTTTCCCGGGTGAGCCGTTCAGTTGCCCGGCCGGCGGCTGGATCATATATCACACAGCGCACAGTTTACTGATTATTCTCAGCAGGCATCTGCAGCACCGATCGGCGTGTATACCATGCCATTCTCTCCTCGATCCGAACGAAACAGAATCATCCGGCTGACGGTCATGGGCACGGGTGCAATCTCCACAGGCGGGAGGCCGCAGCCAAATCCTGCATGCCTGGCAAGGGTAAAGTGCGGTACAAACTCCGCATGGTCGAACGGGATATCCGCCCTGTCCAGCTCGTACCGCAGTTTCTTTGCCAGGTTTTCCAGCGGTTGGGAAGGTTCGGTCCCTCCCCAGACGATGCTTTTCCTGAACGTGCCGATACGGTCATATATGATCCGGAACGGATCAAACGCAACTTTTCCCATGGCATCAAGGACCATATCCGCTTCCGGATACTCGCCGATAAAAGCCAGTGTCATATGCAGGTTCTCCGGCGCCAGATATGTGCCGCTGATTCCGTAACGGAGCAGGAAAGCCTGCATCCCGGCGAGTGCCCGCCGTACGTCATCGGACGGACTGATTCCAATAAACAGGCGCACTCCTGTCCACCCTCCTCCGTTTGATTCGGCTTTTTGGCTGCAATGTTCCGTTTGCGCAAACCCGTATCCGTACGCTTTCCGAACACAGGTTTTCCGCTCCTTCCAACACCTTGCATTGTGAATGCCGGGTTTTCCATTTTCATGAAGGTATGCTATGATGTAAACTGGAAGCCGGCCGGGGATTCTGCCTAAAACTTTATGATTCTCAGGGGGAAACAATGATTACTGTAAATCTGTATTACCAGGGTACCAATGGAAATGCCAGGGCTTTCGCGGAGGAGATGCAAACCTCAGGGATCGCAGACAGCATCCGGAAAGAGCCGGGCAATGTACGCTATCAGTATTTTATGCCGCTGGATGATCCGGAAACAATCCTGCTGATCGACAGCTGGACGGATCAGGCTGCCATTGACGCGCATCATGCTTCGCCGATGATGGCGCAGCTGGCAGCTCTCCGGGAGAAGTACAATCTTCACATGACAGCGGAGCGCTTTGTCAGTGAAAGTATCGGTACGGACGAAAAATACATCAGGAAATAAAAATCCTTCTCTTTCTGACTGACAGGGCCAACGGCAGTCACGGGCTCCGGATTTGAGTATTACAGGATCGTGAATGAACAGCATTGTGCCTGGAAGCGCGGAAAAGAACGCATCCGGCAAATGTCATCTTCTGTTGTTTCAGTAAACCAGAATCGGGTTGCCGTTCCCATCTGTTTCGATGGATGCGGGCAAAATATATTCTTTCCCTTCCGGATCGACAAGAATGATATCCGCAGACTTGTTCGTGTCCGTGATACTTACGGAAACGGAACTGCTGATAATTTCATCGCCGATATTAAGGGAAACGGTTCCGTTATCCGGATCCGCCAGACGCACAGACCATTCGGAAGTAACAGGGTATTCCTCCCTGTCCAGGGCCATCCTGGCGTTGATATGGTTTGCCCCGCTGCGGAATGTCACAAACAGGCAGGCAATCAATGCCAGCACTGCGATCCCTGTCGCGATCAGGCGCGGATTCCGCTTATGCAGAATACAAAGGATCAGCAGCGGCACAGCGCCGAAGCAAAACAGCGTGGAAACCAGATACTTCGGAGGCCTGCGAATAAGATCCCGCAGGTATCCTGTTCCAAGAAAGATCAGCATTGCCAGTGCAACGGACAGAATAATGGCAGCGATCCAGTCATCCCGCTTAATAAACCAAGCGATAAACGCACCGGGAAGCGTCGCGATCGTCCAGTAAAACCAGTAGGGATAATAGTACCTGAAAAGGCCGAATCCCATGCTGTTGAACGGTACCTGCACCAGGTAGACGAGCGGCTGGGAGATCAGGAAATAAGCAAAAGTCTTGCAAGCTGCCTCCAGCGGCCTTTCGCAGTTGACCACCACAATGATTGCCAGCACAATCCAGGCCTCAAACGTGACGGCAATCTGCCGGAAAGAGTTTCCTTCCGGCACAATCAAGGCAATCAGGCCGGTAACCAAACCGGAAATCACAGCAAACAGAATCAGCAGGGGCCATGCCATTTTGATTCCGCCGAAAATTTTCTTAAGCATTGCCTCAGCACCTTCCCTGTCGGTTTCCCGTTGCTGATTCATCAGCACGGTTCATATTATACGGTACTTCCGGCCGGTTTTCAATGCAGGCCAAAACCAAATAACCGGCACCCCGCACCCTGAAAGGTCTGTGGCACCGGTTCTCAACCGTTGGAGGTTCAGTAATCTTCCCGCCTATTCATTACTGCTGCCCGCTCCATTCCCCGGCGAACTCGCGGATCAGTTTATTGGCCGGTTTCCCCCACGTACAGTAACCGTCATTGTCTGCGCCTGCATACTCCGGATACAGCCTTGTCGCAGGCCAATCCCACCATCCTGTTCCCCGTACAAACGGGTACCGCCTGAGTGTATCCAGGAATGCTTTATACCATCTTTCCTGCGTTTCCGGGCTGGTTCCCTTACCGAACTTCCAGTCATTCGGGCGGTTCTCACTGCCAAACCTGGAGGGGCATCCGCATTCCATAAACATAAACGGTTTCCCGAAGCGGTCTGCCACCTCTTTAATCCTTTTGAATTGCCGGTCCAGGTCATCTGCAGGATAATACCCGGAAGACGAAATGACATCCAGTGCATCCCACCAGGATACAAGGTTTTCCTGGTACTTGTCGCAATTATATGTCAGCGGCCCGGTATAAACCTCCCGAACCGCCCGGATCAGTTCCCGCCATTCCTGTTCCCGGTGATCCGTCCCCACCATCTCACATCCGATGCAAAACATCTCCGCATGGTTTTCTTCCGCCATCGCCGCCACACGAATGACATGATCCGACCAGGAAAGAAACCAGTCCCTCCAGCCGGGTTCAACCGGTACCTCCTGGTCAAAAAACCGGATATATGCGCGCCAGTAGCCATCCCTGCAGTTGACCATCGCTTTGGGGATTACTTTCATTCCAAGTTCACGGGCATAATCGCAAACCTTTCGAACATCATCCTTCGACATCACGTCCGGATGAACAGAATCCATTTTCGTTGAGAAAGTATGATCCTGCCAGGCGCAAACAGGCAGGATGATAGCATTGCAGCCGGTGGACTCTGCCAGCAGTTTCAGCGATTGTTTCCAGGATGCTGCTTTCTGCGTAAACCCCATTTTTTCGCAAAAGCCAAACGTGTAAGCATTGATAAAGTCCATCCCCTGATCCTCCCTGCTGCCCGGCTCCGTTTTGCAGTCTTGTACGGCGTCCCTCCGCCTGCGGACAGGTATACTCCCCTGCGGCTGTCATTATTTCCCGTCCGGGAAACTGGTAAAAGCACTGTGTTCAACCTCCGGCAGGCCGTATTTCTCCCTGCCGTCAGCAATCACCCTGATCAGGAAGCTCATATTCCTCGCCAGGTTGCGCATTGTCTGCAGGCCTTCGGAATCCTTCCTCACATCTTCCGCGGTAAATCCATGGACCTGATTCCAGTAACTGCTTGAAGCAACAGGCATGCCGGATATGGAGAAATACTTGTTCAGCACGTCGAAAGAAGCTGTATTTCCCCCGCGCCTCGCACTGACGACCGCCGCTCCGACCTTCATATGTTTGGAGAACCGTGTCGAGTAAAACAGCCGGTCCAGGAACGACAGTACCGTTCCGTTGGGACTCGCATAGTACACCGGGCTTCCGACCACAAGGCCGTCGGCAGCTTCAAACTTCGGCGCAATCTCATTCACCGGATCGCTGAATACACACTTCCCGGTTTTATAGCAGGAGCCGCATCCGATGCATCCCCGGATATCCCTGTTTCCGATCTGAATCAGTTCGGTTTCGATTCCTTCCGCTTCAAAAACGCCAATCATCTCATGCAGTGCGGCTGCCGTACATCCGTTTGCATGCGGGCTTCCGTTCAAAAGCA
>CAMMYM010000051.1 GCA_946527725.1 uncultured Clostridia bacterium
CGGAACGACAGGGGCATTCCTGGTTCGGTCAGCACGCTATGCGGTTATCATATTTGTGATTATCGGCGTTTATCCGAAAGCTTTTTCCATGTTTGAAAAAGCCGGCAGAAGGGAAACAAAGGACAGACAGCGGGCGTGAGCGGATCGCAGACTGCCCGGAGCCATCCATGCAATACACTGCCCGGCAACGGTTGTTTTTCCCTCCGATGCGCAGCCTTGCTATGTGATTGTATACCTGTACGAAGACCTCCGGGAAAACGGAACGGTCCCCGGCATTACAGAACCTGGAACCGGACGGTTCCGAATCCGGGCAGGAGCACTTCGGATTATTCGATTCCCAGGACTTTATAATCCTGCGCTTCGACCGCGGCCCGAAGGACTTCATCTGCAACAGGCGAGTTCATGGTTACAACAGCGGTTCCGGCGCTGTGGTCTGCCGCTGCACTTTCCACACCCGGGATTGCTTCCAGCGCTTTTTTAACGCGGGCTTCGCAATGCACACACATCATACCTTCCACTTTCATCGTCTTTGTCATCATCTTTCCCTCCTTCTTATTCACCGCGGCAACCGCATTGGACAGCGATTCCGCGGGAATTTCCTTTTCCTTTCTGTCGCGGCCTGCATCATGGGGGTTTACCAGGTTCAACCGCAGTGCGTTCATGCATACGAAGAAGCTGGAAAGCGCCATGGCAGCTGCGCCGTACATGGGTTTCATTTCAATCCCGTACAATCCCATTGCGAGGGGGATGCAGGCAGCGTTATAGAAGAATGCCCAGAACAGGTTCTGGTGAATATTCCTGATCGCGGCCCGGCTCAGGCGGATGGCGGCTGTTACATCTGCCAGGCGGCTTTTCATGATGACGATATCAGCAGCATCAATGGCAACGTCCGTCCCTGCTCCGACTGCGATCCCGATATCTGCCACGGTCAGCGCAGGCGCGTCGTTAATTCCGTCGCCCACCATTGTAACCTTGCCCAGCGCTTTCAGGCTGCGCACAACTTCCGCTTTTCCCTCAGGCAGGACGCCGGCAATCACCTGGTCGACGCCTGCCTGCCGGCTGATTTCACCGGCGGTTTTTTCATTGTCGCCGGTCAGCATGACGGTCCGGATCCCCATTTGCTTCAGTTCCCGAATGGCCTGCGCGGAATCCTGCCTGATCGGATCCGCTACTGCGATGAGCCCGGCCAGTTTATGATCCAGCGCAAACAGGAGAGGCGTTTTTCCTTCATTGGCAAGCGCGTCAGCCCGGCGGGCGACAGCCGGTGCAACCAGGCCTTTGGAGGAGAGGTATTTCAGGTTTCCGCCCAGAAGCTCCTTCCCCTCCAGGCGGGCATGCAGGCCGTTGCCGGGCAGCGACTCAAAATCGTCCACCTCAGACAGCGGCAGGCCTTCAGCGGCGGCTGCCACTGCTTTTGCCAGGGGATGCTCGCTGTTCTTTTCCAGAGAGGCTGCCAGGCAAAGCAGTTCATCGCGTTTCATTTCCAGGGGCAGGACGTCTGTCACGACAGGCCGGCCTTCTGTGACCGTACCGGTTTTGTCCAGCGCGATCACCTGTGTCCGGCCGGCGCCTTCCAGGGCAGCCGCAGTCTTATACAGGACGCCGTTCTTTGCGCCGACCCCGCTGCCGACCATGATGGCGACCGGGGTCGCAAGACCCAATGCACAGGGGCAGCTGATGACCAGCACGGAAATAGCCCTTGCCACGGCGAAAGAAAACGCGCGTCCGGCGGCGAGCCATCCGATCAGCGTCAGCACAGCCAGCCCCATGACGGCCGGGACAAAAATCGCGGAGACCTTATCCGCAATGCGCGCCAGGGGGGCTTTGGTTGCCGCAGCATCGGAAACTGTCCGGATAATCTGCGCAAGGGTCGTGTCTTCGCCGACCCGTGTTGCCCGGCATTCAATATAACCCTGCTGGTTTATGGTTGCGGCGGAAACTGTATCGCCCTCGGCTTTGTCTGCCGGGATGCTTTCACCGGTCAGGGCAGCTTCGTTGACCGAGGTGATTCCTTTCAGCACGACACCGTCCACCGGAATCTGTTCCCCGGGACGGACAGCAAAAATATCCCCGGCCTTCACTTCTTCAATGCCGACTTCCGTTTCAACCCCATCGGCCAGCAGCGTTGCGGTTTTCGGCGCGAGGGACATGAGGGATTTCAGCGCGTCTGTCGTGCGCCCTTTTGACATTGCTTCCAGCATTTTCCCGACTGTGATCAGCGTCGGGATCATGGCGGCTGATTCAAAGTACAGGTTCATTCCATACTTCATAACCGTTTCCTGCGCTCCTTCACCCTGCGCCAGGATCATCAGGAACAGTTCAGCCAGGGAATAAAGGAAGGAGGCCCCGGAGCCGAGCGCTACGAGCGTATCCATATTCGGCGCCCTGTGAAACAGGGAGGAAAAGCCGGAAGTGAAGAATTTCCCGTTGATTATCATCACGGCGGCAGCCAGCAGCAATTCAAACAACCCGAGGAAAACGTGATTGTCAAAGACTGCGGGCGCCGGCCAGTGCCACATCATATGGCCCATGGAAAAATACATCAGGACCAGGAGAACCGGGACAGACATGGCGAGCCGCTTTTTCAGTTTCGGCGTTTCATGGTCCTTCAGTGCTTCGGCATCTGCCCAGGCGGGGGATTTGCCGTCCTCCTGCCGGCGGGAGGCCCCCTTCGGGAAGGCTCCGTACCCGGCAGCTTCCACGGCTTGGATGATTTCTTCGTCCGAAGCGGATCCTTCCACACCCATGGAATTGGTCAGCAGGCTTACGGAACAGGAAGTCACGCCGGGAACGCCTGATACTGCTTTTTCCACCCGGCCGGAACACGCGGCGCAGCTCATGCCGGTTACCTGATATTGCTTCATTTCAAAATATGTCTCCTTCAGGTCCTACTTCATCAGTTTCTGCAGGATATCCATCAGCTCGTCCACTGCATCTTCACGGCCGCTGCGGATATCTTCCGACACGCATGTCCGCAGATGGCCGGCCAGCAATGCTTTGCAAAAACTGTTCAGCGCCGAATTCACTGCGGACGCCTGGGTGAGAATTTCCGGACAGTAAGCATTCTCGTCCAGCATCCGCTGCAGACCGCGGACCTGGCCTTCGATCCTTTTCAGCCGGTTCATCAAATCATGGCGCTCATCATCATTCCGGATCTTTTTCCGCACCGGCAGGCAACCGGGATTTTCCATTTCTTGCACAGCTTCCGGCTCCTTTCAAATTTCGCTGAAGCAGGTTCTCCGGGCGAGGAGTATCATATACCCCCATGGGGTATTTGTCAACCTGTGAACCGGCAGGAAGCCTGTCCGGCAGCAGCCGGCTGCCGGACAGGCGGGCGGTGCAGCGGTTCCGCAGCAGATATGTTTTGCCTTTCCCATACATATATGCTAAAATAAAATTATTCAAGCGGGAACCATGCTGTCCCGCAGCGGAAAACTATCCGGCCCGCTCCTGTACGGGCTGCGGAATCCAATATTCATCTGAAAATACCGGAAGAGGCCGCCGACGGAGGTAATTATGTGGAATACAAGCTTCGTACTCCCAAGCCTGATGGTGCTGGCGCTCCTCCTTGTATACTATTTTGCCCGGCCGCGCCTTCCCAACAGGATCAACAGGGCATTCCTGGTCCTGATCATTGCAGAGACTGCCACCATTGCAACAGACGTCCTTGCTTCCGAGGCAGACAATTATTACCAGTCGCTGCCGGCCGTGCTTGTGTCCCTGCTGAACATGCTCTATTTTGCAGTTTATATTGCCAGATCCCTGGCTTTTTTCCGCCTGACACTCGTATTGCTGAAGATTGGGGCAAGGACCCCGCTGTGGAAAAAAGCCATCGTGTATTTCGTCTTTGCAGCCAGCGAAATCATTGTGCTTTCCAGCCCGGCCACCGGCGCTGTCTATACCGTAGACAGCGCCGGTTACCATCCGGGCCCCCTGTATGGGGTCCTGGCCGTCTGTTCGTTCTTTTATCTGCTGACGGGAACGGCCTTGCTGCTCCTGCGCAGGAACAGCCTCCGGAGGAGCGTGCTGATCAACGCCGTTGGATACCATATCATCCTGATTGCCGGCAATGTTGTCCGGATCCTGCTGCCGCAGTACCTGGTCATGCAAGTGTTCAGCCTGCTGGCGATCCTTGTGATCTTCCTCGCCTTTGAAAACCCGGACCTGTATATCACAGACCGCGGACCTGCGTTCAATACCCGCGCCTTCACCGACTGGCTGGAAGATCCGCAGCATCGGAAAGAGAACCGGATCCTCGGCTTTGCAATCAGGAACTATAATGACGAGCGCAGCATGTACGGCGGTGTCCAGATGGACCAGGGGCTCGGCCTGATCATTACCTATCTGGTGAAACAGTTTCCGCAGTGCCTGATCTTCTATCTCCGCGGCGGCAATTTCGCGATTGCCGGAGCGAAAGACGCTGACTGGGAAGGTATCCGGCGGGAAATCTTATCCCGGTTCGAGCATGCGTGGAAAGCAGAGAGCGTTGACCTGTACCTGAACGTAACATACGTTGAAATCGGGCTGCCGGGCCGTTCAGCTTCATCCGACAGGATTGTGAATACACTGATCTACGCGCTGGATGAGGCAGGGGAGAGCAGGGATATCGAACAGACGCTGATGCCTGAGGAGGACCTGGCGGAAATCGATCGCCAGATCGAGATCAAACGATGGCTGGATATAGCGATTGAAAGCGATATGGTCGAGGTGTTCCTGCAGCCAATCGTTGACAGCCGCACCTGCAGGATAGTTGCCGCTGAGGCGCTGGCCCGCCTCCGGGACAAGGACGGAAGAATGATCCCTCCGGGCCTGTTCATTCCGGTTGCCGAGAAAAACGGCTATATTAACCTGCTGGGCGAGCAGGTCCTGCGTAAGGTATGCGCATTTATCCGGGATTACCGGATGAATGAAGCAGGCCTGCAGTGGATCAACGTAAACCTTTCACCGATCCAGTGCATGCACAGCGACCTGCCGCACCGCTTTTCCTCCGTACTGCAGGAATACGGCGTACAAGCCAGCCAGATCCACCTTGAAATTACGGAAGAAGCCATGATTAATTACGCGAAGCAGGAACGGCAGATCGAAAAACTGCTGGATTATGGCTTCCAGATCTGCCTGGACGATTACGGATCCGGTTTTTCAAACCTGCATCAGGTGAAAAAGTTTTCTTTTTCCAATATCAAACTGGATATGAAGATCGTCTGGGACTATATCCGGGACAGGGACGCTTTGCTGCCGGCCCTGATCCAGGCATTTAAGCAGCTTGGCTTCAGCATTACGGCTGAGGGCGTTGAAACGAAGGAAATGGCTGACGCCATGGCCGGAATCCGGTGCGATTACCTGCAGGGGTATTATTTTTCAAAGCCCCTCCCAATGGATGCTTTTGCCGCGCGTTACCTTCACGGGAACGGCTGACAAGCGGGGACGGGCAGGATGCTTATTGCGGCATATGGATGAAAATTATCCGCGGTGTGAAGCTTGCCTGCCCGCATGCTTATATTCGTAAAGCTTCTGGTCGGCCCGGGCCAGGCAGGCGCCCAGGGAATCATCCTTCGCATTCAGCAAATCATAACCGATACTGATATTCAGTTCGTACGGAAGCGCGTTTTTCGCCTGCTTTTCATGAAGGGCATCCCAGATGAGTTCAGCTATCCGCTCCGGCGTATCGCGTTCTTCCGTGCGCTGAATAAAGAGAGCAAATTCATCCCCGCCGTAGCGGCCGATAAAAACCGGGGATTTTATCCGGCCGGCGGTCTTCTTCAACGCTTCCGCTACCAGGACAAGCGCCCTGTCGCCTTCAGCGTGGCCGAAGGTATCGTTGATGTGCTTGAAACGGTCGACGTCGATCATCATGGCAAAAATGGCGGTATTCTCCTTATAACGCACCTGTTCTATATAGCGGTCGATCTGCCTGCGGTTGTTCAGCCGTGTCAGCGGATCGATGGAAATAAGGGCTTGCAGGTTCTGGATATAGAAGAAGACGAGCACGAGGGCACAGCCGAAACAGAAAAGCGGCGCATTCAGCATAAACGTCTGGATCAGGCCGGAAATCAGGACAGCGATCGGATAGATACCGATCAGCAGGTACTGGCGCTTTTTATCCCGGGTGTTTGCTTTCCTTGCGTTGACCATGGAGATCACGAAGGCGGAAAGCATATACAAGGTCGGGGCTGCTACCATCAGCGGATAGTACAGGTCGTTCAGCATCCCTTCCTCATTGACCCAGAATGAAGGCGCGGCAACGTATGAAATCACAATTACAGCAGTAAAGATGATCATGGGGAGAAGCCACAGGATCCTCTTCTTCCTGACTGTTCTGAACTGCATTTGTTCAGAAGCTGCCATATACATAAACCATTCATAGGAGAGCAGGCTGAGAAGCACATAATTCAAAAAGTTGCAGAGGACGACCAGGAACGTTGTGCGCCGGATCTGGCCGCTGAGCACAGCAGCCCATATGATATCATTGGAAAAATAGAGGATATGTGCGATCACCGTACGGTTAAACCACAGTTGCTTTTCCTGCTTTGTACTGTGAAGCTTGTCATTGAACAGAAGGATTGCCAGAATCAGAATACTGACAATATTCGCTTCAGCATAACCGAAATAGTCCAGTTCCATGATTTCCTCCGCAAAACATATCCGCGTTTGGCAGCCGGTTTACTTTACATCCTTTATGTCAAAAATCCGGATCGCCAACGGCAGGAAAATACCTGTCGTCACTGCAGAAACGAGCAGGGCGCGGATCCATTCCGGCTTCTCTTCCCGCAGGACCTGGTCCGGCATATAGGGGATGATGCTGAAATCCTTTCCGATCAGCTGCTCCAGGCCACTGTTGATCCCCAGATAGATCAGGCCCATGACGGGCAGGCCGAGAAGCACAGCGAAAACAATGCCAAGCGATTTGTTCCGGAGGCTGGCTGCAAACAGGAGCAGAATGGCGCAAATACTTTGCAGCAAAAGGAATTTCAGCAGGAAGATGCCGATGCTTTCCAGGATCGGGCCGTCTGCCGTGATTCGCTTGAAAAGCAATGTTCCGATGATGTTTCCCGCAATGCAGGCAAGCATGAAAACCAGGTTATGGGGAATTGCGGCCAGAAAACGGGAAAGGATTGAAAAACCTTTTTTCGGCATTTGTCCGGCAATATTCTTGATGTATCCGTTTTCCATATCTGCATAGAAGAAACTGACGACGCTCAGCAGCGCCAGCATAATCATCAGCGAGGAAAGCGGGCTTCTGATCATTCCGGCCAGGTCGGCAGTGGCGGGAAATTCACCGGCTTCCCCGGGCGCAATTGTGTTTCCAATCATATACAGGAGCTTCTCCAGCGGGGTGGAGGACAATGCAAGCAGGAAAGAAACGGCCAGGCAGACGATGAAGCTTTTTGCTTTGGTCATCCGGTAAAGGTCCATTCTGAGCAGGTTACCCATTGTGCCTGCCTCCTTCCGTTACACCCAGGTAATAATCTTCAAGTGAAATGCTTTTCAGGCAGATTTCCTGCAGGCCGATGCCGGCTTCAATGATGGCCCGGGCCATTGCAGGCGTGTTGTCCAGCTGGTCGCTGACCCGGAGCGTTCCGTCCGGCTCTTCGCTGATCTGTTCGACGCCGATGGCTTTCAGGGCTTTTTCGGTTCCGGCGGTATCCTGGGTGCGGATCATAACATATTGCCCGCTCCGCTGATGCAATTCCTCGGCACTGAATTCATCGAGCAGGCTGCCTTCGTTGATGATGCCGAAACAATCTGCTACTTTCGCCAGCTCGTCCAGGATATGGCTGGAAATCATAATCGTGATGCCTTTTTCATCCCGGAGGTTAACCAGGGTCTGCCGCACCTCGGCAATTCCCTGCGGATCCAGCCCGTTGATCGGCTCATCAAGCACAAGCATGGCGGGATTGCCGACCAGCGCCAGCCCGATGCCAAGGCGCTGCCGCATACCAAGGGAATAGGACCCGGCAGGCTTTTTCAAATCGGTGTTTTCCAGGCCGACGCTTTTCAGCAGGTCTTCCACATAGCCTTTCGGATTGACACCCATGCCGATGCATTTGATTTTCAGGTTTTCGTAGGCGGAAAGCCGGGGATAGAGACCGGGGCTTTCAATCAGCACACCTACTTTTTTCAGCAGTTTTCCCATTTCATAACCGGTTTTGCCGAACAGGGAGTAGCTTCCCCTCGTAGGAGCGGACAGGCCGCTGATCATTCTCATGATCGTGGTTTTCCCTGCACCGTTCCGGCCGATCAGGCCGTAGATTTTTCCTTCCGGCACATGCATACTGACGTCGCGGACAGCTTCCTTCTTTCCGTATACTTTCGTCAATCCCTGGGTTTCAAGCACGTATTCCATTGAATTCTCCCTTTCTGCGAGCATGCCGGAATCCGTTGAATTCAGGCAGGTTTGCCCGATAGGCAAAGCAAATTTTACCACGCTCCTCCAGATTTTTCCATCCCCTGCATGATCCCGGCAGGCATTTGGTTGAGTTTTTCCTGCACTTATTGTATACTGCCGGTATCCGGACGGAAAAATGAATAGCTTTTTCCGCAAAGCCGGCCAGTTAAGGAAAGGTGGAACCAGGCTGAGAGAAACCTGAAGCTTTTTTTCAATCCTGCTTGCGCTGCCGTTCGCCTTACCTGTGATTGCAGAGGAAACTGCGCTTCCTGCTTTTGAGACTGCCGGCCGGGTGCAGGATGCCTGTGCGTCTGACAGCAACCGGAGGATACCAGCGTTTTCCTGAGCGAATAAAGATCCGGACGAAAAAGAAAAAGGAGGAGATAAGGCATGATGAAAAGGTTCATAAGTGTGTTCCTGGCAGTACTGACAGCGACAGGGCTTTTTTGCGCCCCTGCCGCAGCAGAAGGGGAAAGCATCAGGTTTTCTGATGACGCGTCGGGCTTCGTGCTGCTGAGCGAGGCTGTACCCGATGCGATCCTTGAGATCCGCTACTACTCCACATACAACTTTGTGGGTGACAGGATTGACGGCTATGAGGAGCCGGCGGCCTTGCTGACAAAAGAAGCCGCCGCTGCCCTGCGGGCGGTCAGCGATGACCTGGTCCTGAAAGGTTACCGGCTGAAGATCTACGACGCTTACCGTCCGCAGAAGGCCGTATCCCATTTCATGCGCTGGGCGCTGGACTTTGAAGACACACGCATGAAGACTTATTTCTACCCCGAACTGGAAAAAGACGTGCTGTTTCCCCTGGGGTATATCGCGGAGCATTCCGGCCACAGCCGCGGGAGCACCGTGGACTTGACCCTGTTCGACATGCGCACCGAAAAGGAAGTCGACATGGGCGGCACTTTTGATTACTTCGGTGAACTGAGCCATCCTGATTACAAAGGCATTACGGAAGAACAGTATGCCAACCGGATGATCCTCCGGGAAGCGATGACTTCCCACGGGTTCCGGCCGCTGGCTGAGGAATGGTGGCACTTCACGCTGGAAAATGAACCGTATCCGGATACCTATTTCACGTTTCCGGTCAGCCGGGAATCCGTGGCGGGCATCCATGCCTCCATCCAGCATGAAGCAGATTCACCCGCATGGGTGGCAGCGCTTCCCGCAGCGCAGGACGCGAACCAGCTATTCATCGTAGCCGCCATCGGCATGGACAAAACCACGGCATATATCTCCATGCACCGGAAGGATGAAAACGGCACCTGGAAGCAGATTCTTTCAACGCCCGGTTTCGTCGGAAAGAACGGCCTGTGCCCGGACGAAGAACACAGGGAAGGCTGCGGACAGACACCGGCAGGCGTATACCGTTTCAACAAGGCATTCGGCATCGCGGCCGATCCCGGCTGTGCGATCCCCTATATCCGGGTGGACGACAACACTTACTGGTCCGGCGATCCCGACAGACAGTACAACCAGATGGTCGACATCCGCGACGTACCGGAACTGCTGATGGATGACAGCGAGCATATCGTGGATTACGAATACCAGTACCAGTACTGCCTGAATATCAGCTTCAACGAGGACGGAACGCCGGGCCGCGGGTCGGCGATTTTCCTCCACTGCCTCGGGCCGCAGAAGCCGTGGACCGGCGGCTGCGTTGCCGTACCTGAAAATATCATGAAGCTTGTGATGCAATCTGTCAGTGAAGACTGTGTTGTCGTCATTGACACGATGGAGAACCTGAACGCGGACTTCTGACTCATGCTTTGCTGCAGCCGGAAAACGGCGTGTGGGAACACACGCTGTTTTCCGGCTGACACTTTAAAGGAGCTGCAACAATGTCATTTTTATTGAAGATACTGGATGTGCTGGCTGTCGCGTTCCTCAGGGGCGACCTGGCGGATCCTGCGTTCCTGGTCATGAACATACTCCGTGTTTTCGGAATGTGGGGCATCTTCAGGAAATGCGGGCTTACCCCGTGGCATGCTGCGATTCCCTGCCTGCGCGAGGCAAAGACCGGCGAGGCTGCAGGCATGGAGAAGGAAGGACGCGTCGCAGCGTTCCTGTACGGTATTTCGGTCCTGCTGGCCGAAGCTGATTTGCTGTTCTTTTCCGAGGAGCATACGGAAGCGATCATTACCGTGCTGCAAACTTTTGTCGGTATCATCCTGATCATTTACATGGTCCGGATCCACCTGAGCCTGATCGAGGTATTTGACCGCTCAAAATGGTGGATCGTGCTGTGGATCTTGTTTGACTTTATTCCCGCGGTCCTCTGGGGCTGGCTGAAACGCTACCAGCCGCTGTATAAGGCAAGCGAGCTGAAGCATTCCGCCGAGAACTATTTTTCCAATGCGAAGGCGGAAGTGCTTGACCAGGGACTGACAGTCAACCTGGAGGAGCGGACTGCGACAGAGTTTTTCAAGAAAAAATACCTGCTCAGGGATATTCATATGTATATACAGCCCGGGCACATGGTGCTGCTGCTGGGCGGTTCAGGCGCGGGAAAGACAACCTTCCTGAATGCGGTCAACGGCTATGAGAAAGCCAAAGCCGAAGTTGTCCTCAACGGACGGAATATGTACCGGGACTACAAGGATATGCAATACAATATCGGCTTTGTGCCCCAGCAGGACCTGATGCGCGGATCTGACAGCGTTTACCGGACACTGACGGACGCGGCGACGATGCGGCTGCCGGCTGCGTTCACCAGGGAGGAACGCGAGGCCCGGGTGGAAGAAGTGATGGCGATCTTCGGCCTGACACCGGTCAGGAACAACCTGGTGGTGAAGCTTTCCGGCGGGCAGCGGAAACGCCTTTCCATTGCGATGGAATTTATCTCGAACCCTTCCCTGTTTATCCTGGATGAGCCGGACAGCGGCCTGGACGGGGTCATGGCGAGGGAGCTTTTCCTCCAGCTGCGGCAGATCGCGGACCAGGGAAAGATCATCATTGTGATCACCCATACGCCGGACCGGGTCATTGACCTGTTTGATGACGTGATCGTACTGGCCAAGGACGAGAACCGGACCGGACGCCTGGCATGGTATGGCTCGATTGAGGAAGCACGGGCATTTTTCGGCAAGGAGAAAATGGAGGAAATCGTCAAATCCGTCAACCGCCGGGAAGAAGGCGGCGAAGGCCGGGCGGACGAATTCATCCGGAAGTTTGTGGAGGTGCAGCATGGCTGAGAAAAAAGAAATCAAGGCCAGGCGGATTCACCATACCGGCCGGGGAAGCCAGGTGATGATCTACCTGGGCAAACAGCTCCGCTTTTTTATCAATGAAAATGACTGGAAAGTGCTCCCTATGGCGGCGATTATCGCCGGGCTGGTGTCCATGGTGATCCGCAAACGCTTTTTTGTGAATATGGAAGGCAGCCTGATCGGCGCTTTTGCGCTGACGTGCGTCGCAATCTGGAACGGCTGTTTCAATTCAATCCAGGCGGTATGCCGCGAACGTGCGATCATCAAACGGGAGCACAGGTCCGGCATGCATATTTCAGCCTATATTGCGGCGCACATGATTTACCAGCTGCTCCTGTGCACCGCACAGACAGGCCTGACCATGTTTGTGATCCGGCAGCTCGGTGTGCCGATTCCGAAGGAGGGATTCATCACGCCGTGGATGCTGGCGGATATCGGCATCACGATGCTCCTGATCACTTATGCAGCGGATATGATGAGCCTGTTCCTTTCCAGCATCTCGCGCACCACGACCGGCGCAATGACGCTGATGCCGTTTGTGCTGATCTTCCAGCTGATCTTTTCGGG
>CAMMYM010000052.1 GCA_946527725.1 uncultured Clostridia bacterium
CGATCCGAAACGTTCCCGCCTGGTTGCCGAAAAATTCTTCGAAAATCCGGTCCTGGTCAATGACGTCCGGGGCGTACAGGGCTACACCGGCACCTATAAAGGCAAGCGCGTTTCCGTTATGGCCAGCGGCATGGGCGCCCCTTCCATCGGAATCTATTCCTATGAGCTTTTCAAGTTTTATGATGTGAAGAGTATCATCCGCATCGGTTCCGCCGGATCCATGCGCGAGGACATCAAGGTCCGCGATCTCGTCATCGCCATGAGCGCCTACAACCACAGTTCTTACCTGAAGCAGTTCGGTTTCACCGGCGACAACGCGCCGTGCGCGGATTACGGCCTGCTCTCTGCCGCCATGGAAACAGCGAAGAAGATGAACCTGCGTGCCCATTGCGGCGCCGTCTTCACCTCTGAGGCCTTCTACGGTGAAGCGGAAGACACCAAGGCGCTGCGCCTGCAGAATGTCATGGCCGTTGAAATGGAAGCAGCCGCCCTTTACCTGAATGCTGCCCTTACAGGCAAGCGTGCCCTGACCATTTGCACGATCTCAGACCATACCCTGACCGGGGAATCCCTCCCCGCCGAGGAACGCCAGAACAGCTTCATGGATATGATCCGCCTGGCCCTCGAGATCGCGTAACGCAAACTGGAAACATAAAGGCTGCCTCGATTGAGGCAGCCTTTATGTTTCCAGGACGGTGCATTATCCCCTGATTGCATCCGCGAAAGACGCAGCGTCAAAACGTTCGTCCAGGCCAAGCCATTCCGCGCAGGTCGCGGCAATATCCGCAAAGGTGCTCCTCGTTCCCAGGTCCACGCTCTTTGCCATGCCCGGCGTATAGGCCAGGATCGGAATGTATTCACGCGTATGGTCCGTGGAGATATCGCAGGGATCACATCCGTGGTCCGCTGTAACGATCATCAGGTCCCCGGGGTTCAGCAGGTCCTTCATCTCCCCGAGCCGCGCGTCGAACGCCTCCAGCGCGCCGGCAAACCCCTTCGGATCGTTCCGGTGGCCGTATACGGAATCCGTGTCCACCAGGTTGGTGAAGCACAGGCCGTCAAAATCCTCCTTCATGAAGCGGATCAGCGCATCCATGCAGGCAGGGTTCCCCGCTGCGTGATCGATCTTTGTCAGTCCCTCATGGGCGAAAATATCCTCGATCTTTCCTACCCCAATGGATTCCATCCCGGCGTCCGCCACTGCCTGCGGCAGGGTCCTCCCGCACGGCGGCATCGAAAAGTCCCGCCTGTTCCCTGTGCGCTGGAAACTGCCGGGTTTGCCGACAAAGGGACGGGCAATCACCCGACCGACGCCCAGCTCGCCCTGCAGCATCTCCCGTGCAATCCGGCAGAATTCATACAGCTTTTCAGGCGGAAAAAGCTCCTCATGGCAGGCGATCTGGAAAACACTGTCGCCGCTGGTATAGACAATGGGCGTGCGGTCCCGCAGGTGCTGCTCGCCCAGTTCCTCAATGATCGCTGTTCCGGAGGCGGGCTTGTTGCCGATGCACTTGTGTCCGATCGCTTCCTCATAGGCTTTCATGAAGGATTCCGGAAATCCGTCCGGGAATACGGGGAAAGCCTGGGTGACCCGCACGCCCGCGATCTCCCAGTGTCCGGAAGTCGTATCCTTCCCTTTGCTGACTTCACGGGCGCGCCCCCACGCACCGGTTACCGGCCCGTCCCATTTGTATCCGGTGGTGCTGATATTGGCAAGGCCCATCGCCGCCATATTCGGCAGCGCGGGATGGCACGCCGCGATGACGTGCCCCAGCGTGTTGGCGCCTGCATCCCCGTATTCTGCAGCATCGGGCGCCTCTCCGGCTCCGACCGCGTCAAGTACCGTCAGAAAAACACGGCTCATGGTTTTCTCTCCTTTGATCATTCAGTTTATCCTTCCCGGAACGATACGTCTCTCCTGTACGTCATTATATCAGACAGGCTGTGGATTCTCAAGCCTTTCAGTCGGCTGCCCGGGGTATTCAAAGCGGACGCTTCATGGTATAATGGCAGCAGAATAAACCAGAAGGGGGCCGGTCCATGCCTACCGTCTATGCACCGAACGAAGAGTTCCACCTGAAGATCCGTCCCGGGGATGTCGGCCGTTATGTCCTCCTGTGCGGGGATCCTGCGCGTACGGAAAAAATAGCCGCGTATTTTGACGATGCGGTCTTCGTAAAGTCGAACCGTGAATATACCATCTACACCGGTACGCTGGAGGGTGAAAGAGTCAGCGTATGCAGCACCGGGATCGGCGGTCCGTCCACCGCAATTGCCGTAGAGGAGCTGATCCACTGCGGGGCGGACACTTTTATCCGGATCGGCTCAGCCGGCGGCATGGCGCCGGAGGTCCTGGGGGGTGACGTCGTGATCGGCACAGGCGCCATCCGCATGGAGGGCACTTCGAAGGAATATGCCCCGATGGAATATCCCGCGGTTGCCGATTACGGCGTTGTCAATGCGCTTGCGGCCGCGGCAAAAACGGAAAAAGTCCGTTTCCATGTCGGCGTGCTGCATAACAAGGATAATTTCTACGGCCAGCACAGCCCTGACACCATGCCTGTCCGTGAAAAGCTCAAGGGAAAATGGCAGGCCTTCCTGGACTGCGGCGCCCTGGCCAGTGAAATGGAATCCGCCGCGCTGTTCATCATCTGTGCTGTCCGCCGCGCACGTGCAGGCTGCATCGTCCAGGTTTTCGCCAACCAGACGCGCCGTGCCCTGGGCCTGTCAGACCCCATGGTCCTTGATACTGACGCGGCGGTCCGCGTCGGTGTCCGCGGCCTGCGGAACCTGATCCTGCAGGACCGCGCGGAATAAGGTGTTTCATTGACACCGGTCAGGCCTTTGCGATATTATTACTCCCGATCAACGCCTGGAGGAAACTTCATGAAAGTTTGTATTCGCCGGATCCTTCCATTCCTTGCCGCCCTGCTGCTGGCAGCATGCTCCGTGCTGCCTGCCCTGGGAGAAGGCAGCGTAACCCCGGACAGCCTGAATCCGGAGGATGTTGAAGATGTCATCCTCGAAAAGCCGCTGCTCTCCATTCCGCTGCCCATCGACTTCACAGGCGGGGCTGTTCCGAACGAACAATGCTATCCGGATGAATATACCTACGAGGATCCGACCATCTCCGTCAAAATCACCTTCAGGGACAGCCTTGCGGACTACGTTCCGGACAACCGGAAAAAGGCCAAAGCAGGCGGCGCCTGGATCGTCGATATCCGGATCGGCGATATCAGCCAGCTGCGCACGGCGGCCGCTGTCTCCTTTCAGGAGGATTCTTCCGCTACCGTCCAGGAAATGGCCGAACGGGTCAACGCGGTGATTGCCTTCAACGGCGACTTTGCCACACGCCTGAAGAACGAGGGCATCATCATCCGCCAGGGCGTCACCTTCAAAAACAAGCTGAAGGGAAAACGGGATGCGCTCCTGATTGACGAGGACGGCAATTTCCATGTATTTACGCGGCCGAAGAAGGATGAAATCTCCGATACCGTTGACGGGAAAAAAATCATCAATGCTTTCTATTTCGGGCCGGTGCTTGTGGACAACGGTGTCATCCCCGATAAATTCACAACCTTCCAGTACCTGCATGAAAACGACTATTACGCACGGCTGGCAATCTGCCAGGTCGGCCCGCTGCATTACAAGATGATCGTCACCACCATGCAGGATGTCACGCTTGGCCTCCCGCTGAAGGCGTTTGCCCAGCTCTGCAAGGATGAAGGCGCCGTCTGTGCCTTTAACCTGGACGGCGGCTATTCCGCCACCCTGTTTTTCCGCGGGGAACAAATCAACAGTACGAAAAAAGCTGAGCCGCGCAAGGTTCCGGATATTGTCTACTTTGCTTCCTCCTGGAACGGGGAGGAGGGACAATGAGCGCCTGGCTGTGCTGCATGGCAGCCGGTTCCGCTGCCGTCTTTGCCCTGTACGGGCTTCGCTGCGCGCATGCAGTGCGCCGGCCCTGCCTTCGTAACCGCGCATGGGGTACGGCCCTGCTTTCATTTCTCTTTTCGCTGGTATTCGGCACTTTCCTGGCACGCACCGGCTACGCGCTGCTGATGCAGGAACTCGATTTTGAATATGACGGGATCGCTGCCCTGGAGCAGCTCC
Source organism: uncultured Clostridia bacterium (assembly GCA_946527725.1). Taxonomy (GTDB): domain Bacteria; phylum Bacillota; class Clostridia; order Christensenellales; family Aristaeellaceae; genus Aristaeella. The sequence goes on from CAMMYM010000052.1 coordinate 4,114, forward strand.
TTGACTTTGAAATCGACTGCGTTTCATTCCTTGGCGGCGCCCTGGGCGTTGTCCTGGGTGTTCTCCTTGCCAACCGCCTGGCCCGGAAGGGCCCCGTCATGGCCGGTATGGATGCTTTTGCGCCTTTCGGCGCGCTGCTGGTTGCCCTGTTCCGCATGGGGGAATGCTTTTTCGGTTCCTACGGTACCGGCGCTTCCCTGCCGGAGGAAAGTCCCCTGGCTTTCTTTCCCTTTGCGCTGAGAATCGAAGTGGACGGCGGATACAGCAACTGGAACTGGGCGGTCTGTGTGCTCTCAGCCGCCTTTGCGCTGGCCTGGGCTGCCGCCGCTTTCTTCCGGCTTCGCAGCTGCGGCCGCCCGGGGCTGAACTTCACCCTGGCCCTGTTCTTCCTTGCCCTCCCGCAGGTGCTCTGCGAAAGCCTGCGCCAGCGCGGGATGTTCTGGCTCTTCGTACATACGGAACAGCTGCTGTGCGCTGTGGTGCTGCTGGCTGTCCTCCTGTTCTGGCTGCTGCGTTCCGGCAGGAGCCTGCCCTTTGTCCGCAGGTGGTGGCCCCTGGGCGTTCTGCTCCTCGGTACCGGACTGATGGTATTCATTGAATTTGCAATCGACGGCAGCAAAATCAAAATCCCGCTGACTTCCCTGGCATGGCACCTGCTCATGGCTGCCATCCTGGCCTGCATTGGGTATGCCGGCGCCGCTGCCGCAAAACGGTGGAACCGCGAAGGCGCCTGATCTCATGAAAGCACGCGAAAAGCGCGCCGTGCGGCGCGCTTTTCGCATATTCAGGAAGGCAAAGAAACTTAAGCGAAACGGATCTCGTCAAGTGTATAGACGATGACTTCATCCACAGCATCGCTTTCCGCAGCCGCCAGCTGTGCCAGCCATGGATGGGACTCCTTCAGGAAAGAACCGTCCCTTCCCCTGTTTTCGCGCGCGGAATACTGCTGTTCTTTGTTTTCCTCTTCCACAGATACCCATTCCCCTCTGTTGTTTTTCAAAAACCACAACGGATTGTACTCGCACTTCAGGGGAAACACAATATCCAATCTGGTCAATTTCTGTTTTTATGTTGCATTTCTGTTACGGAATGCTCGTTTTTCCGATACCGATCAGGGAGGTTACTGAACGCACAAACTGCCTGCCCTGGTATACCGCCTCCTTGTTCAGCATCCTTCCGCGGAACATGATGGCCATCGTATTGCCCCCGTCGAGGTTCAGCGCCTGCGTTACACCGCGCTCCTTCATCATCTCCGCCACCCGCTGGAGCATCGTTCCCTTGCTGTCCTTCCGGCGCCCCTGGATGGAAAGCAGCACGTAATGCCCGGGTTCAACCATGCCCAGCGCGTGCCGGGGCTCAATGCTCCGGTAGGAGCCGGAATACATCTGTTCATTGATTTCCCCGTCCCTGACCAGCACAGGCCCAAAGCTGAACACATTCAGCGCGCCGGCTTCCAGGAGCTCCTCCGCCGTGTGTTCATAACATTCGCAGACTTCCAGCCGCCCGTCCGGATACTGGATCATCATGGCCAGGTTCGGCAGGTAATTCCTGCGCTTTGTGTATGTCCTGCTGCTGATGATTTGTCCTTCCCGGATGATAATCCCGGGCACCTGGCTTTTTCCGTTCTTGTCCTTTTTCATGCGTTCGGCAAAAAAATCGTCCGTGAAGCCGAGCACAAATCCTTCGTCCTTTGCGATATCATACGGAAACCGGTAGCTTTTCCCCGGTTTCTCCGGGTTTGTCTGCACTGTACGGAAACGTTCCTCCCCCCGGGTGCGGATATCCGTCTCGAACCAGACCAGGGGAATTTTCGTATCCTTCTGCCGCCGGATCACAACCTGCAGGCTCCGGCTCAGGTACATCCACAGTCCGCCCTCATCATCCTCCCAGATAAACTCCCCGTCTTCCTCCAGGAAGCCTTCCGCATCGCGGGCAGGGGTCTCCGGCTCAACCGCAGGCTCGGCGGTTACCATCGGTTTAAGCGTCGGATGCGGTTCTGCCGGCGCACCCAGCGGGAGGAACGCCAGCACCGCGGCCAGCGCAGCAGCCCTGCGGATCCGTGCTGCATGGCTTTCGTTGTGTTTCTGCTTCTTTCTCATTTCATCCTCCGGTCCCGGATCCAAAATCGTTTTGCCTGTTCCGCAACATTTTAGCAGACGGACTGATGAAAGGAAAGTTTTTCAGCCTCCTTTTTCCGGCCGAAAGCCTTTTTGTCCCGGCCGCATGCCCAAAACCCTTGATTCCTCCAGGCTGTTTTTTGTATAATGACAGGAGTGTATCTTTCCCGATACGCCGATCCTGTCATGAAGGAGCAGCCTGAAATGGAAGAAACCAACGCGCGCAGTAATTTTATCTGGGACGCCATCACAAAAGACCTTGCCGACGGCCGGTATACTGAGATCCATACCCGTTTCCCCCCGGAGCCGAACGGATATATGCACATCGGTCATTGCAAGGCCCTGATCATGGACTTCCTGACCGCTGAAAAATTCGGCGGCAAGTGCAACCTGCGCTTTGACGATACCAATCCTGCCAAGGAGGATACGGAGTATGTCGAAGCCATCAAGCGGGATATCCACTGGCTCGGCTTCCACTGGACCGGCGGTGAGTTTTACGCTTCCGACTATTACGACAAGTGCTATGAAATCGCCGAGGAATGGATCCGCCGGGGCCTTGCCTATGTGGATGAACTGAGCAAGGAAGAAATGCGCAAGTACCGCGGCACGCTCACCGAGCCCGGCAAAAACAGCCCCTGGCGTGACCGCCCTGCGGAGGAGAGCCTCGATCTGTTCCGCCGGATGAAGGCCGGCGAATTCCCGGAGGGCAGCAAAACCCTCCGGATGAAGATTGACATGTCATCACCGAACATCGTCATGCGTGATCCGGCTATGTACCGCATTCTCTACAAGGAACATTGGCGGACCGGGAACAAATGGTGCATCTATCCGATGTACGATTTCTCGCATCCTATCGGGGACGCGCTGGAAGGCATCAGCCATTCCATGTGTTCCCTGGAGTATGAAATCCACCGTCCCCTGTATGACTGGGTTGTGGAAAAGAGCGCGGACATGCTGCCCGCCCGTCCCCGCCAGATCGAGTTTGCGAGGCTGAACATGACCCGGACCGTGATGAGCAAGCGCTATCTGCGCGCCCTGGTGGAAGGCGGCTATGTCACCGGATGGGACGATCCCCGTATGCCCACCCTGAGCGCCATGCGCCGGCGCGGCTATACGGGCGCGGCCATCCGGGACTTTGTGGACCGCATCGGGATGAGCAAAGCAGATTCCCTGGTGGATTTCGCTGTCCTGGAAAGCTGCGTACGCGCCAACCTGGATGAAACGTCTGCACGGGTGATGGCTGTGCTTCGCCCGGTGAAGGTGGTCCTGACCAACTGGCCGGAAGGAGAAACAAAGACCCTGGTTATGGAAAACCATCCGAAGCATCCGGAAATGGGCACGCATACTGTCACAATCGGACGGGAAATCTACATTGAAGCGGAAGATTTCCTTGAGGAACCCGTGAAGGGGTACAAGCGCATGTATCCGGGAAACGAAGTACGGCTGAAAGGCGCCTATATCGTCCGGTGTGACGAATGCGTGAAGGATCCGGAAGGAAACCTCGCGGAAATCCACTGCACCGTGGATTTCTCCACGGAAAGCGGAACCTCCGGCGCGGACAGGAAAATCAAGGGTGCCACCCTGCACTGGGTCAATGCGGCGGACGCGGTTCCTGTGGAAGGGCGGCTGTATGAGCCGCTGCTGGCCGAGGAAAACGCGGACGCGGACCAGCCTGAAGGAAACGCAGACGTTGCAGAGCCCGAAGAAAATGAGCAGGAAGAATCCCCGGAAGAGAACAGCACCGAGCGAAAGCTGAAGGAGTTTATCCGCCGGCTGAACCCCAACAGCCTGGAAACCGTCCGCGGATGGGCGGAACCCTGCGTCATGGAAAGCGAGCCCGGAACAACTTACCAGTTCATGCGGCTGGGATATTTCTGCAAGGATCCGGATTCCACAAAGGAACTGGCCGTGTTCAACCGCACCGTGGGGCTCAGGGATACTTTTACAAAAACCATGAAATAAGCCCGGCGTCATCCGGGCGTCAACAATAAACAATATCGGAGGCTTTCCAATGTCAGTCAGAACCCGTTTTGCCCCGTCGCCCACCGGCTTCATGCATCTCGGCGGCGTGCGCACCGCACTCTATGCATACCTGTTTGCAAAGCAAAACAACGGCCAGTTCATCCTGCGGATCGAGGATACCGACCAGGAACGTTTCGTTGAAGGCGCAACGGAAGTCATCTACGACACGCTGCGCGCATGCGGGCTGGATTGGGATGAGGGCCCGGATATCGGAGGCCCCTGCGGCCCGTATATCCAGTCCGAGCGCAAGGATACCTATCTTCCCTATGCCGAACAGCTGGTAAAGAGCGGCCACGCCTATTACTGTTTCTGCTCCAAGGAAGAGCTGGAAGAGCGCCGCGCGAAAGTCGAGGCCGCCGGCGGCACCTGGAAATATGACAAGCACTGCCTGCATCTTTCCCCCGAAGAAATTGCCGAAAAAAAGGCCGCCGGTATCCCATGGACGATTCGGATGAACGCCCCGACCGAAGGCGAAACAAGCTACAGTGACGTCGTCTTCGGCGATATGACGTTCCAGAACGCAGAATCCATGGATGACATGGTCCTCATCAAGCAGGACGGAATGCCCACCTATAATTTTGCCAACGTCATTGACGACCACCTTATGGGCATCACGCATGTCATGCGCGGCATGGAGTACCTTTCCTCGACGCCCCGCTACAATTACCTGTACACAGCGCTGGGCTGGGATATCCCGGTTTACATCCACCTGCCCACCGTCATGCGGGACGCTACGCACAAGCTTTCAAAGCGGGACGGGGACGCCTACTATTCCGACTATATTGAGAAGGGGTTCCTGACCGAAGCGCTGATCAACTACCTGGCGCTCGTCGGCTGGAATCCGGGCACGGACCAGGAATTCTTTACCCTGCCCGAGCTGGTAAAAACCTTTGATATCCACCGGATCAACAAATCCCCGGGGATCTTTGACCCCAACAAGCTGGAATGGATGAACAGCCAGTACGTCGCAAAGATGGACTTTGAAAAATACCTTGCCATGGCAACGCCCTGGTTTGACAAAGTCCTCGCCGGAAGAAACATGGATTACCGCCGCCTGGCTGAGCTCATGCAGAGCCGGACGGACATCTTCAGCCGCATTCCGGAAAAAATCGCCTTCCTGGCAGAGATGCCGGCGTATGACACTGCGATCTTCTTCAACAAGAAGCAGAAAAGCGACGAAACCGTGGCAAAGGAAGTCCTGCCCCTGCTGATCCCGGTGCTCAGCAGCATCGGTGACTGGACAGAGCAGAATATCCACGACGCCGTTATGGAAAAGATCCAGGAGTGGGGCCGCAAGAACGGTTCTGTCCTCTGGCCCATGCGCATCGCCATCTCCGGCCAGGAATCCACGCCCGGCGGCGCCTTTGAAATCGCCTACCTCCTCGGCAGGGAAGAAACCCTGAAGCGGATGCAGGCGTCGCTGTCCCGCCTCGGCTGACTCACGACGATATAACAAACAGGAGGAACCTTCATGGCCGTATACAAACGCGTAATGCTGAAACTGAGCGGCGAAGCGCTCAAATCTGAAAAGGACCTCTTTGACTTTGACAAGGTTAACCAGGCGGCAGGAATCATCCGCCGCATGCATGATATGGGCACGGAGATCGGCATCGTCATCGGCGCAGGCAACATCTGGCGCGGCCGCCAGGGGCCTTCCGCCAACATGGATGCCGTCACCGCGGACCAGATGGGAATGCTGGGCACGGTCATCAACTGCCTGTGCATGGCAGACGCTCTGCGCAAAGCCGGTCTGGATGCCGTCGTGCAGAGTGCCGTGGACATGAACCGCTTCTGTGAGCCTTTCAATGCGATGGCAGCCCGCCGGCATCTGTCGGAAGGCCGGATCGTCCTTTTCGCATGCGGAACAGGAAACCCCTTCTTCTCCACGGACTCAGGCGTTGCCCTGCGTGCAGTGGAAATGGAAGTCGACTGTGTGCTGATGGCTAAGAACATCGACGGCGTGTACACGGCGGATCCGCTGAAGGATCCCACAGCCACCCTGATCAGGGATATCACCTACACCGAAGCGCTGAAACGCGGGCTGAAGGTGATGGACGCCGCCGCCTTTGCGCTGTGTGCGGAGAATAAGGTGCCCATGGTCCGTGTTTTCGGCCTGGACGATCCGGAAAACCTGATCCGCGTGCTGGAAGGCAGCGATATCGGAACCTTCGTCCACCCCTGAGCAATACAAAAGCACTGAAAAATCTCCCCGGAACACTCCGGGGAGATTTTTCATGCCGGCAGCCGGGAATCATTCTCCTTCGGCAGCCTCATTGTCCTCGATATCCTCATCGCTTTCGGCCTGGGCCTCGGCAACGTATTCGTCGATAACCGACTGGTCAAACTTCCAGGCTTCGCCCGCTTCCGTCCAGGTTGCGGAAGCCGCAGCCCATTTGTCAAAATACTCGCTGTATGCGAGGTTGATCCGCTCTTCCTCAATCTCAGCGCGCATCTTCTCCCGGACCTCATCCGTCATATCCAGGACGCCGGCAGGGATATCCCGCAGGTAATACAGGATATGGATACCGAACTTGGAAACGATCGGGTCGCTGACGTCGCCGACTTTTTCCAGGGCGGCCGCAGCATCCGTGAACTCCGTGATGTAGGTGATGCTGTCCTTGTGTACCGGATAACCGTTCTTCAGGTTATCGCCGGTCATACCGGTATCCGTGCCGTATTCCGCAATCAGTTCCTCAAAGCTGGCGCCGTTCTGCAGCTTTGCCATGATTTCATCGATGGTTTCCTTCTTGCTGTCAAGGATCGCCTGGCGTGCGGCTTCAACCATCTCCGGGGTTACGGGTTCTTCCGTCGCTGCCGGTTCTTCACCCTCGGCCGCCTCACCGGTGGGCTCTTCGGGCTCTTTGCTCTCCTCCAGACGCGCGGACAGTTCCGTCCACTTATCCAGCAGTTCCTGGTCCACGCTCAGCAGGATATGCGTAATTCCGCGGTATCCCTCAGGAATGTAGTAGAACTCCTGGCCGTAATATGCCTGGTACATTTCATAGGCCGCGGCATCCTCGCCGACATATTCGCGCTGCTCAGCCACATAATCGTTGTAAGCCTGCTGGATTTCCTCCTCCGTGGCCTTCAGCGTGGGATCGGCCGCCGCCAGTTCATCCAGGATACCCTGGTATGCGCTGTTTTTCAGGGATTCCGTCAGGAAAGTTTCCTCGGTATAGCCGTAATTGGCTTCAATATAGGCCAGCGCGTCCCCGCGGGCGGCAATCCTGTCCTCCTCGGAGGAATCCGCGGTAATTCCGGCCATCTGCGTCATGTACTGGCTGATAAACGCCTCCAGGACGCCCTGCGCTTCTTTCCTGACCGCTTCCGCCGCTTCCTCTCCCTGTGCGGCTACGCGTTCGTTCAGCATCTGTTCATGCATCACCTGCTGCATGGCGATCATCCGGATAATGTGCTTCATGAGATCGTCTGCGTTGTCCACCTGGGATTCGAGGTCTTTGACCTGCTTCTGCAGTTCCTCGTTGTTCTCGCGGATTTCAGTTCCGTTCACCGTGACAAGCAGCGTATCGGGCACCGGTTCGGCTGCAACGGCTTCTTCAGCGGGCTGCTCCGCCGCTTCGCCCTTCACGCCCGCAGGGGCGAAAAACATCGTGCAGAGCATCACGGCAACGATTCCCGTTACGGACAGCAGGCGCATAAGCGTTCTCTTCTTCATTTCGGTATTCCTCCGTTTCTGACTGTAAGGCCAAAAAAGAAAAAGGCCTTCATCGCGGTCTATTATACACGACAAAAGCGCATGATTCAACGCAGGAAAATGAACGCACTGTAAACATTCCTTCAGGAAGGCATAAAAAAAGCAGCTCCGACGGGATTCGAACCCGTGTTTCAGCCTTGAGAG
>CAMMYM010000053.1 GCA_946527725.1 uncultured Clostridia bacterium
GCTGAAGAGCCAGGTCAAAGAGAGCTTTGCCGCCCAGATTGAAAAGCAGTATGCTGGAAAGAAATACAAAGTCAGCGAGGAAAAGAAATTCAAACTCAACGGCAAGGATGCCCGGTCCTTTAAGGTCACCTGGGAGCATACGGCCGACGGTATGCAGCTGACCCACATCGCCTGTTTCGGCTTCGTCGAGCTCGATGAAGTTTACGGCCAGAAGCTGAAGGCAACCGCCGTGCTGGCCTGCAACGTTCCGGCAAATACGGTAAAAGCTTTTTCATCCTGCTTCAACAGCAATACCATCAAGGAAATCCTCAGCGGCATCCGCTGCGGCAAAGACCGCCTTGCGGATTACCAGGCCGGTGCGGCAAAACGGCAAAAGGCCGCCAAGCTGAAAAAGAAAATCAAGCTCCCCGATTTCCAGCCTGTTGAAGAAACCGAACAGGACCTGCTGGAGATGATCTACGACATGACGGGCTGCATGAATCCGCTGGCGGACGGTGCTTCCGGCGAATTCGACCCGCAAACCTGCGTCAGCATGTATTACGGGGCAAAGATCATGCAGCGTTACCTGCGGGCGGTGGATGCCGGCAACAAACCTTCGGACGCCCGCTCCCTGATGATCCTGTCCGTCGGCAACGGCGTTTTCGACGATAAGTTCAAGGAGAACATCGTTGAAATCCGTGATACGGTCCGCACCGCGCTGGCCGCGGCGCGCCTCGCCCTGAAGCCGGAAGCAAAGCCTTACCTCGTGCTCCTGGGTGTCGATGAACCCCGCTGGACGCGGGAGGACCTGGATGCCGTCTATGAAGCCCTGGTCAGCACGCTGGACCGTATGGCGGAGCGCTACACAGAATAAACCGCATGCAGCAGGGGGCGTTCCTCATCAGGAACCGCCCCTGTTTTTTGTTTACAGCGCACACCTGGGTTCTTCCGCAAAATCCCTCACAGTCTCCCGCTGCCTGCCTTCTTCCCGGGGCAGCATTCCGCTCTCCTTGCAGCCGAGCCTCCTGCCCAGTGACCGCTGCATCATATCCCAGGCTTCGTAATCCCGGAGCCCTTCCCCCTCCAGTCCGGAGCGGATCATCCCGTTCAGCGTGCCGGGCGCCGGCGGAAACCCTTTCGTATCCTGCGCAATATAATCTGCCAGCGCCCTGTCCACCGCCCCGTAGGGCGTTTCCCGGAAAACCCGGTGCCATATCTCCAGGATATATTCCGGCTGCCTGCCCTTCAGGAAACCGGGATAGATTTCCGAAATCACGGACAGGATCCTTGTCGTTTCCTGCTTTGTCACTGCATCTCCCCCTCGTAAACAGTCTCATGTGTCCGCTGTTCGCCTGCCATCGCGAGAAACGGGTTCTCCCTGTATGGGTTCCCGGCCGTCGGGGGCGCTTTGCATCCGGTGCCTCCCCGGTCCTGCGCCCGTGCCATCCAGCCGTTGATGAACCGGCGGATCCCGTCCCGTGTCTTCCGCTTCTTCCCGTTGCTGATACACCACCCCCGTATGTTCCTCAGCTCCTGCATGACGTCCACGGCCGGGTAAAGCGAAGCATATTCGTTCGCTTCCTCCTGCGAAACGGGAAATTCGCTGCCGTTGTTCAGGGGGATGGTGATCACCGGGGGAACTCCGGTTTGCCGGGGTGCCCCGGTGCATGAATGATCCTGGTCATGGTCTTGTTCCTGTTCCTGATCTTGATCTTGTTCTTGATAGGGGGATTCCGGTTGGCTCCGCTTCGCTTCGGTTCCTTCCGGTTCGTTTCGGTTCCGTCCGGTTTGTTCCGGTTTGGAATCAGGCGCGTCCTTCCCTTTTTTCCCGGCCGGGCTTCCGCCCTTCCGTCCGTTGTTCACTTTCGTCTGGTACATTTCCTCCTCGTGATCGATATCCATCCGAAAGCACGGAAAGAGGACTCTCGGCGCGCCGGACAGCTTGTCCATCTGGTCCTCCCTGGTGCTTGCATACCGGAGCATGGCAAGCAGGAGCGCTCCTTTTTCCTCGTCTGTCAGGGCGGCCGCAGCTTCTTCAAAATCAGCAAAAACTTTCAGGTAGTTCATTCCGGCAGGGCTCCTTCTTTCTTCGGTCGTTCGTTGGCTTGTAGTATTGTTCGCCTTAAAGCAACTATATTCCTTCTTTATCGTTGCCCGACGGGAACATAATACCATAAAAATTTCCGTTTGTAAGTACCCAAACGGAAATTTAACAAAAATATAATATTTACCTCTTGGTAACTCCGGAAAGACCGGTCCCGGTTGCTTACCAGATTTCGACGCTGCCGGTTTCGCCGTTCTTCAGCACGAAGTAGATCTTGTTCTCTTCGATCTTGATGTAAGCGTCCGTCGTCTCCTTCGGGAGCTTTGCCACGATCTGGTCAGGCGTGACCGCGCCGCCCATGATGCTCTGGAACACAAGGTTCACTTTCCCAGCGGACTTCGCGGCTTTGGCTTCCTTCACGTCAGCAACCTTCGCGGCGACCTTCTTTTCAACCTTCGCCTTCGTGGCAGCAGCAGCCTTCTTTGCGGCAGCTTTGTCAGCGGTAACCTTCGCGGCCGTCTTCTTCGCGGCAGACTTCACAGCCTTTTCGGCTTTTGCTTCAACAGCTTTGACTTCCTCTTTAATTTCTTCTGCAATTTTCTTTTTCGTTGCCATGGTTAATTTTCTCCTTTTCGTGTATCGCCCTGTTTTATCAGGGCCGCGCATATCATACCCGCTTGTTTGTTATTTTTCAAGGGGTTTCCGGCTTTATTCCGCAATTTCCCGCGATTTTTAACGTTTTTTTGCCAGGAAAGCATATTTTCCCTTGCACCGGTGCGCTTTCAGGATTAAACTGACTGTGAAGTGACTGCAAAAAACCGATATGCCGAAAGAAGGAAAGTAAATCATGAAGGCATTCCTGGACCGTTTTTTCTCCGTCAGCGAGCGGAAGTCAACCATCAGGACGGAAATTGTTGCCGGCATGGTCACCTTTATGACCGTTGCCTATATCCTGGTCATCAATCCCTCGATCCTGTCCGTCAGCGGCATGGCTTTTGACCGTGTCTTCGCCGCCACAGCGATCATCTCCGCCGTTGCCACCCTGTTCATGGGGATCGTCGCCAAGCTTCCCTTTGTCCTTTCCGCCGGGATGGGGCTGAATGCGTTCTTTTCCTATACGGTGTGTTTGGGCATGGGATATTCCTGGCAATGGGCGCTGACCGCGGTCTTCTGCGAAGGGATCATCTTCCTGCTCCTGACCTTCTTCAATGTCCGGGAAGCCATCGTGAACTGCATCCCGGATTGCCTCAAGAAAGCCATCTGCGCCGGCATCGGTTTCTTTATCGCCTTTATCGGGCTGCAGAACGCGGGCATCATCGTCGGCGGCAGCACCCTGGTGGAGCTCAGCGCCGGCTGGTACAAGGGCAGCGCCGGCGTTGCCATGATCGGCCTGGCGATCACCGCCGTCCTCCTGGTACGGAAGGTAAAAGGCGCCCTGCTGATCGGTATCATTGCCACGGCGCTGGTCGGTATTCCTTTCGGGGTCACTTCCTATGCCGGCGGCAAGTTCCTGCCTTCCGCACCGTATTTCTTCCCTTTTGCCTTCAGTGAGATCTTCGCCAGCGGCAAATCTGCCTTCGATTTCCTGCTGGTCCTCTTTACCTTCCTTTTCGTGGATATGTTCGATACCGTCGGTACGCTGATCGGCTGTGCCGGGAAATCCGGCATCATCCGGGAGGACGGTTCCATTCCGAACTGCAAGCAGGCGCTCCTGGCGGATGCCATCGGTACAACCGGCGGCGCCGTCCTCGGCACCTCGACTGTGACGACCTTTGTGGAAAGCGCGGCCGGCGTCGCCGCCGGCGGGCGGACCGGGCTTACGGCTGTTACGGCAGCCGTCCTGTTCCTGCTCTCCCTCTTCCTGGAGCCGCTCTTCGCCTCCATTCCCAGCGCTGCCACCGCGCCGGCGCTGATGATTGTCGGTGTACTGATGATCTCCCCCATCCGGGAAATCGACTTTACGGATTACCGGACTGCCATCCCCGCATTCCTCTGCATTCTCTTCATGGTCTGCGCCTACAGCATTTCGGACGGCATCATGTTCGGAGTCCTTTCCTTTGTGATCATTCATGCCTTCACGGGCAAGGCCCGCTCCGTCAACAGGATGACCTGGATCCTCGCTGCGCTTTTCGTCATCAAGATTCTCGTCAAAGCACTCGTCTGACCGTGCATTGCTGTCAGGCAAGCCATCCGCTGTAAACGGCAAAGCCGAAGGCAGCAGCCTGCAGCAGGAGCATCAGCGGAAAGAATATCCTGAACTGCAGGTGCCTGGTTTTGTGCCGGTAAAACTTCATGGCAGCCACGCCGCCCAGCGCCCCGAAAAGCGCCGCGGAAAGGAACAGCGTCCGCTCCGGAATCCGCCGTTTTCCTGCCGCGGCGCACCGTTTGTCGTGCCGCATCAGGAAGAAGCATACCAGGTTTGCCGCCGCAATCACGGCAGCCGCAATTGTCAGTTTCATAGTCTGTGTCCTTTCCCTCTCTGCCCGAACGCGAATGTGATCCCATGTCCGCCGGGATAAAACCGTTTCCTGCCCAAAAAGCCCAATAAAAGAATATACCGCGCGGGGCGGTATACTCTTTCAGGATTTCCTGCTTTTTTTATTTTGCGGTCAGGTGGGCCGGATGGCCGATCAGTTCGCCGTCCAGCGGCTCCAGGGAATATTCAACCTGGTGTGTGTCGCGGTTGATCCACTTCGTCGCGGAAGAGTTCGCGGCGACCGTCCTGCCGTCCTTGAGGTAGTACGCTTTGATCATCTGGTCCTTCGCGGAATAGGTTACGACGTACTGTTCGCCTTCTCCGGCATTGTAGGTCACCGTGTAGTGGTAGTAGATGTTGCCGCGGGTGAAGCTGACGGAGATGCTGGCAATGTCGCTGCCTTCCGGGTAAACCGTCTTGATGCTGAGGATGTGGTTTGCCTTCTTGCCGATCTCCCATCTCACTGTGGACACCGCGCCTTCGATCCCGGTTTCAAAGAAGTCCTTCCCCTGGATCGTCCTGGAGGCATAGTTCGGCACGCCGGCGCGGGTGTAATCCACCACGTATTCACCGGTCACCAGGGAATAAGCCCGGTTCGGGGATCCGTCGGAATAACCGTAACGGACGTTGTAAACGTACGCGTATCCGCCGTCCCTGACAGTGTTGTAGCCGTCCACGGAGTAAACAGTCGTCTTGTATTCTTCGCTGTAATCCGCGCCGGATTTCATGCCGCCCAATTCCTCCGCAGCCGCTTCAGCTTCCTCCAGTGTGGGATAGTAGTCGCTGACCTGCTTCCAGACGTAATCGCCGATCTGCTGGACATCGTCATTCTCGTCTATATAGCACACGTCATGCGTATAGTATACATAGTAACCCTTGAACGGTTCGTTCTCAATTTTGGCGCCTGCTGCGATCTCCTCCGCGTAATTCTCCCGGAGGTAGGCTTCGGCTTCCTTATAGGAAGAAACATATTCATCATCCATATAATCAACGCCGCCGACGTATTCCCTCCAGCTGTAATTGACGTATCCGGCGCCCAGCTGGTATTTGTGCCCGCGCTGGTAAACCACGCCCACGCCGTCCTTCAGCTGGACTTCCTCGGGTTCTTCGCCGTAGCCCATCCAGTTTGCATACAGGGCGTCAGGCATCGGGTCAACCGTGACGTTGATAATGCCGTGCGCCGTCTTGGTCTTCATCTTCGGGAATTCGCTGACAGGCAGCTCATCCACTTCAATCTCGGCCAGGTTCGCCGGAATCCAGAACTGAGTCCGGGCGGCGGCCGTTTCCTCTGCCAGCGATATGCCGCAGGTTGTGATCAATACCAGGGCCAGGATCATTGACAGGATTTTCCTCATGCTTATCATCCTCCGTGTATCAATGGTATTCCGTTTTTCCCTTCTGGGGTTACAAAAATATAACATCAAAGCCGGAATGTGTCAATGTTCCGGGCCTTCCCGCACGGCGGGTTTTTCTGCCTTTCCGGGCAGCGGGATTCCCCTTCCGCCTACCGGGCAAAGCATAAAAAAAGCACCCCCGGGCGGTCCAGGGGGTGCCTGCAGCGACGTGCGGACGTTTCCGCGTCACTTATGGATCCAGCCGGCGGCTCCGCGCAGGCTGATGACGTACCAGTCGCCTTCCTCTTTCAGGATGGGAAGCCTTGTCCCCTTGTCAAGCAAAGCAACTTTTGGCGCGGCAGTATCGTTCCAGGCGTATACCGCCGTTTCCCTCCCGGTCACATACCAGGCCGGGTTGATTGCGAGGTAGCTTGCGTTGATCCATCCGCAGGGAGAATCTTCAGAGTCGCCGAGCGTACAGTACACAAACCCGTTCTCCGTCTTCGGCCCTGCCGGCAGGTCCGCGCCGATCACGATCGGCATATCTCCGTACTGCAGGGTCTTCACCGTCCTGGAAGAAAACGACGGCTTCTCCCGCAGGGTGAGCGTTTCGCACAGCACCACTGCCGGATATCCGATCTGCTGTCCCGGTTCATAAGGCGGTATAATCTCCGCAAAAACAACTCCCATGCATCCGACGGCAAGCACCAGTGCCGCCAAAGCTGCCAGCCAGCCAACCTTTTTCATGTCCGTGCCTCCTCCTTGGTTTTTCAGCTATATAACGATCGCCCCGGGCGTCCCGTTCCCGGAAGCCGGGGCTTCCGTTTCGTTTTTACACATCTTTGACTGCATGCATCCCTGCTGCCCGCGGCTGGCAGCACTGCCCGTGCTGTTTTTCGTCAGGATACCCCGCTCAATTCCGCCCCCATCCGGAAGGCTTCCTCCAAATCCAGCGGGAACTGCTTTTCACGCATTTCCCTCTTATGGCCTTCATCAAAGCCGGCCATGCTGTACTTGCTGTACTCTTTCACCTGCAGGGTATCGCAGCAGGCATAGGTCTTCACCGTTCCGTTCAGCGCCCGGAAGCTCCGGGCGATTTCATCCGCTTTCCTGCTGTATGCACGGTCGTAAAAGGCCTTCGGCGCATTCATGGTCAGGATGATACCCACGTTGACCTTGCCGGTAAAGTAGTTTGAATAATCGTCGTAGGACAGCGCGCAGAAATGCAGCCTTTCAATCAGCCCGTGCACCTGGCTGGTCACATCACCCAGGTAGATCGGAGATCCGATGATCAGCGCGTCGGACGCAAAGATGCGGTCGAGAACCGGGGACAGGTCGTCCTTCCAGAAGCATTTGCACCGTTCAGCGCCCTTCCGTTTGCAGGCAAGGCATGACCTGCATCCGGTAAAAGAAAGGTCGAAAAGGTCGATGTATTCTGTTTCCGCGCCGGCCGCTTCTGCACCTTTCTGTGCCTCTTTCAGCATCATCGCTGTATTCCAGTTTTTCCTCGGGCTGCCGTTTATGATGATCGTTTTCATATGATTCCCCTTTCCTCCCGGAAGATGCAGTATAGTGCCGGAATGAAAACCCGGATGCAAAGATCCTGTCAGCTGTGCTTCCTGCACCTGAAAAAGATAAACTCGGGGCGGTGGATTGTCCCTCCGAACAGCGCCGGATACCGCTCCCTCATCTCATCCGATATATGGGCTTCCTGGCATTCCTCTATCACGAACCCCGCCTTGATCAGGCTGTTGATTAATGTGGACACGGTCCTGTGGTAGCATTCATATCCGTTCACGACCCAGTCGACTTTCCTGAGGCCTTCCTTGCAGTAATTCCTGAGGTTGGCATACAGGCGTTCCCCGGTTTCCGTGCGGGTATACCTGTCGTAAACTCCGTCCCATGCCGTGACAATGGGATGGGACATGCTGAAAACGAATGCGGCGCCGTCCTTCAGCAGCCCGTGGATTTTTTGCATCAGTCCCCCGAAGTCCTCGGCATAATCAAACACCAGGGAACTGGTCACCAGGTCAAACTGCCGGTTGATTGTTCCGATATCCTCCATGCTCATCCGCCGGTAGTCAACATGCTCCGCGCTGTTGTGTGCTTTGGCATATTCCAGCATTTTTTCGGAGATATCGATCCCCAGCACCGATGCCGCGCCCATTTCAGCATACTGTTTTGCATGCTGTCCCATGCCGCATCCGATGTCCAGGATTTCCTTCTCCCGGAGATCCGGGAGCATGGAAAAGAGGATCGGCGTTTCAATGCAATCATTGAAATTGGCCTCATTGCTCCTGCTGCTCCTGAAATTCTCAAAGAAAGCTTCGTTGTCGTAAATGTTTTGTTCTGCCATTGTTTAACCTCCGCAGTTTGAAAGCCTTCCCTTTTTCACGCGTTTTCGGCGCCTGCCGGAACGATGCGCCTGATATCCTCCCAGCTGAAGCACCTTGTGTATTTTTCGCCGGGGAATTCGCAGCGCCGGTTCCACGGCCGGTCAAAGACACATACCCGCAGGCCGGGAAGATGGCTGAAAAACTTAAAGGCCCGGGGCGAATCCTCGACTGCAAAATCAAATGCCATCCGGTAGTAATCCTCAAGGCTCAGGCTGAAAGCGCAGTCCCTGCTGAAGCTGTCCCTGCCGTATTTGTCCAGGCAATACAGCCCGGCTTCCTGCAGCCCGTGCCGGTCCAGCCATTCGCGGGAGGGTTCATAGGCGCTGAGCGGGCGGCCTGTAATGACCGATACATCGTGGCCGCCCGCGATCCATTCGCAGATCACGGAGGACGCCCCGGGCGTCTCCTCAAAAGACAGGAGCACTTCCGGCTCGTGTCCCCTGGCCATCAGTGCAGCAAACTGCGCCCCGTCCAGGCTGAACGTCCTGTCCAGTTCAAAGAATTCCATTTCCCCGTAGGGTACATTCCTGCCGAACATTTCCGCCGCCAGCCCGGAGAAAGCCCGCCCGGTCTCGCACAGGCAATCGTCAAAATCCACATAGATCTTCATCGTATATCCTTTCCGGATCGAAGGGCTGCGCCTTCGTTCCGCGTGCATCCGGCCCGGGAACCTTCCGGTCTGTTCCGGCGCTGTTGCCTTTTCCGGGCCGCTTTCACCGCCGCTCCTTCATCTGCCGATATTTTACCATATCCCGCCGTTTCCCGAAAGCAAAACGTCGGACGGAAAATCCCGCCCGAATCGGTCCCTGTATTGTACGCAGCATACGTGCGTCATTTATATGCATATTTGTTTCTCAGAATCCGGATGATCCGCCGGAGGAATTCCATGCTGCCGGTGCCTTCCTGCCTCCGGCGCCCTCCTCTTTTTGTCATGGGGAAGTGCCGTCCTGCCCGTTCCGCTCCCGGAGCTCAGCCTCCTGGGCAAACCGCGCGTACCGGCATGCTTCCCGAACCGTTCCCGCCGAACGCGCCAGCTGCAGGATCTCGTCTGAACTCATGCGGGCCAGCGCCTTCTCCTGTTCTTCCCTTCCGGGATATTTCTTCTGGAAGTCAGACAACGCCTTGTAAAACAACTCGCCCATCGCAGGACCCTCCTTTTCCGTATCCATATTGTCAGGCGGCAATCCCGGGCCGCGGTTCCCCGGAAGCTTCGCAGGCGGCAGCCAGCGCTTCAGCGGCCTCGGGATACGCATCCAGGTACTTCCGTACATAGCAGGCAAGCGCCTGCATGGGATGCTCGTCCGCAAAATCGTCCGGATCCTGCCCTGCCCGTCCGGGATAAGCCTCCGCCAGCGCACACAGCAGGCCGAACTGCGTGAACGGATCGTAGCCGCACAAACCGCCAAGTTCTTCAATCCGGCACCAGACGGGATAACCGTCCGGCAGGCCCGTCTCCCGGGTTCCCTGCGCCTTCATGCTTCTGTAATACATCATTTTGCTCACTCCTCCCCGTTAAACCCCTGCCTGCGTCCCTGCCGTTCCGGCAATACTGCCCTGCGGTGCACCGGTAATTCCCCGGTATGGATCCCCGGCTTTCATCCGGCATACTTATCCTACCAAACAGGATGCGGAAAAAACCGCGCATCGCTGCGCGGTTTCACGGTTTCCTGTTTTTTCTTTTATTTGATACCGTAATTCTCGTTCACCTTCCGGATCTCCGCCCGGATCTCGTCCACCAGGCTCTCCGGCGCAACGACCCGGACGTCCTTCGCAAACTGCAGCGCCCATTTCTTCATCGCCTCACGGCTGACCTTGATATGGCAGGATACTGTGCCGTCCCCCCGGTCGTAAAACGAAACATGTTTTCCGAAGAAATCGACAACCAGTCCCACATCCTTCTTCCGGATGATGAATTCAACCTTCTCCGGCTGCCCGGAAAACATATTCACATGCTGATAGACATAATCCTGCAGCTTCAGGCCGTCTTCCAGGCCGGCCACCTGGTTGCCGGGTTTCGCCGGCGTGTCCAGTTTTTCAATCTTCATAATCCGGTCCACCCGGTAATTGGCTACGTTATCATAATTGTCCTTGTTGCAGATCAGGTAATACCGTCCGTCGCTGGCCACCAGCTGGTAAGGGTTCAGCAGCTGTTTCTTTTCCGTGCCGTCCTCGTTCAGGGAGGCGTGCAGCTGCAGGTCCGTACCGTAACGGCCGTAAACGATCTCAACCTGCTTCCCTTCCGCTATGGCTTCATCCAGCACTTCAATAATCAGGAACAGCTTCGGGTTCTGCGGCGCATCGGCGTTCATGCTGTGGACATGCTTCATCCGCTGGCTGAAATACGGGCCGGACAGTTCGCCCAGCTTTTCGATCAGTTCCTTCCGGGGTTTATAGGGAACGGACCGGGAAAACAGCAGGCCGTCAATGAGCATATGCAGCTCCGATTCTGCGAACTCATGCTCATAATACAGGTCCGTATAGATCGTGTTTTCCTCCTTTTCCCCCGTGGCCTTGTTCACGGAAGAACGGTTGATCATCCTGTACCCGGTCAGGTACCCGGCGTCGATCAGGTCCATAATATTGCTCTTGACCGTTCCCCGGTCCACCGCCATGTCATAATCGCTCCTGAGTCTGTCCATGATCTGCTGCTGGGTCATGGGATGGTTCACATCTGTGTATTGTTTCAGGATATTCAGGATATACAGAATGCTGATCTTTTTTCCGCCGTCAATCAACATACGTCCGGTTCTCCTTTCCTGCCATGGATACCTGCATCAGCATAGCAGTGATGCGGGGAAAAAGCAACATCCGGTTTGGTAGCATAGGTATGCCAGGAAAATGAAATGAAATGTTACGGAGGGTAAACTGATGGAGAAGGTACAGAGGACGAGGGGCATCCGCAGGGCGATCGCAGCGCGTGTCATGAGCATGCCCGCCCCGAAATATGTAACCGCCGGCAGCATGTCGTGCAGCCGGATGATGTTTGAAGCGCGCCAGCGCCGCATGCCCGGTCCCAGCGACAGTGAAATCCTTGCCTGGGCCCGGTTCGACCTGGACAGGGAACTGATGGGCGGCTACTGGCGGCAGACAGCATAAACATGCATTCATGGCAGGCAATGCCTGGAAAGGGTTTCCGGAACAGCTCCGGAAACCCTTTCTTCTGCGCGGAAAACCCGGTATGGCATCATACCGTTTCATCCACGCCCAGGATATGCATCCGCGGGTCGTTCAGGTCCACCGCCCCGACGGCAAGGCCGAACATGAGTTCGAAGAAGCATGTCAGGTCATGCTCCGGCCCCTGTATAATCCGTTTGTAAACCTTTGAGACCGGTGCCATCCAGAAGTCCTCCCGCCCGATGCCGATCTCGCCTTCCTCATTCTTCGTCCAGGCAAAATCCAGGTCCTTCAGGCCGCACCGGAGCAGCACCTCTCCCAGGTATGCGCCGTAGAGGTTTGCAATGCCGGCCAGGAACTCCTCCGGCAGCGGCTGCTTCCGGTTGGACCTGTAGATCAGCTGTGCCAGCTTATCCACCAGTTCCAGGCTCTCCGCAGTGTAATCCAGCTCCAGGTCCCAGAATTTCGCCGCTTCCACAGCCTTTTCCGCAAGCACAAGCATTTCCTTCATAACTGACCTTCCCCCTCTTTTGTTTCCTTCAGCTCCGGCCCCGATGAATTCCCGCCGTGCTTACATGCTAACAAAACAGGTGCGGGGTTTCCCCCGCACCCGTAAAACAGGC
>CAMMYM010000054.1 GCA_946527725.1 uncultured Clostridia bacterium
TTTCCATCCGGGACCAGAAAAACGAATCGGCTGCAGAGAAATAAAACGAAAAGGATGTGAGAAACTCACATTCTTTTCAAGTATTATCGGTTACCTGTTCATCAGGGCGAACCAGTCCTTCATCTTCAGCAGGAGGTCTTCATTCGTTTCCGCCTTGTCCATCATGGACAGCAGCTGCGGAATGGCCACGGAAGATGACGTCGAGCCGAGCATTGCCCTGATCAGGGAAAGACCTTCTTTTCCGCGGTCATCCAGGAGGATGTCCGCATTTTTCGTGAAACTGTGCTGCAGGTTCAGCGCAGGGGAAATACCCGCCCGGGCGACCGTGAGATCAAGCGTCAGTTCCATATTCGCAGTACCCTTGAATTCTTCCACGACGGAATCATCCACCTTGGAGCCGGTGGCGATATCCATGGCGGCAATCACGGTCAGGCTTCCGCCTTCCTTGCAGGAACGGGCGGCGCCGAACATCCTCTTTGCACGGAAGAGACTGGCCGGGTTCACCATGCCGGGCAGGCTGCGGCCCTGCTGGACCGCGGCGGTCGTATAGATTTTGGCAAGGCGCGTCAGGCTGTCCACCAGCAGGACGACATCCTTCTTTTGCTCGACAAGCCTCATGGCCCTTTCCAGCACGATTTCCGAAAGGCGGAGATGGGCTTCGGGAGCCTGGTCAAAACTGGAGGAGAGCACCGGGCAGGGGATGGATTCCCTCATCAGGGTGGCGTCCTCGGGATTGACGTCAATCAGGAGCATCAGGACTTCCGCGTCGGGATAATTCCTGCAGATCACGCGGGCCAGGTTGCGCATCAGTTCGGTCTTCCCGGTATTGGGCGGGCAAAGAACCAGGCCGCGCTGGCCGAAGCCGATCGGCGCGATCAGGTCGATCAGCCGCATATCGGGGAAGGATTTGTCCCCGGGCGTTTCCAGCGAAATCCTCCTGGTCGGATAGACCGGCGTAAGCTCATCGAAGGCAGGGCGGGTGAATGCCTCTTCTTCGGCTACACCGTTCACGGAAGAGATATACAGCAACGCGGAATACTTATCGCCTTCGCGCTGCGGACGGATTTTCCCTTCGATGAAATCCCCTGTACGAAGCCCGAAACGGCGGATCTGGGCCATGGAAACATAGATATCCTTCGTCGAGGGCAGGAAGGAAGGCGCACGCAGGAAACCGTATCCGTCGGGATGCAGTTCAAGGATTCCGCTTCCTTCTTCATAATTGCCGGAGGCAAGCAGCTCTTCAAGCGTCGGGGCCGTAATGCCCGCTTCCTGCGGCTGGAGCGGCGAAAAAGGCTCATTTGTACGCGCAGGCGCAGTATATGCGGGGGAATAATTGGAAGAAATCCTGTGCGTATAGGAGGATTCGCCGAAGCGATGCTCGGGCAGGGGACCGGAAGGCGCGGGCGCATTCTCCCTGCGAACCGGTGTGGGTTCCGCCGGAGCCGCCGGGGCAGCCGCCGCAGGGCCGAAGCGCGGGGTAAATCCCCCCTGGCGGGCAGGCTGAATACGCTGCTGGACAGGCAGCTGATGGCCGGAAGGGGTCGTGTTCTGCCAGGCAGCACGCGGCGCCGTACCCGGAGCCTGATAGGCGGGGCGGGCACTGAACCTCGGCGCGTCGGAATTGTGCCATGCGGCCTGGAAGCGTGCTTCACCTTCCGGTGCGGCGTCCTGGGAACCGGCATCAGCAGGGGTTTCGGATTCAAGCAGCTTCCGGATGATCCCGGCCTTGTCGATTCCGGCACCGAGCGTAATATTGCGTTCTTTAGCCAGCTTCCTGAGCTGGATTACAGTCATTTCGGACAGCTCTTTTTCTGTCAAGGGATTTACCTCCTTCAGGGTTCATTCATAAGGAATACCGCATCCCGGACAACAGCCTGTTCCACTTCATGGCGAAGGCGGGTATACGGTTCATGGGAACAAACGGCAAAACCTGCTTCTTCCGCGAGCCCGGCCACTTTTGCATAAGGGGTTACGAGCGTATTGAAGCTTACCGCTGCGACGCCCCCGGGCATGAGCGATTTTTTCCAGGAGGCCAGCGACCTTCGAAGGAATACGTTAAACGGTTCCGCTTTGGCGCCGGACTGGGGCGCATGCTGGACGCCGTAGGGAAGATCCGCCACAACCAGGTGCGCGGCCTTTCGGCGGAAAAGCGCGCCGCAATCAGCGGTATCCCCGAGGGCGAGCGCCAGGAACCGGGTGTCACCTGCCTGGTAATGCTCCTTCGTGTCTGCAAAGACAAATTCGGTCACGGGAAGGGAGCGGCTGCCGCAGGTTTCCGAACGCTGATGCACGGCATGCTTCAGCATGTGGAACTTCAGATAGCGGGAAAAATAGTCGGACGCTTCACGAACAGCCTTTTTATCCGTGTCAAGGCCGACGGCGTTCATGCCGGACTGCAACGCACAAAAGCAGGATGTCCCCTTGCCGCACAGCGGATCAAAAAGGGTAACGGGCGACGCAGAAAAGCAGAAAGGGGAAAGGGAAAGCGCCATGTTGACCATTAACCTGGTGAACGACGGCGAGGTCTTCCCCTTGTACTTCAAAACTTCAGGCAGGTCCTCCCCGAGATAATCCCTGCGCTCAAAAGACAGCGGGCGAAGCAGCCCGCCCCCTGCCTTTTCCGCCAGGAAAGCTGCGGAAGAATGCCGGGACAGGAAGCTTATTTCACCGGGAGACAGGCTCCGGCACTCAAAGGAGATGAAATCGGCCCCGCCGAGAGCTTCCTGTTTCATTTCACAATCTATGGACAATGCATGAAGCATTGCTTGCAGTTCGCAGCGGCTCAGGCGAATGAAAGAATCACGATAACGTATATTCGCGTGCTTAACCAACCCGAACGTATAAAGCATGGCTTCCTCTTTTCATCAGATTATGAATTACAATAATTATAGCAAATAGAAGCATTGATTTCAATACTTTTTCCCTGATTATACAGGCGTACAAAAACAAGAAAAAACCCTTCCCGGATAGGGAAGGGTACTGTGCGAAACTTTACCATTTGCGCTTACGGGCGGCTTCGGCCTTTTTCTTGCGCTTTACGCTGGGCTTCTCATAATGCTCGCGTTTACGAACTTCCTGAAGAACTCCGCTGCGGGCGCACTGCCGCTTAAACCGTTTGAGCGCACTTTCCAGGGACTCGTTTTCGCGGATACGTACCTCGGACACTTTTATCCCTCCCCTCGCTCAATCAACGGCCTGCCAGCAGCCGGCTACACGGATGTACGGCAAAACCGTAAAGATATTATACAGCGAAACAGAAGAACAGTCAATATTTTTTCACAATGTACAAGGGCACGTATGCAGGGACCTTTCTCAGGCCATCCGGTCAGCCATTTTGCGGCCGCCGAGAATGTGGAAATGGAGATGGGGAACAGACTGGCAGGCATCCGGGCCGCAATTGGAAATGACGCGGTAGCCGCCGTCCAGTTTTGCCTGGGAAGCGATCAGGGAGACCGCACGAAGGCAGGCCGCAATTTCCCCGTCCGTCATCAGGCCGGTTTCCGCAACGGAAGCGACATGCTTTTTGGGGACGACCAATACATGGAAGGGCGCCTGGGGATTGATATCCCTGAAGGCATATACTTCATCGTTTTCATAGACCTTATCAGAGGGGATTTCACCTTTGACGATTTTGCAGAAAAGACAGTTATCCATTATCCTTTACCTCCGTTTGATGAATCTATGGCAACTCCCTCCAGGCATTCGGGAGTGAACCTGCAAACCAGGGTTTCAACCGGCATTCCGGCTGTGCAGACCGACCGGGGATCCAGCCTGACCCGAAGGTATTCGGGCGTGTATCCGATCCAGCAGCCGCCGACCGTTTCTTCGGGAAGCACGGCCACCGTTTTACCGACCCATTGCCGTGCGTAAATGTGTGAAACTTCCTTCCCCAGGGCAATCAGTTTCCTGGCCCTGGACTGCTTTTCAGCTTCCGTAAGCTGGCCGTCCATCGCGGCGGCGGGGGTGCCGGGGCGGGGAGAATACGGAAAGACGTGGATCCTTGCAAACCCGACTTTCCGGATCATCCCGGCCGTTTCTTCAAATTCGCTTTCCGTTTCCCCCGGGAAACCGGTCAGGATATCCGTCGTGAAAGCGGCCAGGGGGAAGACGGCCCGAAGGTTCGCAACGGCGTCCAGGTATACCGATGCATTATACTGCCGTTTCATGCGGCGAAGCACCGAATCACTGCCGGACTGGAGGGCCAGGTGGAACTGGGGGCAGAGCTTTGAAAAGCCTTTCAGGGAGGATGCGAAGGATTCCGTCGCAATCCGCGGTTCGAGGGAGCCCAGGCGGATGCGCAGGATGCCTTCCGTATGTTCGAGGACATCCAGCACGTCGAGCAGGGTGAGCTTCGGATCAAAGTCTTTCCCGTAGGAAGAGAGATGGATTCCCGCCAGCACGATTTCCCTGTATCCGGCAGCAGCGAGGCGCGACGCCTCCGCAGCAATGCTTTCCAGGGGGCGCGAACGGACAGGACCCCTGACTTCGGGAATAATGCAATATGTGCAGCGGTTCCGGCAGCCTTCCTGGATTTTCATGACTGCGCGGGTATGCTCCGCATGGCGGGTCACATACAGAGGTTCATAAACAGTGTTTTCCGCCAGCGGCTCCACAGCGCAGCAAGGCTCTCCCGACCGGATGACATCGTCCAGCAGGGAAACGATCCGGCTGCGGTACTGGGTGCCGACCACGAGGTCCGCCCCTGCCTGCAGGAGTTCTTTTCCCTTCAGCTGGGCCAGGCATCCGCACAGGACAACCAGGCTGCCGGGACACTCCCTTTTCAGGCGGCGGGCCAGCTGCAGGCTTTTCTTATCCCCCGTCCCCGTCACGGTGCAGGTGTTGATCAGGTAAATATCCGCTTTCCCGGGGAAAGGGACAGTCGTATACCCTGCAGCGGAAAGGAGTTCCTCCATGGCCTGGGTGTCATATTGGTTGACCTTGCAGCCAAGGGTGTGATACGCAATTGTTTTCATTAATTACTCCATTTCACCGTAAAGGCCGAAGAAAACGCTCACAGCCGCAAGCCCGGCCGTTTCCGTACGCAGGATCCTGCTGCCGAGCGTGATGGCTTCACATCCGTGCCGGAGCATGACATCCATTTCTTCGGGTGAGATTCCGCCCTCGGGCCCGATGACGATCCCGAGGGAAGGGAGGGACGGATGGCGGCGAACAAAGGAGAGCGGGCCGCCTTCCCCGCATTCTTCCCACGGCACCGCGACGGCGGCGCAGGCAGGAAAACAGGAAGGCAGGGACCGGAAAGGGATCACGGGGTCAATTTCGGGCACCACGCACCGGCCGGACTGCTTTCCGGCCTCACGGGCAATTTTCCTCCACCGCTCCGTTTTCCGCTGCGAATCTTTCTCCGCAAGCTTCACGATGCTGCGGGAAAACGAAACCGGAACAATCCGGGCGACACCGAGTTCACAGGCTTTCTGGACGATCAGGTCCATTTTGTCTCCCTTCGGAAGGCCCTGGAACAACGTTACGGAAAGGCGGGGCTCGGTGGACGGAAGCTTTTCCAGGGGCGCCAGGGTAACGCCTGTTCCCTGGCAGGTTTCTATCACGGCCAGGTACCGTTCGCCCCGGAAAACGACTTCAGCCTGATCCCCGGGGCCCAGGCGAAGGACATGCAAAGCATGGTAGCTGTCGGCTTCATCGAGCCCGAAGCGGGAAGGCGACGAATTCCCGGGCGCTGCATAGAACCGGTGCATCAGCTGTTCCTCCTGCAAAGGAAAGCGGACCATTCACCGCGCTGCACCGTTTTCAGGATTTCATAGGACGCGTCTTTGAGGGCTGCAGCAACTTCCTCCGTCCGTTCACGGACGACGCCGGAGCAGATAAACAGGCCGCCGGGACGGATATGCTTCATCAGGGGCGCGGCAAAGGCGATGATGATATCCGAAATAATGTTTGCGACGCAGATATCGCAGACGCTGTCGACATTCTTCAGGAGATCGCCTTCCTGCACGGTTACGACCTGTTCCACGCGGTTATGGCAGACATTTTCGGATGCGACACGGACGGCGTCGGGATCAATATCGACGGCAAGCACGTGTCCCGCGCCCAGCAGCGCTGCCGCAACCGCAAGGATGCCGCTGCCGGTGCCGACATCGATGACTTCCTCGCCGCCGCGGATGGTTTCCTGCAGCAGCGTGATGCACATACCCGTGGTTTCATGCGTACCGCTGCCGAACGCCATGCCGGGATCTATCTCTATGATTTTGTCCCCCGGCGCCGGGGTAAAGGCTTCCCAGGTCGGCTTGATGACAAGGTGATCGGCAGCATAGAACGGCTTATAATATTTTTTCCACACTTCCGACCAGGCTTCGTCAGACACAGTGCGTGTATCCGTCAGCAGCGGGCCGTAATCCGGTCGAAGCGCTTTCATTTCGTCCAGGCGGGCGTCCAGGGAAGCGCTGATGGCGGCAAAACCGGGATCAGCCGAAAACCAGGCATGCACCAGTACGTCCTCAGGCATGTTTTCCAGGAGCTTGGGATCAATGATTTCCCAGATACCGTGGGGTTTGGACGGATCCGGGATATCCGCCCTGTCTTCAATCATCGTACCGGAGGCCCCGAGCTCTATCAGCAGGTCAGATACCCAATCCGATCCGGCGGTAGTGGTATGGACAACCATTTCGATCCAGTTCATCCGAAGTTCCTCCCCAAAATCACTGCGTCGTGAAAGATTCAATTCCCCGAAGCAGTTCAAATTCCCTGACATCCCTGCAGGTGGTATACATATACCTTGAAATCACGTTGCCCGTCCGCCAGTAGAGGCAGACAAACGGACAGTCGTTCATAAAGAGATACTGGATTTCCATCAGCTTTTCGCGGTAGCCTTCCTGGGTGGTCTGTTTCCGGAGGCTTTTGAAGAGGTCATCCATCTTCGTGTTTTTATACTTGTTGTAATTGCCGCTCCTGTAGTTCTCTGACATCAGCATAAACCCGGGATCCGGCGTGACATCCATGGAGAACGCAATGAGGGCAAGGTCGAACTGGCCGTTCTTCAGCTTTTCCTGGAGCCCGGTCATCGTCATCGGCGTGATTTTGCAGTCAATTCCGACTTCCGCAAGGGAGGCGGCGATGATGTTGGCCGTTTCCTCCCGGACATCGTTGTCCGGCTCTTCGTAATAGTAAAAGCGAAGGTGGAGGTTTTCGGCTTCCCCGTTTCCGTTGACCCTGTCCAGCACCCCGTTGTCATCCGAATCTTCCCAGCCGGCTTCCGCGAGGAGCTTTTTTGCTTCCTCAATATCGTGGGTGAACGAAGCGTCCAGGCTTTCGTTATACATCCAGGTTCCCGGATAGAAGGGGAAATTTGTCGGTACGGCCAG
Source organism: uncultured Clostridia bacterium (assembly GCA_946527725.1). GTDB lineage: Bacteria > Bacillota > Clostridia > Christensenellales > Aristaeellaceae > Aristaeella. Next base: position 7,335 of record CAMMYM010000054.1, read on the forward strand.
GCCCATGTATGCCGTGGAAATGATTTTGCTTTTATCGATCAGGTTCCGGATGGCAAGCCTGACCTCCAGGGTCAGTTCCCTGGCATTGTTGTTCATATACAGGCATTCAAGCTGGTAGGTGCGGTAAGACATGGTCAGCGAATTGGCGCTGGTTTTATGCTGGGCCCCGGCCACAGAACGCGTGAACGCGGCTTCAACCTGGGCAAATTCATAGCTCTCGACGACCGCAGACGATGTGTTCCTGAACTGGAAGAGGATTTCCTTGATCTGCGGCTGTGCTTTCCACCAGTTTGTGTTGGCCGAAAGCCACATGAGTTCGCCCGCATGGAATTCCGTGATAATATACGGGCCGGAGCCGGGCGGATTATCCGCAGCGACATACGCTTCCGGGACAACCGGGAAGGTCATCTGGAAAAGGATGCCGTAATAAGGACGTTTTGCCTTTACCACGACGGTGTATTCATCCTTGGCGGTGACCGTGTCCACAAAACGGTTCAGGTTCTGGTAGTACCCATGGTCCGCGATGTTTTCATCCCTGGCCCTGGCAAGGATGTAATTGGCAGAGGCGACGACGTCGCGGGCGGTCAGCGGGGTTCCGTCCGAAAAACGCACGTCGGTGCGGAGATGGAATGTCCAGTACCTGCCGGAAGAAGTTTCTTCCCAGCTTTCAGCCAGGCAGGGCCGCGGAACAAAAGCGTCGTCCAGCGTGACCAGGGATTCATACACAGCATGGTACGCTGAAAGGATATCATATTCGACAGGCTCAAAAGGCCGGATCATCAGCGTTTTTGAAGACTGGATCGCAATGGTGATACTGTCCCCGATTTCACTGGCTGCCGCCTGCGGACAGGCCGCCGTCACGATCAGGAGGCAGCAAATCAGGCATAAAATACTTTTCCTGATAGATTCCATAATCTCTCAGCACCCTTCCTGCGTATTTTTTCGTGGGGCCCTCCGGCAGGGAACCGACCGGCAGCGAATAACCGTTTTCGCTGAGCAGGGGATCGGAAAGCCAAACCTTCACCTGCCCCTGGCCGGCGTGATACGCCGCCGTTACGGCGACGGGATCGCCCATGTACAAACCGGAGAGATAATTCAGGTACCAGCAGCCGAAACGAATGTTGGAAGCGGCGTCATACATCCGCTCGAACGCGTATCCCGTTACCCTCAGCTTTCCTGCAATCCATTCAGCCGTATCGGGCATCAGCTGCATCAGCCCGCGCGCGCCGACGCCGGATTCAGCCCTTGGATTGAAAGAACTCTCATTCCGGATCACGGCAGCGACAAAGGCAGGGGAAAGATTGAACTCGGTGGCAGATTCCTCGATCATGGACCGGTAAAGGAGGGGATACTGCCGGTCGATGTTTGCCTGTTCTTCCGCATGCCGGTCCCTGCAATTTTTCAGGTATGCATTCATCAGCAGGAAAGCGGTGATCCCGACCATGAGGAGGGCGGCGGCAGTAACCAGGGAAGACTTCAGCCACAGGGGAAGGCGCCATTCTGCCTTTCTCGGCGTACGCTTCCGGGAAGAAGAGGCAGGCCTTTCCATCACCTGCGGAACCGCGGAAACCGGAGGCACGGGCGGGACAGCATCCGGGCGGTTATCCTGCTGCGCCCGGGCGCTCCGACGAGGGGACTGACTCCTTGCCATGAAAGCCGATTCCTCCGACAGGAGTCCGGATACAATCGCATATGTCTGTTCCACCGGACCTGAATTGTCAATCACACGGTTTGCCCGGGCGGCTTTTTCATCGGAAGAAAGCACGGACCTGATCCTGTCCATGGCTTCTTCGACCGTGAAACCGTCCCTTTGCATCAGCCTTTCGAGCTGGACTTTTTCAGGCAGCCAGACGGTCCATACCGTATCACAAAGGCGGTCATAGCCCTTCTCAAACAAGAGCGGCATATCGAGGAAACAGAGCGGGGCACCGGAAGCAGCGGCGGCATCAACCTGCCGGCGGGTTTCGCGGAGAAGATACGGCGCCATCATGTCGTCGAGCACCTTGCGGGAAGCCGGATCGCCGAATACCAGCCTGCCCAGGCGGCGGCGGTTGAGCGTACCGTCCCCATAGAAGACATCCGGGCCGAAAGCCCGGCGGATTTCTTCCAGGACAGGGGATCCGGGTGCCGTCAGCCCGCGGGAGATGCGGTCACCGTCGATTACCGGAAAGCCATGGGAAACGAGGTATGCACTGACGGTGGATTTCCCGCAGGCAATGCTCCCCGTTAAACCGATCACCCGCATGACCTGTATCAACTCCCTTTTCCGTACCTTTGAAAACAGCCCGGCTGTATGGCCGGGCCTGATTCAAAACCCTGATCAGATACTGGTTGAAAGCAGCTTCTTTTTGAGCTCAGCTTCCATGTTATAGAGCGTTTTTTCAGCTTCGAGGCGCTTTGCACGGCCTTCGGACTGAATGTTCATGACCTCGTTGATCGTATCGATCAGGTCCTGGTTCGTCTGCACCAGCGTTTCGATATCGATGATGCCGCGCTCTGCTTCCTTGGCGGTCTGGATTGTGCCGATCTTCAGGGCTTCCGCGTTTTTCCGGAGCAGTTCGTTGGTCATATCGGTCACAGCTGTCTGGGCCTGGAGCGCCTGCTGGGAATGGTGCATGCCGAGCGCGAGCACCATCTGGCTCTTCCAGAGGGGGAGCGTGTTGGAAAGCGTCGACTGGATCCGTTCGACAAGCAGGCTGTCGTTGTTCTGGAGCAGGCGGATCTGCGGAGCCATCTGGATCGAAACCTGCCGGGTCAGCTTCAGGTCGTAGAGCTTTTTCTCAAACCTGTCACACTGGGCAGCAAGGTCGTTTGCCTTCTGGGCGTCCATGGCGTCGCCGGAAAGCGCGGCTTTATCCTGGAGGGCTTTCAGGTCGGTTGCCCTGACCTGGGCGAGCTTCTTGTCGCCGGCGATGATATACAGGGTCAGCTGATGGAAATAATCGCTGTTCTGGTCGTACAGGCGGTCAAACATGGCGACATCCTTGAGCAGCTGCGTCTGGTACCCTTCGAGGGACCCGGCGATATTTTCCACATTGGCGGAAACCTTGCTGTAGCGCGCCTTCATCCGCGTAATCTTGTCTTCCCCTTTGGCAAAGAGCTTTGCAAGGCCCTTCGGCTCCTCGGAATCCTTCTGGAATCCTTTGAGCTCGGCAACGAGATTCACAAGCATGTTGCCGACTTCGCCGGTTTCCTGGGTCTTGACGGCTTCCAGGGCGGTTTCGGAAAAGTCCGCAATGCGTTTCTGGGCATCTGCACCGAAGAGGAGAACATGATCGGGATTGGTCACGTCAACCTTCTGGATAAATTCATCGATGGCCTTTTTTTCCGCTTCGGTCAGCTGGCTTTCGTCGAGCTTGGGGGCAGCGGCTTCGGGAGCGGCGGATGCGGGAGCCTGCTGAATGCTCTCGCCGGCGCCCGGGGCTTCAGGTTCCGGGGCGGAAGGCGCAAGGGAAAGCTGCAGCATGGGATTGGATTCTGGCATTTGTTTATCCTCCTTCAATTAATATACCGATCCGTTGGCGGACGAAGAGGCGTGGGTATCGTTCCTGTCCTCGCCGCCGGCGTCAGGGAAGTTCAGGATCGGGGCGGACGAGGTCCTCATCTGCGCTTCGGCAGCAGTCCTGGCCGTGCCGATCCGCTGGTTTGCAAGGATCTCATTATCGGCGTAACCGTCCCGCTTGAGCATTTGCTCCATCACATCGATATCAGTGGAGATATCGAGCATATTCTCACGGTGCAGGGCATCGATCTGCTTCTGGCACGCCGTGAGCACCATGTTCATGCAGCGTATGGCAGAATCCCGCGCCTGGAGCATATCCTGGTAGGATACGCCGCGCTCCTGCATGGTCCTGTAATTCGCGAGGACTTTCAGGGTGGTGGGCAGGTAGTAGTTCATGAACTTGCGGACGTGGGGCGCTTTCGCAGGTTCTTCCGACACGGTGCGGAAGATCTGCTGGCATTTGTCGCTGAGGGTATCCATCTGGGCGGAAAGGGTTTCGTCGGTAATCAGGATATTCTCATCCCGGATCGTATTGAGCATTTCCTGCCCTTTGAGGATGACATTGTCCGCCTGCTCGTTGCCGGTCAGCGGGATCCTGGATGCTTCTTCCCTGCGCTTGCGTTCTTCCTCCGCCTTGTGCTGGATTTCTTCTGCCTGCATGCGTTCGATATCGCGCTTGTTATGCGTCGTCGTATCCAGCTTGCTGCCCATGATACTGGCAATCGCGCCGACACCGGCGCCGATGACCACGCCGAGAAGCAGCCCGGGAAGCCCCTTGAGGGCGAGGAAGATGATCCCCGCTGTTACCAGGAAACCAGTGCCGCCAGATTTACGGTTGAAGTTCGAGTTTTTTCCAGCCACAGCAAAAATCTCCTTGATACACAAATCGATTCATTATATCACGGCAGGGGCGGAAAAAAAAGAGAAAAACGCATCTTTCGGGGAAAAATAAGAGCCCGGAAAACGGATCATGCAGCAAAAAAGGAAGGCTTATCCTTCCTTTTCCTGATCCTTCTGCCATAACTCATAGGGTTCGTTCTGCAGCGCATGCAGCAGGCGCTCGGTAGCATCCGGGAAAACCTGCCTGATTCCGCGGAGCAGTTCGTGCATGGCCTGG
>CAMMYM010000055.1 GCA_946527725.1 uncultured Clostridia bacterium
ATATTTCACGGGCGTTGCTTTTCTTCTATATTGAAGGCAGGATTATCATTACACACGGTTTTGTTAAAAAGACGCAGAAAACGCCTCGTGCGCAAATTGAACTGGCCAAGAAGTATCGGGCTGATTTTCTCAGGCGTCATCCGACAGAAAACAAAAAGCAAAAAGGAAGCAGGTGAATGCAATGACTTTACAGGAATATAAAAACAAGAAAATGAAGGAGCCGGCTTTTGCAAAAGCATACGAGGAGATTCAGCCGGAACTGAACGTGATTCGTGCAATGATTGATGCGCGAACATCTCAGAATCTTACACAAAAGCAACTTGCGGAAAAAACCGGTATTGCGCAGACCGAAATCAGCAGGCTGGAAAATGGTACGAGGAATCCGAGCATCAGATTGCTCCAGCGTTTAGCGGAAGGTATGGATATGGTTCTGGATGTGCGTTTCAGGCCGAAAGAATCTGCGCAGGGAATCACAGGATCAAAATGACAGCGGATAAGGACGGAAGTGCCTTCTGAAATCCGTACTGGGATATGATACGGCTTGGATTTCAGAAGGCACTTCTTATTGCACGTTGTTTCAATGGGTTCCGGGTTTTTTTATACCCAACTGACTGCGGTTTTCGGACAAAAGGAATATGTACCAGGATCATGACCGGGAGGCCTGGACGTCCGGAAAGCTGCACAGGACGGGATGGAGAAATCCGGCTGTGAAGGGGTTTATTGCTGCCCGTCCCGGGCGCCCGACAGCAGGGGCCGGAGGACTGCGGCTGTATGGGACGCGACAGCCTCAATGCCCGCAGGCGTCAGGTGGATACGGTCCTCGCCGATCATCTGCGCCCTGGCCGGGGACACGACGGAATACAGGTCGTTGATCACGGCGCTTTCTTCAGCAGCGACCTTTTCCAGGATGCTGTTGTACAGCCTGATATCAGCATGGTCGCCGTGAAGGGTCGGCGTCGTTGTGGCGATGACGATCTGCAGGTCCGGCTTTCCGGTGAATTTCCGAAGGATCCGGCATATCCGGCGGCAGGTTTCCTCATACAGGTCCGGAGGATAAAAATGGCGGCCCTCCCGGTAATCGTCCCCCATATCCCAGAGCCCGCAGTTCCATTGGACCAGGTCGGGGGAAGGCAGCTGGGGAAGCCAGAAGCGCAGGGAATTGAGCGTATACCCGCTCCATCTGCCGTTTTCTTCAGGTCCGCTGATTTCCGCGACGCCGGCCAGCTTTTCCCCGAGTGGTTTCTGATACTGCATCCGGATCGAATCGCCCAACAAAAGTACCTGTTTCATGATCACCGCTCCATTCTGAAATGTTTTCCTGCCTGTGTTTTCCGGCCGGTACCAATATACCACAGAAATGATTCCCCGCGGAAGTATATGGCCGCCTGACGGGCCGCATTCGTTTGCACCAACCCCCGTCCGGTATGGTATAATGCAGCCGGGGAAAGGCCGCGGGACGGCCCGGCCGGGAAGGAGGCCATATGGAAAGAAGCTATATCGCGATTGACCTGAAATCTTTCTATGCCTCCGTGGAATGCATGGACCGGAAGCTGGATCCCATGACCACAAACCTGGTTGTGGCAGACCCCGAGAGAACCGAGAAGACGATCTGCCTGGCTGTTTCCCCTTCGCTGAAGGCTTACGGAATCCCCGGCCGTGCCAGGCTTTTTGAGGTAGTCCGCCGGGTAAAGGAAGTGAATGCGGAACGCTTCCGGAAAGCCCGGGCTGCCGGCTTGCTGCAGAAAGGGGAGGACGGCGCGCTTCATTTCAGCGGGTCATCCAGCAGCGCGCCTGAACTGGCAGCCGATCCGTCCCTGGAGCTGGGCTATGTCGTCGCGCCGCCCAGGATGCTGCTTTATGAGAAAATCAGCACAAAGATCTATTCGGTTTACCTGCGGTATATTTCCCGGGAGGATATCCATGTCTACTCCATTGACGAATGCTTCATGGACGTCACCGGATACCTGAAGATGTACAGCCTTTCAGCCAGGGAACTGGCTGCGTTCCTGATCCGCGAAGTCCTCAGGGAGACCGGCATCACCGCCACGGCCGGCGTCGGCACCAACCTGTACCTTGCGAAGGTTGCCATGGATATCATGGCGAAGCATGTACAGCCTGACCGGGACGGCGTACGGATTGCGGAGCTCGATGAGCGCTCCTACCGGGAACAGCTGTGGTGCCACCGGCCGCTGACGGATTTCTGGCGGGTCGGCCGGGGCATCGCGAAACGGCTGGAAGGCATGGGCTGCTATACCATGGGGGATATTGCCCGGCTGAGCCGGACGGACGAGGACGTGCTGTACCATTCGCTGGGCGTCAACGCGGAACTGCTGATCGACCACGCATGGGGCTGGGAACCCACGGAAATCGCGGCAATCCAGTCGTACAAGCCGGAAACGAACAGCATCAGCAGCGGCCAGGTGCTTGCAGAGCCGTACGAGGCCGAAAAAGCCAGGCTGATCGTCCGGGAAATGACGGAAGCGCTGGTGCTGGACCTGGTGCGCAAACAGGTTGTCACGAAGCAGGTCGTGCTGACGCTCCATTATGACCGGACCAGCATCCTGCCCGGGAACCCGGCGGGCGGCAGGGCAGACACAGCCTGGATAACCGCGAAAACCGGAAAACCATATACCGGCGAGGTCGGTACGGACTATTACGGACGGCCATGCCCGCAGCATGCCCACGGAACGGAGAACCTGGACCGCTGGACATCCTCGTCTTCCCGCATTGTCCGCGCGATGACGGCGCTTTTCGACCGGATTATCGACCCGGACCTGACGGTGCGGCGGATCTACATCGTTGCCTGCAACCTGATTCCCGAGGATGAAATCCCGCCGGAAGGCCCGGAGCAGCTTGACTTTTTCCGCGATCCCCTGGAAGAGGAACGCAAACGGAAAGAGGAGGCTGCGGCGGACGCGAAGGAGCGGAAACTCCAGATGGCTGCCCTGGCGGTGCACGGAAAGTTCGGAAAGAACGCGCTCCTCAAAGCCATGAACCTGCAGGAGGGGGCGACGGCCCGGCAGCGGAACGAGCAGGTCGGCGGCCACCGCGCCGGCGATGCCGGGGAAGGAGGCGGCGGGGCATGAACAGCGGAAAGCATGAAACAGGCAGGTCTCCTCGGGAGGTTTACGCGGATATCATTGACCTTCCGCACTGGGATTCACCGGTGCATCCCCGGATGACGATGCATGAACGGGCTGCCCAGTTTGCCCCGTATGCCGCACTTGTCGGCTACGGGGACATGGTGAAGGAGGAAGCCCGGGAGACAGGCCTGTGGACAGAGCCCGGCGAGGATGAGGCCGGGGAGCTGGACAGGGCCCTTGAAAGGATTGGGGCGCTGCTGGCAGAAGGCCTGATTCCTGCCTGCACGGTTACCTTCTTCGAACCGGACGAAAAAAAGGACGGCGGGGCTTTCGTGACGGAAGAAAAGCGGGTCAGGCGGATTGACACGGCCCGCCGGAAGCTTGTGTTCACGGAAAGAAAAGGTATTTCCGGCACATACGAGGAGATCGGCTTTGACCGGATTGCCCGGATCGAAGGGATTATCCCGGAAGGCGGATGACAAAAAAGGAGTGCCCCTGCTTCCTGCAGGGGCACTACGGAATTTCGGGGGATTACAGCTTGATCCACAGGTATTCGCCGGTGCGGATCATGTACTTTTCCTTATCAATGTGGGGATTCCACTCCTGGATCTTCCGATAGTCCGGAATGCCGAACTTCTTGGCGATCTTGATCAGGTTGTCATTCTGCTCAACGCGGTACTGGGTCCAGCCCTCGCGGTCCTTCTCGGGCTTGAAGTGGCGCTTACCGCCGCTGACTTCTTCCATTTCTTCCATGTTCAGTTCCATGTTATCCATTGCGGGATCCTCCTTTAAATCATTCATTTGATTTATCTGCAGGCTTTTCGCCTGACATTTCTTTATACGCGGCAAAGCGCGGGGATGGCAGCGGGAAAGGGAAAATTCCCGGGGAAAATATGCCGGCTATTGCCTGCCGCGGCACCGCTCCCGGGGAACGCACCCGGCCAACCCTTATTATACGGCATCGGAGGGCATACGGCAAGAGAAAGCGCGCGCACTTTTCCCTTGTGTATCCGCCGCCCGGATGATACAATTTCCGCGCATGCATACGGGACGGAGCCCGGATGCGCAGGGAGTGAGAACAGGCATGGAATACCAGACAAATTACGGGATGCTGGCCGGGCAGGCGGAGGAACTGCTGCGCGAGGAACCGTGGTATACCGCGGCGCTCAGCAATCTTTCCGCACTGATCATGCTGTGCGCGCCTGCCCTGAACTGGGCGGGGTTTTACCTGATGCGGGGCGGCAGGCTTACCGTCGGGCCCTTCCAGGGCAAACCGGCGTGCATCCATATCGACCCCGGGAAAGGCGTCTGCGGAACCGCGGCATCGCGCGATGAGACGGTGCTTGTGCCGGATGTGCATCAGTTCCCGGGGCATATTGCCTGCGACGGCGCGTCCGCGTCCGAGATCGTCGTCCCGATCCATGACGGCGGCAGGGTCTGCGCCGTACTGGATATCGACAGCCCCGTGAAGGAACGGTTCGGGCCGGAGGACCGGGAAGGACTGGAAGCACTGGTCCGGGTGATCGAAAAATACATATGCTGGAACTGACAGGCGGCCTGCCCCGTCACATGCTTTCCAGCCGGCGGTACTGCCCCGCGCAGATGTGCCGGCTGTCGTTGGCAAGTTCGAGGCAGGGGAGCACCATGGACCCCGGCCTCCGGTCAAGGCGCAGGATTGTGATGCCCGTAAACTCCAGGTGAAGCAGCGCGCAGGCATAGGGAAAGGGAAGGTTCAGCATGTGCCCCATGGCAGCGCAGGAAGAACCGCCGTGGCTGAAAAGGGCCACGGTTTTCTGTTCGCTGTTTTCCCGTATGCAGCGGTAATAAAACCCTTCCCGCCTGTAGCCGAGGCCCAGGAGCCATTCGTCGATCCCCTGTTCCGTCCTGTCGACCGCGGCACAGACTTTGTTGCCGCTGAAAAAAGGATGCTCCCGCCAGTTATCCGCATTCAGGTTAACGCCCCGACGCGCCAGTTCATCGGCGATGTCCCAGGGATGGCCGTCCGCAAAAAGCGGAGAGCCGTCGCAGCTTCCCCAGTCGAGCTCACGCATAAAATCAAGGATCCGGACGGGCAGGCCGAGCGCCTCCGAGGCAGCCGCGGCGGTTTCCGCCGCACGGCCGAGCGGGGAGGACCAGATTTCGCTGATCCCTTCTTCCTTCAGCCGCTGCGCAGCAGCAAGCGCCTGGACTTTTCCCGTTTCAGTCAGGCAGTCACGGCGGTAATCAGGCTCCCCGTGGCGAACAAAGACAATCCGCATGGATACAACCTCCTGTTTTTTGCCGGTACGGCGCAAAGGCAAGGCACCCCGGCTTTCCGCACCATGATAGCATGAAAAGGGGCGGCAGGTAAACGCCCGGGCGGACAGCTTGATTATTGCGCGCACCTATTGTAGAATGCAGGAAAGTCCAGGCTGCGCCGGCGCAAAACAAGCCGGCCCGGCCGGCAGGCAGGAGGGGTTTTCCATGGGCGTTTTATCCAAGTACCACAGGTTCAGGGAAGCCGGAGAGGCCGCGAACGTCAACAATGTGGCCAGGTTCGGCGAGCCTGCGCGCTCCCTGTTCACGACCAGCAAAGTTTTTACGCTCCACAAGGATACGGATATCACAGATGAAAACGAGCATGTGGTTTACCATTCCAGGAGCAAGTTTTTCTCGATCCGTGACAAGACGGATATCCTGGACAGGGACGGCAAGCAGGTTGCGCACATCGAACGGAAGGTCTTTACCCTCCACGAACGCCACTTCATCACGATGGCGGACGGCCGGGAATTCCAGCTGTCCAACGAGCTGTGGCACATCGTCAGGGATGTTTCCAACATCGAAGGGCTCGGCTGGGTCCTCCGGGGAAATATTGCGGGACTGAACTTTGAACTGTACGACCAGGCCGGGCAGGTCATCGCGGTGATCAGCCAGAAGATGTTCTCGATCCACGACAAATACTGCATGGATATCTACAGGCCCGAGGAGGAAAAAACGGTCGTCGCGATCCTCGTGACGCTCCAGCATATGATGAGGGACCGGGCAGCGAGGCAGAGCTCCTCGTCTTCCTTCTCCTCTTCCTCCGCTTCCGCCGGCAGCAACTGACATTCCGGCGGCCCCCAAAGACCAGGGGGCCGGCGCGAAAATTCCGTAAGCAACCCATGCAATCAGCACGAAGGAGGCGGGAGGGAATGCCCTGGTACTGGATCCTGATCATTCTTTCCGCGATCGTCGGCCCGTTTGAGGCCATGCACGCGCTGAACAAAGCCAGGCGCAACCGGGAGGAAGCGGAAAAGAGAAGGCAGGCGCAGCAGCCCGGCGATGAAGACGGCCGAAGCCATTGAAAAATCCGTGCAGTGGCTGCGGGAGCACGGCCTGCACGGATAAGGGGAAAAGGGCGCCTTATTCCCTGATGCGGATTTCCGCTACGGAACAGGGCGGCATATTCACGCATATTTCGCTGCCCCGGACGCTGAAGCCGGTAAAAGCTTCGGCCTTCAGCGGCGCGCTGCCGAAATCGTTGTATGCATCCATTTTTCCCTGCAGGATCCGGCCGGACGTTTCACCCGCCGGCAGCCCGGCGTCGATGATGACTTCCTCGCCCTGTTCCGGATCCAGGTTGCTCAGGGTCACCGTCGTCACGCCGTCTTTCCGGGAAGCGGACGCGGAGATTCCCGGCAGGGCATGCTTTTCGGTGCCCCGCTGCGCTGCTTCAATGGTGCAGCCCAGTTCAGCCGCATCCATGTGGTGCTGATACAGATCGAACACGTAGTAGGTCGGCGTCAGCACCATTTTTTCGTCCTGCGTCAGGATGATCGCCTGCAGTACATTCACGGTCTGGGCAATGTTGGCCATGAACACCCGGTCGCAGTGACGGTTGAACAGGTCCAGGTGGACAGCGGCTACCATCGCATCGCGCATGGTGTTCTGCTGGTACAGGAATCCCGGATTTGTGCCAGGTTCGACTTCGAACCAGTTGCCCCATTCATCCACAACCAGGCCGATCCGCTTGTCCGGATCGTACCGGTCCATGATTTCGGCGTGCATTTTCACCTTCCGCTCCATGTCCGCGGCGATGGCCAGGGTTTCCCAGTAGTCTTCCGCGGTGAACACCGTCGCACTGTTCTTGTGCTCCCAGCCGCCCGGGATGGTGTAGCTGTGCAGGCTCAGCCCGTCCATGCAGAACGCGGCGTTCTTCATCAGGATTTCGGTCCATTCGGTGTTCGTATCACTGGGTCCGCACGCGATCTTGTACAGCTTGTTGTTTCCGTACTGCCGGCAGAAGTTCTGGTACCGCCGGTACACGTCCGCATAGTATTCCGGCCGCATAATGCCGCCGCAGCCCCAGCTTTCGTTCCCTACGCCCCAGAAGCGTACGCCCCAGCTGTCCTGCCGGCCGTTCGCCCGGCGCTCCCGCACCACGGTGGAATCCCCGTCCGAGTTCAGGTACTCCACCCATTCGCTCATCTCCTGGGCGGTGCCGCTGCCCACGTTGCCCGTGATATACGGCTCGCATCCCACCTGGCGGCACAGCTCCATGAATTCATGCGTCCCGAAGGAATTGTCCTCTGTCACGCCGCCCCAGTTGGTATTCACCATGTTGCGCCGCTTTTCCAGGGGCCCGATGCCGTCCCGCCAGTGGTATTCGTCCGCGAAGCATCCGCCCGGCCAGCGGAGCACCGGCACGCGGATGGCTTTCATCGCCTCCACCGCGTCCTTCCGGATGCCGTTCTCGTTGGGAATGGGGCTGCCTTTTCCGACAAAAAGCCCGCCGTAGATGCAGCGGCCCAGGTGCTCCGCGAAATGCCCGTAGATATACCTGGAAATGGTGCCGGAAGATTTGTCACGGTTGATGGTGATCCTTGCCATGCTTTCTTCCTCCTTGTTAATATTTCAGTATTTTGTTTGCTTTCTTGCCTGCGCGCCGCACCGGAACCCGCAAAGGACGGGTTCAGAGGAGGCGGATCATCCTGCAGTTTTCGATGCCCGGGGTCCAGAAATCCTTCCGGGGAAGGCCGCGGACCTGGCTGATGATGCTCAGGTTCATTGCGCCGTGGCCGACGATCAGGATATCCTTTCCCTGCGCGACCAGGGGAACGGCGACCTCCCGCAGGAAAGCACCGGTGCGGGCAAAAAGCTCCCCGAAGGTTTCAGCGCCGCCGACGGAAGCCGTATACTGCTCGGGATGCAGGAAGATGACGTTGACCGGGCAGTCCGGTATCGAGAAGCTGTTTTCAAGGCCTTCATAATCCCCGAAGCTCATCTCGCGGAGCCGCTCATCCTCCAGGATCGGCACGCCGCGGCCCTTCAGCACGATCTCCGCTGTTTCCCGGGCACGGATGAGGGGGGAGCAGTAACACAGGTCCAGCGGGATATCCCGGTATTCCTCCGCAGCTTTTTCCGCCATCCGGCGCCCTTCGGCGTTCAGCGGGATATCGGTGCGCCCCTGCAGCTTATGGCGGTCGTTCCAGTCTGTGCGCCCGTGCCTCATGATATACAGCATAAGTTATCCTCCGGTATTCGGGATGGGTCCCGGATAGAATGTAAGCCGAAAAGCCGGGCTTGTCAACGGGAGGGCAGGCGTTTCCCCCGCTGTGCGGAAGTACGGGTTGTTTTTGCATGCCCGTTTTGCTATAATTTGAAAGAAAAAAACGAACGGACAGGTGATTTCGTTTTGAAAACATTCAGACGCATGACCATTCTTGCCATGGCAGCCATGCTCCTGCTGGCCTTTGTTTGCGGGGCATCGGCGGATACGGTTTCGGAAAAGAAGGACAACCGGGGCCGGGTCACAGAGAGCACCCGGACAGACGACAGCGGCAACGCGGTGAACGGGCCGGAAGGTTATGCCGTGATCCGCTACGTATACCAGGGCGAGAAAGCGACAGAGACATACTTCGACGCCGACGGCAATCCGGTACGCATGCCCGGCGGGTATTACGGCCGTGCCGTATCGAGGGACGGGAAAGGGCAGATCTCCCTGATCGAATACCTGGACAGGGACGGCAACCTGACCATGACCGCCATGGGCTATGCCAGGGTTTTCTATTACTACCGTTCCTTCGGCGAGGAATACAAGTCCGTATATTTCGGTACGAAGAAGGGCGAGGTTGTGACCGTACCCTCCCTGGGATACGCCCAGGTGGAAACCGAATTCAGCGGGACTGTCATGACGGGGCGCACCTTCAAGGATCCGGTGGGGAACCCGGTGGATTCCCTGGCCGGCTATGCCAGCGTCCGGAGAAAGCTCAATAAAAACCGCCAGATCCTCCAGGTCTGGTATTCCCATGCGGACGGGAAGCCCGCCACCGGCCCGGACGGATGGTCCAAATGCATCATGGAGCGGGACAACAAAGGAAAACTGACGGAAATCCGTTACCTGGACGAGAAGGACAGGCCGACGGACGCCGGCGGCTGCGCGCGGGAAACCTATTCATACGACAGCAACGGCGACGCGAAGGTCACCCGTTACGATCTTTCCGGGAACAGGATCCCCTTCGGCGGGGAGGCAGTGAGCGTCCTGCGCAGGATGATCGACGACAGGATTGTCCAGGAGACGTACCTGGACGAAGCCGGCCGCGCCACGGCGCTGCCGGACGGTTACGCCTCCGTCGTGTATTCCTACAACAGCGCAGGCAACCTGGAGACGATCCAGTACAGGAACGCGAAGGGCGACAAGGCAACCTGCACCCGCGGATATTCCGCAATCCGGCAGTCCTGGGACCTGCAGGGCAGGCTCGTGCGCAGGACTTTCCTGGACGCGAACGGGCAGAACGTGAACAGTACGGACGGCATTTGCGAGGAACAGTATCTCTACGACGCGGCGGGAAAGCTTACGGAAGTACAGCAGTTTGACGCTGCAGGAACGCAGGCCGCACCGCGGCCGTAGCAGCCGGCAGCAGGTTTTCCACGAAAAAGAAGACGGAGGACGAGTATGGACATCAGCAGACTGGAAGCCCCTTACGGAATTACATCCATCGATCCATGGCTGGCCCCCCATGCGGGGGACATTGAGCTGCGCATGAACCGCTTCAAGGAGAAGCGGTGGCAGATTGCCGGTGACGCGCCGTCGCTGACGGAATTTGCCAACGGCGCGCTGTACTTCGGCTTCCACCGGACGGAGGACGGCTGGGTCTTCCGTGAATGGATGCCCGGGGCGGACGAAGTGCGGCTGATGGGCGAATTCAACGGCTGGAACCGGAAAAGCCATGCCCTCGACCGCGGGGAAAACGGCGTGTGGGAAATTGCGCTGAACGGAAAGGACAGCCTGCAGCACGGGCAGTTTGTGAAACTGTGGGTGCGGAAAGGCGAAGAATGGTTCGAGCGCCTGCCGGCCTACAGCAAAAAGGTCAGCATGGATGAAAAAACCATGCGGCTGTGCACGCAGATCTGGGAACCTGAAGAACCCTTTGCATGGACGGACGGGGAATTCATGAAGGAGGCGCCTGCCGCGCCGCTGATCTACGAGGCGCACGTCGGCATGGCCCAGGACCGGGAAGGCATCGGCACATACATCGAATTCGCGGACAACATCCTGCCGCGGATCCGGAAGCTCGGATACAATACCGTGCAGCTGATGGCGATCCAGGAGCACCCGTACTACGGCTCTTTCGGATACCAGGTGACGAATTTCTTTGCCGCGGCGCACTGGTACGGCATGCCGGACGGGCTCAAGTACCTGGTGAACAAGGCCCACGGAATGGGCATCCGGGTGCTGCTGGATGTGGTGCACAGCCACGCCTGCCCGAACGTCGGGGAAGGCCTGCAGATGCAGGACGGAACGGATGACCAGTACTTTATCCCCGGCGACCGCGGATGGCATCCGGCGTGGGGCACGAAGCTGTTCAATTACGCGCGCCCCGAGGTGCTGCATTTCCTGCTGAGCAACCTGAAGTTCTGGCAGGAGGAATACCACTTCGACGGGTTCCGGTTCGACGGCGTGACGAGCATGATTTACCACGACCACGGACTCGGCTCCGCGTTCACGAATTACGACATGTACTTCAACATGAACACGGACCTGGAAGCGATCAACTACCTGCAGCTGGCGAACGAGCTGATTCACGAGGTGAACCCGAACGCGGTTACCGTGGCGGAGGACATGAGCGGCATGCCGGGCATGTGCCTGCCGATCGAAGAGGGCGGCATCGGGTTTGATTACCGCCTGGCGATGGGCGAACCGGATTACTGGATCAAGCTGCTCAAGGACGTCCGGGACGAGGACTGGAACATGAACGCCCTGTGGCACGAAATGACCACGCGGCGGCCGCAGGAAAAGGTGATCGGTTACTGCGAAAGCCACGACCAGGCGCTCGTCGGGGACAAGACCATCCTCTTCCGGATGGCGGACGCCGAGATGTATACCGGCATGACCAAGGAATACCATACCCTGACCATGGACCGGGCCATCGAGCTGCACAAGATCATCCGCCTGTTTACAATGAGCCTCGGCGGCAACGGCTACCTGAACTTCATGGGCAACGAATTCGGGCATCCGGAATGGATCGACTTCCCGCGCGAGGGGAACGGCTGGAGCTACAAGTACTGCCGGAGGCAGTGGTCCCTGGTCGACAACAAGGCGCTCAAGTATGAGTGGCTGAACGATTTCGACGAGGCCATGATCACGCTGGCGAAGGAGCGGAAGCTGCTGGACGATCCCTACGCGGTGAGCCTGTGGATCG
>CAMMYM010000056.1 GCA_946527725.1 uncultured Clostridia bacterium
TCACCCAGGCGCCGGCCAAGGACCGGGACATGGCCATGGTGTTCCAGAACTACGCGCTGTACGGCCATATGACGATTTACGAAAACATGGCTTTCAGCCTGACGCTGCGGAAGGAAGATCCGAACGTCATCCACAAGAAGGTCCTCGCGGCCGCTGAGATCCTCGGCCTGACGAGCCAGCTGAACAAGAAGCCTGCCCAGCTGTCCGGCGGACAGCGGCAGCGCGTCGCGATGGGACGCAGCATCGTCCGGAACCCGAAGGTTTTCCTGTTTGACGAACCGCTGTCGAACCTGGACGCGAAGCTGCGCGGCGCGACCCGGCGGGAAATCCTGCTGCTGCACAAGCGCCTGAAAGCGACCATGCTGTACGTCACGCACGACCAGACGGAAGCGCTGACGCTGGCGGACCGTATCGTCTGCATGTCCATGGGGCACGTCCAGCAGATCGGCACTCCCCTGGAACTGTACGACCGGCCGAACAACCTGTTTGTCGCGGGATTCATCGGGCTGCCGCCCATGAACTTCTACCACGGCATGGGCTTTGAGGACGGAAAGCTGAAGGGCAACGGTTTCGAGGTGGAACTGACTGACGAGGAGATGGACATCCTGAAGGACTATTACGGCAAAGAAATCATCCTCGGCGTTCGTCCGGAAGATATCACGGCTGACGGGAACCTGGAAGTGAAGGTTACCAACAATGAAAACCTGGGCATGAATACACTGGTGCACGGCTACGCCGGCAATAACAGCCATCTCGTCGCCAAGCTCCGCGGCTGGTCGGAATACCGCAGCGGCGACTCTGTCGGCATGCGGTTCGGCCGGAAGCATTTCTTCGATAAGGATACGACGAACGCGATTCGGAAGGAGGCAAAATAACAATGGCGAATACTCCTACGAAAAAGCCGGAGTTCCTGCGGAAGTGGCTGGTTTCCCTGAAGCGGAAACCCCATATGATCGCATTGGTTGTGCTGGCGGTTGCATTCGTGTATTACAGCCTGAACCTGACGCAGATTTCCAATACCACCGCAAAGATTTACGGTAACGGCATGGGCCTTGCGGAGTTTGCCACCATGCTGCTGAGCATGCTGAGCCTGGTCTGCTTCCTGAATGCGTTCCCGCACCGGAAGAAAACGAATATTCCCATGCTGGTGCTGATGTTCATCATGAGCGGCATCGTGATCTACTGCGACATCTTCTACGGCAGCCGGATCACGGAGGCGGTTACCCGGGCGGATAACCCGATCAGCGCGGAAGGCGTGAACAGCTATATTTCCAGCGCCCGCAATATGCTGCATGTGCACACGGTTCTTGTGATCATCGGCGTCGTGCTGACTGCCCTGCTGCCTGTATACCGGCCCCTGATCAAGAAAATCAATACGAGCGTGGCAGTGGAAGGCAACGAACAGATGGGCGCCATTGACATCAGCGGCGAGGACGCCTGATTCATGGGCAGAAGGAAACATGATGCGCCGCCTGAAAAAGAAAAGGATGCCGCGGCCTATTACCGGCTGAATACCAAGGCGGTGGACGACCTGGTCACCGCAAATCCGGAGAACAGTCCGAAGGTCAGCGAAGCGGAACTGCGGAAATACCGCTCCGGGCTTCAGATCCACTTGAAGGACTGGGTGAAGACGCTGCTGATCAAATGGTGGTTCAACGGCTCGGTATGTTTCTTCTTCTACTGGGGGCTTGCCATCCTGGTGCCGAACTGGGAAAACCAGATGCTGATCCTCGGCCTTGCCCTCGGGTTTGTGACGGATCTGATGGTCAACAATATCTTCCGGTACTATGCGAAGACCCCCGGCGCGAATGACCGCTGGATGATGTTCGGGAAAAAGCGCTTTTCGAGCCTGCCGCTGAACATCCTCTACGGATACCTGCTGCTGGCCTGCGTCGTCATGACCTACAGCGTGATCAACCGGGTGATCGTTTCATTCACCGGGGATACGCAGAGTGTTCCCCTGGGGGTGGAACCGATTCTGTTCGGGCTGTTTGCCACAGGATGGGATTTCCTTTTCCTTGGGCTGCGGAGCCTGGGCAGGCGGATCCTTTCAGACGCCAAGCGCAGCAATCAAGCAAACGCGAGGTAACGTATGCAAGAGATGATTGAGCGGTATATCCTTGAGCTGATCCGGCGCAGCACACCCCGGAGGACAGCCTGGAACCTTGAAAAGGTCCGGGAAGGCAAGGATGTTGCCTGGAATTATATCGACGGCTGCATGCTGACGGCGCTCCTGGCCATGACAGAGATTACCGGGGATGACCGATACGCGGCTTTTGTGGAACAGGTGGGAGACAGCTTCGTCCGGGAAGACGGGAGCATCGATACGTTTAAGCCTGAAGGGCAGGCCCTGGACGATTACAACGAAGGACGGATCCTGTTTCCCATGTATGCCAGGACGGAGAACGAAAAGTACCGGAAGGCAGCGGATATGCTGTACCGCTGCCTGATGGAACAGCCCCGGACGGCGGAAGGGAACTTCTGGCACAAGAAGATTTATCCCGACCAGGTCTGGCTGGACGGAACATACATGGCGCTGCCGTTCCTGGCCATGTACCGGGATACCTTCGGGGACGGGGAGATCCGGGACATCCTGGAACAGCTGCGGGTGGTCCGCAAAAGGATGCGGGATCCCGCAACCGGCCTCTATTACCACGGTTACGACGCCAGCCGGAAAGCTTTCTGGGCGGATCCGGAAACCGGGCTGAGCCGGAATTTCTGGCTGCGGGCCATCGGATGGTATGCGCTGGCACTGACGGACCTGACGGAGATTATCCCGAAAGGGATGGAGGAACGGGACGAGCTGGCGGAGACCCTGCGGGACCTGATGGAAAGCATATCCGCTTTCGCGGACCCGAAAACCGGCATGTACTGGCAGGTGGTGGATAAGGCCGGGCAGGAAGGCAACTACCTGGAGACCAGCGGAAGCGCAATGGTTGCCTGCGCCATGCTGAAAGGAGCGCGGCTGGGAGTCCTGGACGATACCTTCCGGGAAAAGGGACGGAAGACCTTTGAAGGGATTGTGGACGGGCACCTGAAGATCCGGGACGGAATGATCGGGCTGGACAATATCTGCCTGGTGGCAGGGCTGGGCCCGGAAAACAACCGGCGCCGGGACGGCAGCTATGAATACTATATCTCGGAGCCTGTGGTCTCCAATGACGCGAAGGGATCAGCACCATTTGTGCTGTGCTATACAGAAATCAGACGCCTGGATATGTGACTGGCAAGGAGGCAGAAACGGATGTACATTACCCTGAAAGACATCAACAAAATCTATCCGAACGGATATCATGCGGTGCATAATTTCAATCTGGAGATTGAGAAGGGTGAGTTTATCGTATTTGTCGGTCCTTCCGGATGCGGAAAATCCACGACACTGCGGATGATCGCGGGACTGGAAAACATATCCAGCGGCGAGTTCCTGATCAACGGGGAACGCGCGAACGAAAAAGGCCCGCGGGAGCGGGAAGTGGCCATGGTATTCCAGAGCTACGCCCTGTATCCGCAGATGACCGTCTACGACAATATCGCCTTCGGGCTGACGCTGCAGGGTGTGGACGAGGACGTGATTGAGGAGCGGGTCATGAAGACCGCCAAGATCCTGGGCCTGACGGATTACCTGGACAGGCTGCCCAGGGCACTCTCCGGCGGCCAGCGGCAGCGCGTGGCGATCGGCCGTGCCCTGATCCGCAAGGTGGGCATCTTCCTTATGGACGAACCCCTGAGCAACCTGGACGCCAAACAGCGCGTGACGATGCGCAGCGAAATCGCCCAGATTCACCATGAGACCGGCGCCACGACGATCTACGTCACACACGACCAGACAGAGGCTATGACCCTGGCTGACCGGATCGTGGTGATGAAAGACGGATACATCCAGCAGGTGGGCACGCCGAAGGAACTGTATTTTACCCCTGCGAATGTATTCGTGGCGGGATTCATCGGCGAACCTCCCATGAACTTTGCACGCGGCACCGTTAAGAACGGCTGCATTGCTTTCGGTGACCAGCAGGTGGATCTTTCCGGCGCGAGGAAGGACTGCGCCGCGCTGGAGGGAAAGGAAGTCGTGTTCGGCTTCCGGCCGGAATCCATTGTACTGCAGCCGCAGGAAAAAGCTGTTAAGATGCGCAGCATGGTGGAACTGACGGAGATGCTGGGCGACTACACGAACGTCTATATCACCAACGGTGAACAGCACGCGATCCTGAAGGTGGACAGCCACGACACGCCGGAAACAGACCAGGAACTGGAGTTCTATATCCCCTGGGAGAGTATTTACCTCTTTGACGGGCAGACGGAGAACGTGCTGTAATCCGGAAAACTGCCGATAAAACGATACGCGCCGGAAAGACTTCCGGCGCTTTTTCCTGTCCGTATTTCCGGCCGTACATATATATAGGAAAGAAAAAAATAAAAAAAGCTTCCTTTTCCGGCCGGAAAATGGTATAATCAACTGGTTCGGAATGCTTTATTTTCAAGGGCCGGAAGGATTTCAAAAAGGGCAGAAAAACGGCCGGTTAATACAGTTTTTACGAAACAGTACAAGGAATGGCAACGAGGTGTATCATGGCAGAAGAATTCGAGTCGAATCTGGAGCAGGTAACCGCTGTTACGGCAGATTACGGAGAAGAGCAGATCCAGGTGCTGGAGGGGCTGGAAGCCGTCAGGAAACGGCCGGGTATGTATATCGGGTCTACGGACGCGCGCGGCCTGCATCACCTGGTTTACGAGATTGTGGACAATTCTGTGGATGAAGCGCTGGCAGGTTACTGCAAACAGATCAATGTGACCATCAACCGGGACGGCAGCGTGACGGTCATGGATGACGGGCGCGGCTTTCCGGTGGGCCTTCATCCGAAGATGGGGCGTCCGGCTGTTGAAGTCTGCCTGACAGTGCTGCACGCAGGCGGGAAATTCGGCGGCGGGGGATACAAGGTATCCGGCGGACTTCACGGCGTAGGTGCTTCCGTGGTCAATGCCCTGAGCAGCCATTTTACGGTCACTGTTTACCAGAACGGAAAGATCCACCAGCAGGAATATGAACGGGGCAAGTACCTGTATGACCTGAAAGTGATCGGCGATACAGACCGTACCGGCACCACCATCCAGTTCTGGCCGGATATCCGGAGCAGGGAAAACCCGGAGGGTATCTTTGAAGAAGGTGTGACGTTTGAATACGAAACGCTGCGCAACAGGCTGCGGGAGATGGCTTTCCTGAACAAGGGCGTCCGGATCATCTTCCGGGATGAACGCGGGGAAGCTCCGAAAGAGAATGATTTCTGCTTTGAAGGCGGTTTGCGGGAATTTGTCAAATTCCTGAACCAGCACAAACAGGTACTGTTCCCGGAACCGATCTACACCGAAGGCATCAAGGACGGCATCCTGGTCGAGATGGCCATGCAGTACAACGACAGCTACGCCGAGAATGTTTACTCCTTTGCCAACAATATCGCCACCCCGGACGGCGGAACCCACCTGGCGGGCTTCAATACCGCGGTTACGCGTGCCATCAATGATTACGGCCGCCGCTACAAAATCCTGAAGGATAACGAGCCGAACCTGAAGGGCGAGGATGTCCGTGAAAGCCTGACGGCGATCATTTCCATCAAGATGGAGGATCCGCAGTTCGAAAGCCAGACAAAGAGCAAACTCGGCTCCGGCCAGGTCCGCGGCGTGGTGGACAGCCTCGTAAGCGAGGAGCTCAGTACTTACCTGGAGGAGAATCCCACTGTCGCAAAGGCGATTGTGACCCGCTGCGTGGATGCGCAGAGGGCCCGTGAAGCGGCCAGGAAGGCCCGTGAAGCGACCCGGAGGAAGACGGTGCTGGAGAGCGCCTCCCTGCCCGGGAAACTGGCGGATTGCAGCGAACGGGATCCGGCAAAATGCGAGATCTTTATGGTGGAGGGCGATTCCGCAGGCGGCAGCGCAAAAGGCGGCCGTGACAGCAAGACACAGGCCATCCTGCCCTTGCGCGGAAAGATCCTGAACGTGGAGAAGGTACGGCTGGACCGCGCACTGGAGAACGCGGAAATCCGTGCCATGATTACTGCTTTCGGATGCGGATTCGGCGACCAGTTTGACGAGAGCAAGCTGCGCTACCACCGGATCGTGTGCATGACGGATGCCGATGTTGACGGCGCACACATCCGGATCCTGCTGCTGACGTTCTTCTACCGCTTTATGCGCCCGCTGGTCGAAAAAGGCTATGTATATGCTGCCATGCCGCCGCTGTATAAGGTGACAAAAGGAAAAACATCCCGCTATGTCTATGACGACGACGAGCTGAACCGCCTGCTGGATGAAATCGGACGGGATCCGAAACCTGATATCCAGCGTTATAAAGGACTGGGCGAAATGAGCGCCCAGCAGCTTTGGGATACCACCATGAATCCGGAAACCCGCATGATGATGCAGATCACCCCGGAAGACGCGATGGAAGCGGACCGGCTGTTTACGCTGCTGATGGGTGACGACGTGGAACCCAGGAAGGTCTTTATCCAGGAAAACAGCGATCTTGTGAAGGACCTGGACGTATAATGTTAATTGCAGGAGAAAAACAATGATTCAGGATAAACTGATCCCGGTAAACCTGGAACAGGAAATGAAAAAGAGCTTCATCGCCTACGCCATGGCGGTGATCGTGGACCGTGCCCTCCCGGACGTGCGGGACGGCCTGAAACCGGTACACAGGCGGATCCTTTACGACATGTCCGAAGAATTGGGCATGACCCCCGACAAGCCGACGCGCAAGAGCGCCCGCGTCGTGGGCGACGTGCTCGGTAAATTCCATCCCCACGGCGATTCCTCTGTGTATGATGCCATGGTGCGCCTGGCCCAGCCTTTCAATATCCGCTACCCGCTGATCGAAGGCCAGGGCAATTTCGGCAGCGTGGACGGAGACGGCGCGGCTGCCATGCGTTACACGGAAGCCCGCCTGCAGAAGCTGACGATGCACCTGCTGGACGGGATTGACAAGGATACGGTGGACTTCTATCCCAACTTCGACGAAACGCTGCAGCAGCCGTCGGTGCTGCCGGCACGCTTCCCGAACCTGCTGGTGAACGGTTCCAGCGGCATCGCCGTCGGCATGGCGACGAACATTCCTCCGCATAACCTGACAGAAGTCATCAACGGCGTTATCTGCATGATCGATAACCCGGACTGCACTGTGGAAGACCTGATGCAGCATATCAAAGGGCCGGATTTCCCGACCGGCGGGCTGATCATGGGCCGCAGCGGTATCCGGGAAGCCTATACCACAGGCCATGGCCGGATCACCGTCCGTGCAAAGACCAACGTCGAAGACATGGGCAGCGGACGCAGCCGGATTATCGTGACCGAAATTCCGTACCAGGTTAACAAATCCGTCCTTGTGAAAAAGATTGCCGACCTGGTCCATGAAAAGAAGATCGAGGGCATCAGCGATATCCGGGACGAGTCCAACGACCGCCAGGGAATGCGGATTGTCATCGAACTGAAGCGGGATGTCCAGCCGCAGGTTGTGCTGAATATGCTGTACAAGCATACGCCGATGCAGGAAAACTTCGGCGCAAACATGCTGGCACTCGTAAACGGAAAGCCGCGGGTCCTGAACCTTCGGGATATGATCTACTATTACCTGGAGCACCAGAAAGAGGTCGTGACCCGCAGGACGAAGTTTGAGCTGAACAAAGCCCTGAACAGGGCCCATATCCTGGAAGGCCTGCTGAAGGCGCTGGATCATATTGACGAGATCGTGGCAATCATCCGGGCCAGCAAGGATACCGTCACGGCGAAGGAAGCGCTGATGCTCCGCTTTGAATTTTCCGAAAAACAGGCCCAGGCGATCCTTGACATGCGCCTTGCGCGCCTGACCGGCCTGGAGCGGGAACGCCTGATGGAGGAGTACCAGGAACTTGAGAGAACAATTGCAAGGCTCCAGCAGATCCTTGGGGACGAGAACGAACTGATGGGAGTGATCAAGACAGAAATCAGTGAAATCCGGGACAAGTTCGGCGACCCACGGCTCAGTGAGCTGACGATTGCTGAAGACGACATTGACATCGAGGACCTGATCCAGGAAGAAAACATGGTCGTGACGATGACGCATGAGGGCTATGTCAAACGTGTTCCTTCCTCAGTATACCGGGCCCAGAACCGCGGCGGGCGCGGTGTGACCGGGATGAACGTGAAGGATACGGATTACACGACGCAGATGTTCGTGACCAGCACGCACCAGGAAATTATGTTCTTTACGAACCTTGGCCGTGTATTCAGCCTGAAATGCTACCAGATCCCGGAAGCAGGGCGCCAGGCACGCGGAACCGCCATTATCAACCTGCTGCAGATCGCAGGCGGGGAGAAAGTTTCCACGATGCTGCCGATGCCCAGGGAGACGGATCATGAATATAACCTCGTTATGGCGACGAGGAACGGCATGATCAAGAAGACGGCGCTGGATGAGTTCAGGAACCTGCGGAAGAACGGGCTGATCGCGATTGCACTCCGTGAGGAGGATGAACTGATCGGCGTACGGCTGAGTACCGGCAGCGATGAGATGCTTGTCAGTACAAAGAAGGGCAAATGCATCCGGTTCAATGAACAGCATGTCCGTAACGTCGGACGCAATTCAATCGGTGTCCGCTCCATGCGTATCATGCCAGGGGATGAAGTGATCGATATTGCCGCTGTGGAGCCGGATACCACCGTCCTGACGATTACCGCACTGGGATACGGAAAACGGACTGACCCGGAAGAATACCGTGAACAGGGACGCGGCGGTATGGGTATCAAGGCCATGCAGCTGACGGACAAGACCGGCGACCTGGTGGCTATGCTCTTTGTACATGAAGATGAGGATATTCTGCTGATCACCGATGACGGGACGATCATCCGGACCCGTGCCGCGGACGTACGTTTGTGCGGCCGGGCAACGCAAGGCGTGCGGATTATGCGGCTGGCAGAGGGAAGCTCTGTGGTCGGGGTATGCCGCGCTGAAAAGGAAGAAGAACCGGAAGAAACTGACAATCCCGAAGAAGCCGGTACCGCGGATACGGCCGGAACTGCCGGTGATGAACAGCCATCGGAGAATAAAGAATAATACCAGGGACAGCCGCGGAAGAAGACCAGTTCCGCGGCCGTTTTTTTAGGTTTGTTTTAGACTTTTCTGGTAGAATCGGCGCACCATGTGGAGCGGAGGGCGGTGACCGAATGAGGTTGTTGTTCGCAGAGGACGATCCGGACCTGTCCGCGGCGGTAAAGGCACTGCTGGAGCGGAACGGGTATCAGGTAGACGCGGTGCCTGACGGGGAGGAAGCCCTGGAGTACGCGGAAGCAATGAGTTACGACGGGATGATCCTGGACTGGATGATGCCGGTCAAGGACGGCATCCAGGCATTGCAGGAGATGCGGCGGAAAGGAATCCGGACTCCCTGTATGATCCTGACAGCCCGGGATTCCGTGGAAGACCGGGTGGCGGGACTTGACGCCGGCGCAGACGATTACCTTCCCAAACCTTTTGATGCCGGCGAACTGATGGCCCGGGTACGCGCGATGCTCAGGCGGCGAGAAAGCTATGTTCCGGATATCCTGCAATGGGATGACCTGACGCTTGACAAAGGAAGCTGCAAGCTGATATGCGGAACGAAATCCGTACGCATCACCGGAAAAATGCTCCAGCTGGCACAGCTTTTCATGGAAAACCCGAGAATCCTCTTTTCGGTGCAGCAGCTGATGGATAAAGTTTGGGGCTGGGATACAGAAGCGGAGATCAACGTGGTATGGGTGAATATTTCCCAGCTGCGCAAGAAACTGGCAGAACTGGAGACATCCGCGGAGATCCGTGTGCACAGGGGATCCGGGTATTCATTGGAAAAGAAGACGGAAGACGGAGCTGAGAAATGATCAGAAAGCTGCAGAAACGCTTTGTCCGGATTGCGGTACTTGTCCTGACACTGGCAATGGTGCTTGTTGTCGGTATCGTAAATATGGCCAACCTCATCAGCGTCCGGAACGAGCTGTCCGGGAACCTGAAAGTACTGGCGGAGAACATTGTTCCGGCACCAAATCAGAAAGCACCGGAGGCGCCTGCCGCCCCTGATGCCCAGGCGGGGCAGGAGGGACCCGCAGATGAGGGTGAACGGACTGACACGGCGCGGGCCTGGGGATGGATGCGGGAAAGAAGCAGGCATTTCCGGAATATGATTACAGAAGCCAGCTGGTTCACCGTGCATTTTTCCGCGGACGGCACTGTCCGGAACCAGAACCTGAGCAACATCGCGGATACGGATCAGGATGCTTTTGAAACCCTTGCGCGCAAAGCACTGGATACGGGAACAGATTCCGGATGGATCCAGGATTACTGCTTTATCATCCGTGATGAAGGCGCGCGCGGCAAAGCTGTCGTGATTATGAACTGCGAAACAAGGATGGCAGCAGTTCACAACCTTGCGCTGATCTCCCTGATTGCCTGTGCAGGAGGGATTCTCCTGGCATGGCTGCTGGTACGGCTTTTCAGCCGCAAGGCAGTGGAGCCGACAATCCGGAACATGGAACAGCAGAAGCAGTTCATTACAAATGCCAGCCATGAACTGAGGACACCGCTGACGGTCATTTCGACAAATATGGAACTCCTGAAGATGGAAATGCCGAATAACCAATGGATACGCAGCACCCAGAAACAGACGGCTGCAATGAGGCGCCTTGTGGATGAGCTGGTATACCTTTCAAGGATGGAGGAAGAGCATCCGGCGCTGACGATGGAACCCCTGGAGCCGGGCACCATGCTGCGTGAAGCGGCGGAACCGTTCCAGGCCATGGCGGAGTTCAACGGAAAAGAGATGAGGGTCGAAACCGAGGAAGGGCTGTGTATTACCGGGGACAGGGGGTCGCTGCAGCGCCTGATGACTGTACTGTGCGACAATGCGGTAAAATATACACCCGAAGGAGGCGAAATCCTCGCCGAAGCTGTTTCAGAAGGGAAACATACGGTTATCCGCGTTTCAAATACACTGGAAAAGCCCATGACTAAGGAACAGTGCGCCCAGCTTTTCAACCGGTTCTACCGTACGGATCCGTCCCGGTCCAAGGAAAAGCAGGACGGTTTCGGGATCGGGCTGGCCATCGCGGCAGCGATTGCGGAAAAACACGGCGGAACCATGAAAGCGGAGGCGGAGGAAGACCGGCTGGTCATCAGCGCCGCTTTTCCGCGCGAACACAGTTTTCCGGCATAGGAACTGAATAAAAGAAGCACGGCTCCGTTCACCGGAACCGTGCTTCTGCATTTGCAGAGATCAGTCGTACCGTTCGTCAATGACACGCTTCGTTTTCTTTTCGCTGCGGGGCAGCAGGCCGTTTTCAACAACCTTGACAAGGGGTGTGAAACCGATTTTGCTCTTCACCTTCACAGCAATCCGGTCAGCAAGTTCCAGGAAGTTGACAGAACCGTTCGTTTCGACATAGATCCGCATGGTGTCTTTGCCGTCAAGATGGGAAATCCGGATCTGGTATTCACTGGAAACTTCCGGGAAGGCCTGCAG
>CAMMYM010000057.1 GCA_946527725.1 uncultured Clostridia bacterium
CAGCGTCACGATCGGCCCGGGCAGGCTCATGATGACGCTGGCCTTGACCTCCTGGCGGGCCATGCTGGTATTTGCTTCCCCGAAACGCTGTTCCTCGTACGGTTCCTTGCCCAGCGCTTTGACGACACGGATGCCGGTGATGCTCTCCCGCATCCGCCGAACCAGCACGTCCATCCGCCGCTGGACTTCATTGAAGAGCGGAATGCCCTTCCAGGATACGAAGCATACCAGCACGATCATAACCGGCGCCATGACGCAGAGTATCGTAGCCAGGCCTGTATCCATCGTCAGGGTGATCGCGATGCCGCCGATCAGCATGATCGGCGCACGGATCCCCATCGTCTGGATCATGCGGACGAAATTCTGGACGTTATAGGTATCGCTGGTCATCCGGGAGATCAGGGAAGGCAGCCCGACCTTGTCCATCTGCCGCCCGGAAAGGTTCAGGGCCGTATGGAAAAGGTCCCGCCGGACAGCATAGGTGCTGTTGCGGGCGACGCGGACACTCATCCGGTTCGCGGTAATATTCAGGATTCTTGTGACGAGCGTCAGCAGCAGCATCACGCCGCCCCATGCGGCAACCGGCCACGCGTCGTGCGCCGCCGGAATCACATGGTCAAGCAGATGCTCCAGCACGTAGGGCATCAGCAGGTCGGTTCCCGTACCGATCAGTTTGATCAGCATCACGGCCAGGATAAACCGCCGGTAAGGGCGGACGTATCGCCAGATCAGTTTCATGGACGGGCTGGGCTCCTTTGGCTTCCGGATCTTCTGTCTTCTTCGGATCCATTGTACGCTGCTTTCCGCTTCCCCGCAAGGGACGGAATGTATCGGTTGCGTTTTTCTATCCCGGCTGGTATAATATTGACGGAATTGATCGTAAGGTAAAACAACATAGCAGGCCCTTCCCGCGCAGCGGGTTTGTCGGCGTACAGGGATATATGCAGGAGGACGACCATGAGAACAGACTGGCAGGAAGAATTCGCTTCGCGTCTCCGCCCCCGCGAAAATGAACTGCAGTGGCTTTATTACGAGCTTTACCACGGGGATATCCGCGCCTACGAGTATTTCACGGAGATGCTTTACCGCCTGTGGAACGAACGGCCGGAGAAGCTGAAAACCGCAGACCGCCTGAGGGAGGCCTCCCCGGGCTGGTACAGGGAGCGCGGTTTCGCCGCAATGCAGCTGGATACGGGCGGTTTTGCCGGCACGCTGAAAGGCGTACGGAAAAAGCTTGGCTACATTGCGGAATGCGGTGTGAACTGCCTGTACCTCATGTCCCTGCTGGAAAGCCCGGAAGGCGGATATGACGCCGGCTTCGCTGTTATGGATTACCGGAAGGTCCGGCAGGATCTCGGAACGATGGACGACCTGGCCGCGTTGGCGGACGCCTGCCATGAAAAAGGGATCTCCCTGTGCCTGGATTTCGCCGTGAACCATACCGCCGACAGCCATGAGTGGGCCCGCCGGGCCCGTGCCGGGGAAAAGGAATACCAGGACAGGTATTTCTTCTACGACGGCTGGACGCTGCCGACCGCATTTGAACAGGCTATGTCCCGGCGCTTCTCCCCGTCCGCGCAGGGCAGCTTCGTCTGGTGCGAAGAGGCCGGAAAAGCCGTCATGGCAACCTTCGGCCCCGGGCAGTGGGACCTCAATTATGCCAATCCCACCGTGCTGAACGACATGGCGGACAATATGCTGAACCTGTGCAACCACGGTGCGGATATCATCCGCCTGGACGGTGTGCAGTATATCTGGAAAGCGCTCGGGACTTCCTGCTGCGGCCTGCCCCAGGTGCATTCCCTGATCCGGATCCTGCGGCTGGCCTGCGAAATTGTCTGCCCCGGTACGCTGTTGGCAGCGGAAATCGGGGCGGAGCCCGGGGAAGCCGTTCCGTACTTCGGTGCGGCCGGCAGGCCTGAATGCCACCTGCTCCGCTGCACAGGCGTCACGGCCGCCCTCTGGCATACCGTCGCAACGCGGGATGTGCGCCTTCTTGCCCACCGGCTTTGGCAGTCCTTTGCCCTGCCCGGCGAATATACTTTCGTGAACAGCCTGGGATGCCGAGACGGCATCGCCTGGGACCTGGATTTCGGTTACCTGCGCCAGTTCGGCCAGGAGGAAATCCCCCACCGGGAATACCTCGGCGCGTACCTGACCGGAAAATGGCCGGGCAGCCCTGCCCGCGGTGGGCTGTTCAATCCCGGCCCCTTCCCGGGAAACGAGCGCATATGCGGCACTGCGGCCTCCCTGTGCGGCGTCGAAGCCGCGCGGCAGGAAGGCGGCAAAGCAGCGATGCAGGCAGCCGTCCGGAAGGATGCCATGCTCCATGCGTTCCTGTTCACCCTCAGCGGCATCCCCATGCTTTGCGGCGGTGACGAAATTGCGCAGGAAAACGACGTTTCCTGCCTTGAAGATCCGCGGAAACGGGATGACAGCCGCTGGCTGCTCTGCGGCGCGATGGACTGGAACAAGGCCGCGCTCCGCAGGCGGAAAACTGCACCCGAGGGGCAGCTTTTTTCCGCTGTCGCCGGAATGGCACGGATCCGTGCCGCCTATGCTGCTTTCGATGCAAGAGCGGACAGATGGCTGCTGAAAACAGGAAACGACCGTGTGCTCGGCATCGGCCGCTACTGCCTGGGACAGCAGCTGCTGGCGCTGTTTAACTTCGGCGATGAAGACGCGGCCGTGCAGCTCAACGAAGGCATGTGCTACACGGACCTGACGGACGGCACGGAATCGGATGCGCTCTGCGTATCCGTCCCTGCCGGGGGCTTCCGCTGGCTGCTGCACGCGTATTGACGCCCGGATAAATCCCACTTATCCTTCGCCGGGGCGGATCACCGGTGCTGTTCATTCCGCCGGGCCGCAGGCCACGGTGCATACGTTGGACTGCGCGGACAGGACGGTTCCGTCCCCGGTGCGGTATGTTGCGGGCAGGCTGTAAGCCATGCCCTTTTTTTCTGCGTCCGCTGCGGTGATTTCGGTGCTCAGGAAGCATACGGCGCTGGTGCCGGGAGCAGCCTCCGGAATCGTCCTGCAGGGTGCTGCCGCCTCCCCGCGCGGATCACTGACCTGCACCGCGTAAAGCGTTCTCCGCGCCGAGGGATTCGCGACCAGGATCCTGAATTCCGCTTTTTCCCCGGGCACAAAGTACCTGCCGTTGGCCGGGGTACTGATGCATTCCGCATAAAGGTACAGGCCGTCCGCGGTGAAGCTGCCGGCCGGCGAGCAGGCTGCTGCATCCGCCTGCTTTGTCTCCCCGTTTTCGGTGAAGAAGGCCGATGCGGAGGCGGTTACCTCTCCCTTTTGCGCGTCTTCCTCCGTCACCCGGTACAGCACGTCGCAGGTCCAGCTGTCCCCCGCCGCCAGGTCGCCGATATCCGTTTCCTCCTGCATGCTGCCCCGGAGCCTGGCGCCGTGCACCGCCGTGCCTGTATTGTTCCGCACTTCGATCCGGCAGCGGACAGCCTCGTCCTGGGTGAAAAAGAAGCCGTTCTGGGGCTGGTTGATCACGGACGCGGTGATCCGCAGCGATTCTTCCGCGGCAGGGTTCCAGCCCGGCTTCTGCACGGTTTCCGCGGCTGATGCGTTGACGAAAACCACCGTGTTGGACTGTACGGCCTGGCTGCCCATCCTGGCCCGGACAACAAACCCGTGGCTGAAGCAGCCTGCCGCGGCGTCCTCCGCAGTTACCGTATAGGTGAAGGTGCCGGACACGGTATCCCCCGGGACCAGGAGTTCTTCATTCGCCGCCTGTTCATCCGTCCGCCGGACCGCTTTCCGGCCGCGGAACAGGAACAGGTTTACGTCGCGCATTTTGCTTGTCGGGTGCGTATTCTGCAGCGTCCATGCATAGGTCAGCTGATCCCCGGCCGCATAATACGGCTTCCGGGGCGATGTCTGGACCGCGCTGAGCTGCAGGCGATGTGCCGCGGCAACCCTCATAACCGGTTCACCCGCGGTTTTCCCCGCAAGGCCCGGCAGTCCGAGCATCCGCAGGAACCCCGGCCAGGCAATTCCGTCCGCGTCCAGGTTCCATGCGTTCTGTGCGCTTCTGACCGCGCTGAAGGTCGTATCCTCGTATTTCCCGGTTGCCTTGCCGTCATAGAAGCCCTGGGCCTTCAGTTCGAGCTGCAGCAGGCGCACGGCCGCCGGATCGTTCTCCAGGTCCCTGGAAAGCGTGCCTTCCGGATAGAATTCTTCCCGCAGGGTTGTGCCGCAGACGGAACAGACGGCAGTGCGCCTGCCTTTGCTGAATTCCGTCGCCTGCTGCGTAATCTGCCATACGCCGGCGTCATGGTCCGTGCGCGGGACCTGGATATTTTCCCTCCCGCCGCATGTCTGGCATTCGCGCGTCCTCCGCCCTGTGCGCCGGCAATCCGGCGCGGAAGCCAGCGTCCATTCGCCCCAGGTGTGTTCATGCCCTGCGGCGGAAGCAGCCGGCAGGACGGATACCGCAATGCAAAGGGCCAGGAGGCAGGCGGCCGGGAAGCGCAGTTTTTTCATCATCGTCAATTCTCCTTGTTTTTCCGGATCCCCGGACAGTATACCACAGGTTTTCTCCATTTCCGTATCTTTCTGTGATTTTGTTTTGCCGGTATGCCGCGGCGTTCATTGACGCCCCTTCACCGCAAAGGTATAATGTTCCCTGACAAATGAATAGCCGGCGCATCTGCGCGGAAACGCGCGGCAGCGCGGAGCAATCCGCCTGCCATGGGAACCGGGTGTGATTCCCGGACTTTCCCGGAAACCGTGAAGCGGACGACGGGGCACGGAACGTTCAGTTTCAGCCATTGCGGCTTTGGCCGTGAGAAGGAGCCCCGGAGGATGAAGCCAAGTCGGGAGACCTGTTTGCGCCGTGATCGCAGGATCCTCTGGGGTTAGGATCAGCTGACGGTACCGGCGTTACCGGTCTGTTTCAGTATTCCTCAGAGAGGGATGCTTTTTTGTATTCCTCCCGCTGTTTCATTTGATCTTTATTTACAGAGGGAGGAGAAAGCCTCATGAAAACCCGGAAAACCCTGGTATCCCTTTTCCTCGCGCTGGCGCTGCTGGCAGCCCTGCTGCCCGCGTCAGCCGAAAACAGCGTCACCGTCACCGACATGGCCGGCCGCGAAATCGCACTGGACGGCCCTGCCGCGAAAATTGTGGCGCTGACTGCCTCCGACGTGGAGATCATCTACGCGCTCGGCGCGGGAGACCTGCTCGTCGGCCGCGGCGAATACTGCGACTATCCGGCCGAAGTGTTGGAGAAGCCCGTCGTAAAATCCGGTGCGGAAACCAACCTGGAAGAAATCCTCGCCCTGGAGCCCGACGTGGTCATCATGGCCACCATGGCCCAGACGAAGGAGCAGGTCGAAGCGCTGGAAAACGCGGGCGTCAAAGTCATCGTCTCTGATGCGCAGAACATCGAAGGCGTATACACTGCCATCACACTGATCGGGACCGTTACCGGCAAAGATGCCGAAGCGGCGGCGCTCGTGCAGCAGATGCGGGACACCTTCAGCGGGATCGCAGGCAAGGCGGAAGCCACCGGCAAAACCGTTTACTTCGAGGTTTCCCCGCTGCAGTGGGGCCTGTGGGCTGCCGGCAAAGGCACCTTCATGGATGAGATCGCAGAAATGTGCGGCCTGGCCAACGCCTTCGCGGACGTGGACGGCTGGGGAGCAATCTCCGAGGAGCAGGTTTTTGAAAAGGATCCCGACTATATCGTGACCACAGCCATGTACTGGGGCGAAGGCCCGACCCCCGTGGAGGAAATCCTCGGGCGCCCCGGCTGGGACACGCTGAAAGCTGTCCGGGAAAACCAGATCTTCAATGCTGACTCCAACGCAATTACCCGGCCCGGTCCCCGCCTGATGGAAGCGGCCATGGCCCTGTACAATTTCGTGCACGGAATTTCAGAAGAAGCGCCCGCTGCCTGATGCGGGCAGGAGAGGTATACCTTTGAACCATACAAACCTGAAAAAGGAGGACGGCCTCGCCCCCGGCGCGGCCGTCCTCTGGACCGGGCTGGTGCTGCTCACTTTTGTTGTGTGCGTCAGTCTCGGCAGTGTGAATATCCCCCTCGCGGATATCTGGCATGCAGTTTTCGGCGGGGATGTCTCCCGGGAGGTTTACCGGTCCATCGTCTGCTGGACACGGCTGCCCCGGGTGCTTTGCGCCGGCCTGATGGGCGCTGCCCTGAGCCTGTGCGGGGCGGCCATGCAGGGGCTGCTCCGCAACCCGCTGGCGGACGGATCCACCCTGGGCGTGTCCTCCGGGGCGGCCCTCGGCGCCGCCCTGTCCATCGTGCTGGGCATCTCCATGCCCGGGCTGGAAAGCGCCGGCCCGGCGGCAATGGCCATGGCTTTTGCCTTCGGCAGCCTGCTGCTGATCCTCGCGCTGGCCTGGGGCATCGACCGGAATTTTTCCACCCATAACATTATCCTGATCGGCGTCGTATTCACGATGCTGGTATCCAGCCTGCTCAGCATCCTGATCACCTTTTCCGGGGAGAAACTGCGCTCCATCACCTACTGGACCATGGGCTCCCTGAGCGGCAAGAGCTACGAGCAGGCTGCTGTGCTGCTCGCCGGGCTCGTCGTTTTCGGCCTGCCGCTCCTGTTTTGCAGCCGGGAGCTGAACGCCTTTGCCATCAGCGAGGAAAACGCCGTGCATATCGGCGTGCCTGTCCGGCGGGTCCGGCTGGCGGTTATGGTCTGCGCTTCCGCCCTGATCGGCGTCTGCGTTTCCGTCGGCGGCAGCATCGCGTTTGTGGGGCTCATCATTCCCCATATGCTCCGCCTCGCGTCCGGCCCGAACCACCGGAAGCTGCTTCCCCTCTCCGCCTTTGCCGGCGCGGTTTTCCTGATGCTGGCGGACCTGGCTGCCCGGAGTGTCCTCAGTCCGCTGGAGTTGCCCATCGGGGTCGTGACGTCCCTGATCGGTGCAGTCACCTTTATCGCAATCTTTTACCGCAGCCGGAAAGGAGGGATCCGCTGATGCTTGCTGCAGAAGAGGTCACCGTCCGCTACGGGGCGCAGGAAGCGGTTTCCGGCCTTTCCCTGCACGTGCGCAGCGGTGAATGGTGGATGGTCGTCGGCCCCAACGGTGCGGGGAAAACCACACTGGCTGGCGTCCTGGGCCGCAGCGTTCCCTTTGAAGGGCGTGTCACCCTGGAGGAACGGGATATCCGTTCCTTCTCCCCGCAGGAGTATGCCAGGAAGGTCGGCGTCCTGTCCCAGAACCACACCGCTGTTTACGGTTTCACCGTGGAGGAGGTCGTCCGGCTCGGGCGGTACGCCCGCAGGGGCGGTTTCCTGCGCGGCGGTGATCCGGACGCGGGGGCAAAGCTGGAAAGCGCCCTTGCGCTGACCGGGCTGTCCTCCATGCGCTCCCGCAATATGACAGCGCTCTCCGGCGGGGAACTGCAGCGCGTCTTCCTCGCGCAGGTCCTCTGCCAGGACCCTGAAATCCTGATCCTGGACGAACCCGCCAATCATCTCGATCTTCCCTTCCAGCAGGAACTCTTCACGCTGGTTTCCTCCTGGCTGCAGGTTCCCGGCCGCGCAGTCGTCACGGTGATGCACGACCTGAGCCTGGCGATGCGCTACGGCAGCCATGCCCTGCTGATGGACCGGGGCCGGTGCGTTGCGGAGGGAAAAGTACGGGACGTGCTGTCCCCGGATAACCTGCGGAAGGTTTACGGCATGGATGTCCATGCCTGGATGCGCGGGCTGCTGGCCCAGTGGGAGGAATGCTGACCTGCGGGAACAGCAACAGCTGCCGGTTTGCTGCCGGCAGCTGCTTTTTGATTCAGCTCAATGTACGCTTCGGTTACAGGGAAAGGTCCACGGCTTCGAACGCTTTGACGCTCCTGGTTTCAGCCATATAGGTACCCGCCGCGAAAAGGGCAGCTGCGCCCAGGGTGAACAGGCCTTTCTCCTGCATGTATTCCGGATCGGGCCGGTCCAGCGTGAACCGGACGAACGGGACCGTGTAAGTGGCCGCGATTTCCAGGATGATCCAGAGGAAGACCGCGGCGGACGCGAACAGGAATGCCTTGCCCGGCTTGCTGATATCTTTGTAATACAGCGGGAAATAAATCATATTGAACAGCGCAAAAAGGAGCAGCGCCTCCCCGATCAGCGCAAGTCCCGCATCGAGGCCCGCCGGGTTCGGCTGTGTGCCGATGGCGTTTTTCAGCAGGACGAATACGCCGATGCAGACGGTCTGGAGTACTTCGAGGACCGTGCAGAACAGGATCCTGCCGTGCACCGCGTCCCGCCGTGTCACCGGCAGCGTCAGGGTGTAGGCGGCATCGTGGTTTTCCCTGGCCGTCAGGCAGATGAAATAAATCGCCAGGGCCATATAGAAGCAGGTGACGCCGTAAGGATATCCCGGCACCAGCACCAGCGCGGCGGCGAGGAGCATGATGTATCCCGTGGGATGCATGCAGAGCTTCCATTCCTTCATCAGCATTTTCATGCTTCTTCCGCCTCCTTTTCCAGGTGGATCATGATCTCGTCCAGCGTGGCTTCCCGGGTGTCAAAGGCGCCGGCCGCGACCTGCGGAACCAGTACGGTATATCCGTCCCTGACCCGGCACTTCCCCCTGGATGCCGCCTGCAGTTCCGGGGAAACCTGCGCGGTTTCCGCAATCCGGAAACTCCGGCGGAAATCCTCCAGGCTGCTGTCCGCCTTCAGCTCCCCTTCCCGGATGAACAGGATGCGGTCGGCGCATTTCTCCAGGTCTGACGTAATATGGGTTGAAAACAGGATCGTTTTTCCCTCGTCCTTCAGCCGGAGGAAAACCTCCACCAGTTCCTCCCGGCTCACCGGATCCAGCCCGCTCGTCGGTTCATCCAGGATAAACAGCTCCGCTCCGTGGCTCAGGGCCAGGGCCAGGGCATACTTGATTTTCATGCCGTTGGATAGCTCGGCCGGCGTTTTGTCCTCCTCCAGGCCGAATGCCCGCATGTATTTTCCGTACGCGGCTTCATCCCATTCCGGATAGAAGGTTTTTGTCACGTTCGTGATGGCTTTCAGTTTTTTCCGGGTATAGTAGCTCATGCCCGCCGAAACGAACCCAATCCGCTGCCGGATCATCTGTTCATCCTCGCTGAAAGGAACGCCGCGGTAAAGCACTTCGCCGCCGTCCGGATGCACAAAGGACAGGATGGCATTGATCGTTGTCGTCTTGCCCGCGCCGTTTCGGCCGATAAAGCCGGTGATCAGCCCCTCGCGCAGGTCGAAGGAAACCTCCCTGAGCTGGAAGCCCGGATAACGTTTGCCAAGCTTCCGCACAGAAAGCAGGGCTGCCTTTTCATTTGCCATTTTTCATCCCCTCCGTTGCCGCCATAAAGAGCTGCGCGTTGACCAGCGCGAGCCCCTGTCCTTCGTCCCCGAGCACCATCAGCTGATCCCCCGGTTGCAGGTTGAAAACCCTCCTGGCCCGTGCCGGGATCACGATCTGCCCTTTGTCCCCGACGGTCACAAGGCCGAACAGGTGCTTTCCTTTCATCCGCCTGTCGCTTTCAACTTCGCCTTCCTGGGTGTTGGCAATATCGTCCAGCGAGACCTGCAGGGCGTCAGCAAGCCGACCGGCCATATCAAGGTCCGGTACGCTTTCCCCGGACTCCCATTTCACGATCGTCTGCCTGGCTACGCCGACGCTTTCCGCGAGCGCTTCCTGCGTCATGCCTGCCTGTTTGCGAAAAATCTGTATGTTCTGACCAATCATACATTTCCCACCTTTCGGAAATATTATAGGGCGTGTTTTGCCGTGTTTCAATCAATGAAAGCAGACATTACGGCCGTCTTTTGTCAGCGTTCAGTGACAAATCCGAAACATTTTCCCTGTCCCTCCCCTTTTTTGCTCCGGCGGTGCAGGAAACTGCCGGCCTTTTGTTTAAATATTATATAGTTGGAAACAAACCTATAATTCTTTATGCAAGGAGTGTTGTCCGTATGAAAAAAGGTTTTGCCCTGGTGCTCGCAGCTGTCCTGGTCCTGCTGGCCTGTTCCGCGCTGGCCGAAGGCCCGATGACGGAGAAGGAGATCAAGTACGGTTCCTTTACCCTGGGAACATCTACCTTTGCGGATCTGAAAGCTTCCGCTTCCATCAGCAATATTAGCTATACGTACTATAACGCCTTTACCACCCGCACAATCGCCGATGCCCGCAACGACATTCCCCGGAATATCCTCCGCTATGATGGCAGGGCCGCAGCGGGAATGAGTGTCTACCTCCAGCAGTTTGAGCCTGTCAAGGTTGCCGGATATGACAATGTCAGCCAGACATTCTATTTCCACTTCCCGATTGAAAACGGCTCTTACAGCCAGGATGACAGCAAAGCTGTCCTGATGGTCGGTTCATACAGGTTCGATACCTGGAACATGGATGCCAGCACCGTATTTGAGGACCTGAAAGGCAAACTGACCAAGACCTACGGCGAGCCCTGGCTCGATACCAAAGACGCTGATGAAATCTGGGGTGAACTGGTCATTCCGGATGGGATGAACTGGTTCCAGGAAGATGAAAACTACAAGGTTGAAAAATACGATCCCACCTATGTCGTGTGGAAATCCTCCGCCAACGGCGCCATGCTGGTTCTC
Organism: uncultured Clostridia bacterium; assembly: GCA_946527725.1. Lineage (GTDB taxonomy): Bacteria > Bacillota > Clostridia > Christensenellales > Aristaeellaceae > Aristaeella. The sequence goes on from CAMMYM010000057.1 coordinate 10,602, forward strand.
CGCAAATCGAAGACGCCCTGGGACGAGCAGTATTCGGTAGAGATTTTCTACATGGATCCTTCCAGGGACGCGGAATACATCGCGCTCTCCGGCGTGCCCGGTCAGTCCGGCGTTTCCGACAGTACAGACGGCCTGTAATCCGCTGAAACTGTATCCGTCACAATAACGTAT
>CAMMYM010000058.1 GCA_946527725.1 uncultured Clostridia bacterium
ACCAGCAGGATCAGCAGGTTCTGCTTCTTTCCGTGGGCTGTCCGCACCCAGGAGGAGCTCAGCGCGCTCTGCATCAGGATGTTGAAGCTGTTCACGTCCTGCTGGTCCATGCGCTCCGGCGTCGTGATGTAATGGCTCGCCATTTCCATGATCGTCACCGTAGCGGCCTGCTGCTGGCTCATCGCGCGGCGGATCACGTTCGGCGCCGTTTCCGCACCGTTGCCTTTGAACTCAGCGGGAATCGCGCCGTTTTTGATTTCAGATCCCGTCAGGGCCGCATAGCGTTCCAGCATGGACGGGTCAAACGGGCTGACGAAGCCGAGCAGGTTGCTGTAAAAAATCACCTGGTCATAGCCCTGGTCAGCGAAGTACGCCTGCAGGTAACGGCTCAGGGAAATAATCTCGTCCTGCCGGACGGAGCCGTCCGTGGGATAGCGGTACTGGTCCGTGATATTTCCTTCCAGGATCAGCAGCGGTTTGATGGCGCTGAAAAGTTCCAGCTCCCGGTGCCATTTGGGGATCAATGCTTCCATGTCTCTTCCCTCCGTGTTTCCCGTTCTCCGGGAGGATCATCATTTATTGGGCCGTGCCGGCGCGGGTTCCGGTTCGCCCGGCTCGGTCGCCGGCGCCGCGGTCGGGGCCGGTTCCTTCGAGTTCGGATCCGCCGGCAGGTAGTCCATCACGACGACGGAGTACCCGGTATCATCCGTCTGGATCTCCGGCAGGCTGAACCGCGTATCGCCCTGGATCGCCCGGATCACAGGCACCGCGTCCGCCGCTTTGACCCGCATCGGCTGGTAATTGTTCAGCGGATCCGTGCCGCTGTCATAGGCGGGATACAGGACCACCTGCTGCCCCTTGTAGACGCCGTCGTCGGTAAAGTACATTTTCACCTGCACCGCCATGGTGTACAGGGAGTTCGTATTCTGCTGCCAGTTGCGGGACACCTTGTTGTGACCGCCGAAAACGAAATTGCCCAGTGAATAGAAAACGGTCCGGTTGTTCAGGATCCGGATCCCCTGCAGCACGTGGGGATGGTGCCCGATCACCAGGTCCACCCCTGCTTCCCGGATGAAGTATTCGGCGTATACATCCTGGTCCGCGTAATGCTTGGGCGAGTATTCCACTCCCGCATGGACCATCATCACCGCAGCGTTGATCAGCCCCTCCTTGCGGAGCAGCAGCAGCCTGTCGCGGACCTTGTAGTTGGACCGCTTGTAAATGCCGTAGTCGATCGCCCCGAAGCCGATCCGGATGCCGTCCTTCTCGAAGACCCAGATATGCTCGTCCCAGGCCCATCCGATCCCGGCGTCATCCAGCACCGTCTTCATCTTCTCAAAGGCTTCTGCGCCGTAATCCTTCGTATGGTTGTTGGCCAGCGATACCGCTTCGACGGAGCCTTCCTTGAAAACATTTACAAACTCCGTCGGCGCGCGGAAACGGAAGCTCTTGTCTTTGTTTTCCCCGCTCCTGCTGTCCGAAAAAACGCATTCGCAGTTCACAACCGTGCAGTCGTCAGATGAAAACAGGTCATGGAAATTTTTAAAGAAGTAGTCGTACCCGTACAGCTTTGCAAAGCTGTCGAAGGAATCTTCATGGGCGCGGACAGCCTCCTCCCCGCCGATCGTGCAGTCGCCCGTAAAGGTGAGTGTGACGGTCTTGTCCGCCGCCGCCTGTGAGCACAGGCACAGGGCTGCCAAAACGGTAAGGAGTACCAGGGCCGTCCGTTTCATCGCTTATTCTTCTCCCATTCCCTCGTATCTTCTGCACCAGGTGTATTTGCTGATGGCGCTTTGCTGCGCGCCCTGGCAGTATTCGCTCAGCAGGTCCCTGATATATGTCGGCAGCGCGTGGTTGTACTTGACTTCCAGGATGATCACGTTGTCGTCAAAGGGCGGAATCGTCGGTACGTAGGGATCAAACAGCTCCTTGCTGTACATGCCCGTGCGCAGCTGCTTGTCAAAAGTGATCCGGACCTCCTCCGCGGGGTGCAGGTACGCTTCCCGCACGTAGTCCACCAGGACGACCGGGCGGAGCAGGTTCACCGTCATCTCCCGGTACATATCGTTCAGCAGGCCGCTCCGCGTCGTTTCAAGCCCGGCCGGATCCCCGGCCATCAGCTGTTCGCAGAGCAGCCTGGGAATCGTCAGGCTCCTTTTGGAAATCAGGCTCCCGACCTTTGTTTTGCACTCCAGCTTGATCACCTTGTCGCTGAAGTTGTAAATCCGGATCCTGAATTTGTCACGGTTCTGCACGCCGTTCAGCTTGTCGAAAAGCGCGCTGTTGTACACCGTGTCGAAATAAAGGGACCGGATATGGTATTCGTTGTATTCGTCGCCGTTCGGATCCCGGGAGAGCACGGCGTCCAGGATTCCGGACAGGACAAAGTACTGCCGCTCATTGATAAAGAACTTGAGCTCATGCCGCAGCGGCAGCGTATTCATGTTCATCCGCGTTCTCCCTCCTTTCTCCGCGCGCCTGTCTGCGGGCGCCTGTCCGCGGCCCGTTCACTTGCTGCCCGGTTTCCCGTTCCGTTCCGGTGTGAACCGGGGCCGGGCGGATTCCCTTACTGTCCGGCTTCCGTCTGGCATGCGACCAGTGTCGCGTCATGCACGCCCTCGATGTTCAGCACGGCGCTGACCAGGTCCTGCTTGCTGTCCAGCCGCACTTCGACGGTCATTTCCGCGCCGGACCGGGTCACGGTCTTGCTCCGCAGTTTCCGCTGCTTGACAGTCCTGCGCAGCAGCTGCGTAATCTCCTGTTCCGCGTAATCGTCATAGTGCACGACAAGCAGATATCCGTTCGGGTTCCTGAACCGCACGAAGGTCATGACGAACAGGATGATGCTGATGCCGAGCACCACCGCCAGCGCGTGCACAAACAGCTCCGCCCCCAGCAGGATGCCCATCGTCAGCGCCCAGAACATGTAGGCCGTGTCCATCGGATCCTTGACGGCTGTCCTGAAACGCACGATACTCAGCGCGCCCACCATGCCCATGCTCAGGGCGATATCGCTCTTGATGCACATGACAACCGGCGTTGTGATCAGCGTCAGCATCATCAGCGTCATGGCGAAGGTCGGGCTGTACAGCACGCCGCGGTAGCAGCGCTTGTAAACAAAGGCAATGATCAGGCCCACCAGGGCGCCCATCGCCAGGCCGATCACGATCTTCCACGGCGTCAGGTTTTCAAACTGGCTGAGGAAGTAGGAACTCAGGTCTGAATCGCCTTTGACCAGTGAGCTGACTCCGGATGCGTATGCGGTTGAGATAAACATTGTGGGTGTCCTCCTCTGTCCTTGCGTCTGTCTTCCGTGCGGTGGTTACTGGAGGGCGTCCGCCGGGATTTCCGGCCTCGGCCCGAAGTATTTGATCATCTGGTCGTTTGTCAGGTTGAAGGCATCCTGGGTGTATCCCCACAGGCGGTTCGGCCGCAGCTTGCAGGTGTTCCTGAGCCGGTCGACGCGCTTCTCCCAGTACCGGTAGGCGCCGTCCACCGTGGTGGGCACCTCCGAAATGACCATCTTGTCGTTTTCCTCGCCCCAGCGGGCCCAGTGCAGCTGCATCTCGGGTTCGATGATCTTCACCATGTCGTTCAGCGTCTCGATCATGAAATCCGTCGTCAGCTTCTGGAATATCCGGCCGTAAATCGTCAGGTACCTGTCCTTGTATTCCGGCACGCTCAGCAGCTTCATGAAAATTGTGTTGTCGATGGATTTCTGGCCCATGCCCTTTTCCTTCGTATAGCTCCAGGGGCTGTTGAAGGAAGAACTGTAAAGGCCGTAGTCCACGTCGTACAGGATCCATTTCCACTTGCTGCCGGGTTCGTTCGTCCTGTAATACCGGGTATTACCGATGTCGCTGTTCCCGAAGAACATTTCAAACGCCATGTATTCGAAAAGGTTGTCGGCGTCCACGTTGTCCAGGATGTACTGCAGGTCTTCCGCGTTCTTCGCCGGGTTTCCGGCTTTGATCTTTTTCCGCATTTCCTTGAAGGCCTTGTTGCTGCCGCTCTTGGCGGTACCGTTGCCCTGCAGCAGGTCAATCTGGTCCGCCTTGTCCAGCGGTAGCCCTTCAAACTGCGCGATCATGTACCTGTCCGTCCGCTCCCGCAGGTTCATATGGCCCCAGTACGTTCCGTTCAGGTAAACGGCGTACGGTTTCCAGGCCTGGTGCGCCACCGTCGTTCCGCACAGGTCCATCAGGTGCTGCTGGAATCCGTCCTGCAGGCGGGTAAACATGCTGTCGTTCCCGCTGTTGCGCAGCACAAAGCCTTTGTATTCCGTGTAGTCCCTGTCCGGAAACAGCTTTGCATTGAACGTCTTGCTTCCGTATTGGCTCTTGGACCTGAACTTGAAGCTTTTCTGCGGCATGTCCAGCGAATAGTCGCCCATGAGGCCGACCTCGCCGTACTGGCTCATCAGCAGCTTCCCGTAATCGTCGTAGAGCTCGATGCTGCATTCATATTTGATGCCGGCGTTCTTGACCTTCCGGTATACCGTGTTCGGGAAAGGCAGCTTGCCCGGTTCCTTGACCGCGCTGCTGCCGATTGTCAGCATACCCCAGTCGGGATCCCACAGGTGCTTCGGGTCCGTGACGACGGATACGATCGGCAGCGCGTGGTATGCGTTGATGAAGTATGTCCCCGTCAGGATGTCGCTGGGCTTTGTCGTTCCGGTGCCGAAGGCCCTGGCGCGGATCACCTGGCAGACGTTCGTCAGCTCCAGCCGCTCCCCGTTGTAGGCCTTGGACTGCTGTGTCGGGTCAGATCCGTCCGTCGTGTAGAACACCTGGGTTCCTTCCGGAATGCTGATCTCGACATACTGGGTGGACTTGTACTGCCCCGGTTCGATGCTGAACTTCGGCATTTCCGCGTATCCCGAGAATCCGGTGCCGTTGGCCTTGAAAGGCGTAGGGGTGTCATAATAAAAAAGCCCGGCCATTCCGAGGGTCCGGCCGTAGGATACGTCCGTTTTCAGTTGCGGGAGGATCATCTTGTCCAGCACCCGTCCGGTCGGGTCTGCCAGGGTGATGGTTTCCCCTTTCAGTCTTCCGATCTTGAATGATGTGTGGGGTTGTGCAACGTTGTTCTGCTCCAGGTTCTTGTCGCACAGGATCACCTTGTATTCGCCCGGGCCGATGACCGATCCCTGCGGAAACTGCCATTTCCTCCCGCGTCCGAGGTCGTCGCTCAGGCCCCAGCCCGAGATGTCCACTGCCGCCTGGGAAGAATTGTACAGCTCGATCCAGTCCGTGGTCCCGGCTTTGTTGTAGGTCTCGACGGACCCGTTGCTGGCCAGCACCTCACTGATCCAGACCCCCGTCCTGTTCAGCGAACGCAGGTTCATATCCGCCTGGTTCATGCCTGCCTGGTTGTTCGGCAGCGTCGGCGTGGGCGTCCGGAAAACCTGGAACTGGTTGTTTTCATTGCGGCCCCAGCTGCAATCCTCCGGCAGGTTGTCGATCATGACGCGGTCCAGCACGTGGCCCTGGCTGTCGCTCAGGATAATTGTCTCGCTTTCCGCGCTGATCCTGAAGTTGGTGTGGTACAGGCCCTGCCTGGACTGGTCCTGCCGGTCCTTGCCGGTGCAGAGCACGAGGTAGTACCCGTGGGCCGGGATCACCGCGCCGTCCGGGAAGCGCCACTTCAGCGGCCGCTTTTCGTTGTCGCTCAGCGCAAACATGTTCAGCGGGATGTCGCGTCCCGTGGTGTTGTACAGCTCGATCCAGTCGGCGAGCTCGTCGTTGTCGTCCCGCAGCCCGGTCAGCGGGTCTGCCATGACCTCGTTGATCACCACGGATCCGTCCGTGACCGTGATGCTCTCCCGGTATGCCTGGTGGCCTTCCGGGGTATTTTCAAACCCGGGGCTGAACCATTCAACATTCCGGAATCCGACGTCCGTCAGCGCCCAGCTTTCGTCGCTGGCCATGATCGGATATTTGCAGCTGTCGATCAGGTAAGCGTTGGAATCGTACAGGAATACCGTCTCCCCCAGGCTGCTCAGCTTGAATTTCGCGTGGAGGGAACGCTTGGCGTCCGTCTGGTTGATGTTGTCGCAGAAGACGATAATCCGGCCGTCCGGCACAAGGGTAATCGCCGGGAAAAGGAACTGGACGCTGGAGCCGTCGTCGCTCAGGCCCAGGCCCTTGAGGTTGATTTCGTGATCCGAACTGTTCCAGATCTCGATCCAGTCCGGATAGCCGCCCGTTTCATCCGTCACGGAAGTCCGGTTCGACGGCATGATCTCGCTGATTTTCAGGCCGTCATATCCGCCGGTCAGCACATGTTCGCCTTCCACCTCGCCGGAAACCGTCCCGACGGTCCGTGTGGCGCGCTTCAGCTCAGCGAAGGGAGACGGCAGCCCCAACCATACAGGCAGCACAAACACAAGCCAGAGGATGGCGGCGACTGCGCCGATCAGCAGCAGCGCGTTCATCCGCTGCTTCCTGCGGCGGAGCTTCGTGGCGCGGGAAGCCGCACGGCGTCCCTTCGCAGGCATACTGCGGTCCTGCTGTTCCATAGGCTTCCCTCCTTCCTCGCTGCCGGCCGGCAACTAATTATGGATTATACCATATTTGGCGTTCTCATGCAAACAGCGCGCGTATATCCTGTTCGCTCAGTGCGCCCAGCACGGATTCCCCGGGGGTAATCAGCCGGTCGAAGAGCGCTTTCTTCCGTACGCCGAGTTCCACGACCTGCTCCTCGATGCTTTCGCCCGTCACCAGGCGGATCACCTGGACCTTCTTCTGCTGGCCGATGCGGTGCGCCCGGTCTGTCGCCTGGTCTTCCGTGGCCGGATTCCACCACGGGTCGTAGTGGATCACCAGGTCCGCGCCGGTCAGGTTCAGGCCGTATCCGCCGGCCCGCAGGCTGATGAGGAAAATCTGCGCCTCGCCGTTGTTGAAGCGCTCCGCCAGCTTCAGCCGCTCGTCCGCCGGTGTGTCGCCGTCCAGGTACATCGTGGAAAAGCCGTTCTCTTCCAGCTGCGGCCGCAGCAGCTTCAGCATGCTTGTGAACTGGCTGAAGAGCAGGATCCTCCGTCCGTTCCCGATCATCTCCGGCAGCGTTTCCAGCAGCAGGTCCTCCTTGCCGCTGCCGCCGCGGTAATCATTCATGACCAGGGACGGATGGCAGCAGATCTCGCGCAGCTCCGTAATCGCGCTCAGCACCTCGATCCTGCTGCGGTCCATGCCTTTTTCCCGGATCAGCTCGCTGATCTTCGGGCGCAGCCGCTCCAGCGCGGCCCTGTAAATCCGCTGCTGCTCCGGCGTCATCTGCGCCTTCAGCGTGATTTCCATCTTGTCCGGCAGCTCTTCCAGCACGTCCTGCTTCAGACGCCGTGTCAGGAACGGCCGGATCCGGCGCAGCAGGTCTGCCGCGTTCTCCCCGTCCTGGTATTTCCGCAGGAAGCTGTTGTATCCCGGCAGGTAGCCCGGCAGCACGAAGTCAAACAGGCTCCATAACTCCCCGACGCCGTTCTCCATCGGCGTACCGGTCAGCGCAAAGCGCGTGTCCCCCTGCAGTTGTTTTGCCGCCTGGGCTGCCACGCTTCCCGCGTTCTTGATGTTCTGTGCCTCGTCGAGCACCAGGAAACGGAACCTGATTTCCTTCAGCAGGTCGATATCGCGGCGGATCAGCGGATAGCTCGTGATGGCGACGTCCACGTCTCCGTGCTCCGCGATATGGCGGATGAGGACGGAACGCTGCTGCGCGGTTCCGCTCAGGATCACCGCACTCAGTTCCGGCGCAAACCGCCGGATCTCGCTCAGCCAGTTGTATGTCAGCGAAGTCGGCGCCACGATCAGGCTCGTCCGCCCTTCTTTCACCGCTGTCTGCAGCAGCGCGATCACCTGCACCGTTTTGCCCAGTCCCATGTCGTCCGCAAGGATGCCGCCCATGCGCATCCGGTCCAGCGCGCACATCCACTCGTATCCGCGCAGCTGGTATCCGCGCAGGCTCAGTCCGGGTGCCAGCGGGGGTTCGGAAGCGCTTCCGTCGCCCTGCGTTACGCTTTCGGCCATCTTCCGTACGCTCTCGTCCACCGCAATCGGGATCCCGCTGTTTTCAATCATGCTGTTCAGGTACCACGCGCGGTACGCGCGCAGCTCCAGCACGTCCTTCCCGGTTTCGCTCCCGTCGCGCTGCGCGGCTTCGACGATGCCGGCCGCCAGTTCCTGCCATTCCGCCAGCGAAGCCAGGTCCAGGAAATCGCCGTTTTTCAGCCGGAAATACCGGCGGCGCCTGCTCAGCGCTTCCATCAGCTCCAGGATCTCGTCCATGGGCTCCCCGTCTTTTTCCAGCATCAGCTCCAGCTTGTCGCCGTTCATGCGCATGCTGCCGCTCAGCGTGGACCGCCGCGGCAGGATCCGCTTGAATTCCCTGCTCAGGAAAACCTCGCACATTTCCTGCAGCTTCTTCACGCCTTCGCTGACGAAGTCGAACACGGGATCGCTCCCGCTCAGGCGGATATGCTCCTTCCGGACGCGGAAACCTGCGTTCGCCAGGATCTCGAGCACGGTATGCTCTGCTTCGCCGTCCCGCAGCAGCAGTTTTTCATCCTTGTCCAGCGCAATTTTCTTTTCTTCCGGGGCAAAGGGGTTCAGCTCAATTTCCCCGTAGCGGAATACCACGGAACCGACCACGCTCTTCCCGTCCCTGTCCAGGAAAACCTGTGTTTTCAGCGGCATGCGCACAAGGCGGCTGCGCAGGTCGTTTCCCATCTCGACCGCGCCGCGGACCTTCAGGTACGGCAGCACTTCGCTGATCACCCGGTCCGTTTCCTCCAGGGGATATTGGAAAAGGCAGCGGCCTTCGTATTGGTTTTTCCAGATCATGCGGATCAGCTCGCGCTGTGTTTCGTCCGTCTCCATCAGCCGGCCGCCGGTCATCGCCCAGGCGCAGTCGGCCGTGACCGGCGTAAAGTCGGCCGGCATCCTTGCCGCGGCGTTCAGCCCCCGCGGCCCGAGGTTCAGGGTAAACTGCAGGGGCAGCTTTGCCTTGCGGATCTGCCTGCAGCGAACGATCGCGCCGTCGCTGTCCATGATGCGCAGCGGCGTTTCCCCGATGTTTTCCAGCAGTTCGCTGACAAAAGGATCCGGCATGGGCGCCATGCGGCTGCCGTGCTCCCTGGCGTCGTCTTTCCGGGCGGCAAACAGTTTCCTCAGCAGGGCCAGCACCCGCTCGTCGTCCCCGGAAAAATGCATCCATCCGGGCTCGTAGGTGAAATCCTTCCCGAAGGGCAGCGTGGTTCCGTTGTCCACGGCATCCAGGAAAGTCGCCAGGTCCTTGACGACATACAGCTTGCTTTCGCCGCACCGCAGGCCGATCCGCGCTTCCTGCCCCGTTTTGCCGGGCAGCGCCAGGGTCACTTCAATCCTGGCGTTCGCTTCCGCCGGCATCTCCCGCAGGATCAGTCCGGTCAGTTCTTCCGCCCGCTCCGGCGCGGTGCGCTTGAGCATGCTCTCCGGCAGCCCTGCGCGTTCCGCCTCCAGCCATGCTGCAACGGCATGGCGGCAGCATCCCTGGGAGGCGAAAATGCTGCAGTCGCATCGGATCTCGAGGTTCCGGTCCAGCGTCACAGTCCTTGGCGGTTTCCCCGCCACGGTATAATGCACGCGCAGCCCGTCCTGCTCCGCCGCCTTCACGCTGCCGGATTCCTCCAGCTCGCGCCCCGCTGCATATTCTTCCCCGCCTGCCAGCCGTTCCATCTGCAAAGGATTCAGTTTCATGCTTCGCATCCGCTCCCCAGCACACAAAAAACTTGAACCTTTATGTATTCTCTTTTTTCCTGCCGTTTTCCTTTGCCTCTCCTGAACTTTTTCCCGTCATTTCCGTCCGCAGCAGCCCCTGTCCGGACCGCCGCCTCCCGGGCGCAAAAAAACCGGATCCTTTCGGATCCGGTTTTTTCTTCAAACCTCAGAACTTCAGCGGATTCACGCGCACGGAGGGGCCCATGGTGCTGGAGAGGTAAACACTCCTCATATAGGTACCCTTGGCGGCGGCGGGCTTCGCTTTGTTGATGGCTTCCATCAGGACGTTCAGGTTCTCCTGCAGCTTTTCCTTGCCGAAGGAAACCTTGCCGATCGGGCAGTGGATGATCGCGGTCTTGTCCAGGCGGTATTCCACTTTACCGGCTTTGATGTCGTGAACAGCCTTGGCGATGTCCATGGTGACGGTGCCGCTCTTCGGGTTGGGCATCAGGCCCTTCGGGCCCAGCACGCGGCCGATGCGGCCGACCATGCCCATCATGTCAGGGGTGGCAACGCAGACATCGAATTCGAACCAGTTCTCCTGCTGGATCTTCTGGATCATTTCCTCAGCGCCGACATAATCTGCACCGGCCTCTTCCGCTTCCTTGGCCTTGTCGCCCTTGGCGATGACCAGCACGCGGATGGTCCGGCCTGTACCGTGGGGAAGCACGACCGCGCCGCGGACCTGCTGGTCAGCGTGGCGGGGGTCAACACCCAGGCGGACGGAGATCTCGACGGTCTCATCAAACTTGGCCTTGCCGGTCTGCACAACCAGGTCAACGGCCTCTTCGGGGTCATACTGCTTCAGGTGGTCGATCAGCTTTACGCTGTCGGAATATTTCTTACCGTGTTTCATTGTAATAATTCCTCCAGTGTGGTATTAACGGCTCGTTGGCCTCCCACATTATTCCTCAACGGTCACGCCCATGCTGCGGGCGGTTCCGGCCACCATGCTCATGGCGGCTTCGA
>CAMMYM010000059.1 GCA_946527725.1 uncultured Clostridia bacterium
GGCCCTTTGTGCCTGTCTCTGATCTTTTCTTTCATTATTTGATTTCCGGAACCAGTGTTGGTGGACAGTCGATGTCCAACATGATAAAATGACTATAGCATTCAGAAATGGATGTACATTTCTTCGGAGGTGCCGCATATGCTGGCAAAAGAAGGACTCCCGGATTGCCCGGTTGCCACCACTGTTCAGCTCATCGGCAACAAGTGGAAGCTGCTGATCCTGCGCAATCTGATGGCCCGGCCCTGGCGTTTCAATGAAATGTTGCGTTCCATTCCGGGCATCAGCCAGAAGGTGCTGACAGATAATTTGCGGGCGTTGGAATCAGATGGTATCATCACCCGGACGGCCTTTCCCGAAGTGCCTCCCCGGGTGGAATATGCTCTCAGTGAACTTGGTGATTCCATGCGCCCCATTATCCAGGCGATGGAAGCCTGGGGGCTGGACTATCAGCAGATGGTGCGGGAGGCAGAATGAACCAGGATGAAAGATGCCTGCGGCTGATTCAGGCGCTGCTGGATGAAATGCCGCAATACCGGGACACGCCCATTCCCGCATTGCAGGATCAGAGGTGGCGGCTGCTGCGGAGCCTGATGAACGTGCGCCCTCCAATGCCCGCGACAAAGGAGTTTTTGCGCGTTCAGGATGCCTATCTGAAGCAAATGACTTTGGAAAAAGGAATTGTGGATGCTGCCTCACTTCCGACCAACGCGAAAGACGAACGGCTGATTCTCTGGCAGGGCGACATTACCACACTGCAATGCGACGCCATTGTCAATGCTGCCAACAGCCAAATGTTAGGTTGCTTTTCGCCCTGCCACGGCTGCATCGACAACATCATCCACACCATGGCGGGCGTTCAGCTGCGGCTGGCGTGTCACGAGATCATGCAGAAACAGGGCCATGAGGAGCCTACCGGCCATGCCAAGATCACGCCGGGCTTCAATCTCCCTGCAAAGTATGTACTGCATACGGTGGGGCCTATTATTGATGACGAAGTGACTGCCGAGGACGAAGTACTGCTGGCCTCCTGCTATCAGAAGTGTTTGGGATTGGCAGCACAGAAAGGCTTGCGCTCCGTCGCGTTCTGCTGCATTTCCACGGGAGTCTTCCGCTTCCCGCCTGAACGGGCGGCAGAGATTGCCATCCAGACGGTAAAGGAGTATTTATGGCAGGATGCCACCATTCAGCGTGTGGTTTTCAACGTGTTCAAGGACAGCGATTTAGCAATCTATCAGGAAAAGCTGGCATAAGAAAAGCTCCCAGTCACTTGATATTGGCTGGGAGCTTGCGTTATTCTGCGGTATCATACCTTTTCGTAAGTGGACGGTTACCAAAAGGTGCGTACTTACAGGAACAACGGTGTTGTGCTATGGTATAAATGCCGCAGGGAAAAGCGGCAGGGAGTGATCATCATGGAAAAGAAGATTCAGAAACTCAAAGAACGTATCCAACAGGCAGACGCAGTCATCATCGGCGCAGGCGCGGGCCTTTCCACCGCCGCCGGGTTCGTTTACAGCGGAGAACGATTTAACCGGTATTTCAGCGATTTCAGCCATAAGTACGGTTTTCATGATATGTATTCCGGCGGATTTTATCCTTATGAAACCCAGGAGGAATTCTGGGCTTACTGGAGCCGGTATATCTGGATTAACCGGTATATGGACGCGCCGAAAAGCACCTATGCCGATCTCTTTCAGCTGGTGCGGGACAAGGATTATTTTGTGCTGACCACCAACGTGGACCACTGTTTTCAGAAAGCGGGATTCGATAAGAAATGCTTGTTCTACACCCAGGGCGACTACGGACTGTTTCAGTGCAGCAAACCCTGCTGCAAAAAGACCTGGGAAAACGAATCCATGATCAGCAGCATGATCCTTGCACAGGGCTTCAGCATCGGGGAAAAGAATGACTTGGCATTACCAGACGGTACTACTGCGGCAATGAGCGTACCCTCGGATTTGCTGCCCAGGTGTCCCAACTGCGGTCGGCCCCTGACCATGAATCTGCGCTCTGACGACAAGTTTGTGGAAGATGATGGCTGGCAGAGAGCCGCTGCAGAATACGAAGCCTGGCTTACTGCCCGCCGGGACAAACGGGTGGTATTCCTGGAGATTGGCGTTGGCTACAACACACCGGGGATTATCAAATACAGCTTTTGGCAGCAGGTGTATCAGAACGAGAAAGCTGTCTATGCCTGCCTGAACATGGAGTCATTACGGGTACCGGAAGAAATCCGTGACCGTTCCATCGTTATAAGCGGAGATTCCGCGCAGGTGATTCAGGAGTTGATTTCATGATCATCAATACTGGCATGCGCACGGACATTCCGGCTTTTTATGCGGATTGGTTCGTCAACCGTCTGAAAGCGGGCTTTGTCCTCGTGCGAAATCCATATAATCCCCACAGCGTCACCCGATACCGTCTGACGCCGGACGTGGTCGATCTGATCGGTTTCTGTACCAAGAATCCCGCGCCCATGCTGCCGCATATGGATCTGCTGCGGCCTTTCGGGCAGTACTGGTTTGTGACCGTCACGCCATATGGGAAAGAGATCGAACCCCATGTGCCGGGTAAGCTGCATGTGCTGGAAAGTTTCAAGCGGCTGTCTGATATTGTGGGTGCAGACAGTATGGGCTGGCGATATGATCCCGTTTTCATCAGTGATACATATCCTGTCGATAGGCACATCAAAGCCTTTGAATACATGGCAAAAGCCCTGTCCGGCTATACCCGGATCGCTGTGATCAGCTTTATCGACCTGTATGAAAAGACCCGGCGCAATTTCCCGGAGGTTCGCAACGTCACTGCGGAACAGCGGCTGACCCTCGGGAAAGCCTTTGTGGAAATCGGCAGGCAATACGGGATGACGATCCGCCCATGCGCTGAAGGAAATGAACTGGCACAGTTCGGCGCGGACTGCAGCGGCTGCATGACCGTTGCCACCTATGAGAAGGCACTCCATCAGCATTTGAGGCCACCTGTGAAAACCGCAGCCAGGAAGGAGTGTGCCTGTTATCTGGGCGGAGACATCGGGGCGTACAACACCTGCGCCCATCTGTGCCGGTATTGTTATGCGAACTATGATGCGGACACTGTTCAAAGGAACAGAATGGCCCATGATCCGGAATCGCCTCTGCTGATCGGTCATCTGATGCCTGACGATCAGGTACATGAAGCAAAACAGGAAAGCTGGATTGATCCGCAGATCAGGATGGAAGCAACTGATTGACGGATCACAATGCCCAATTGGGTTACTCTCTGTCAATTATGGCAATTTAATAGTTCAGATAAAGCAGGATTACAAGTCTGCCATGCCGAATGAAACGTAATCAATTAGTGCTGGCTTTGCCAGTAAACCGATAAATGTAAACAGTTCAATCTTTTCTCAATCTTTGAAAATATAATCGTCTGAGAAAGGAAGTGGCAGCATGCGTATTTTGCTGGCTGAAGACGAAAAAAGGATGGCGGCTGCACTGGTGGCTCTTCTCAAACAGGAAAAATACGATGTCGATCATATGGCGGATGGATCGTCTGCCCTGACGGCGTTGGAGAGCGGCGTTTACGATATCGCCGTACTTGACGTGATGATGCCGGAGATGAATGGCTTTGACGTAGCCAGGAACGCCAGGCGCAACGGTGTGAAGACCCCTATCCTGATGCTGACGGCGAAAAGCCAGCTGGACGACAAAGTCGAGGGACTGGACAGCGGCGCAGACGATTATCTCACAAAGCCCTTTCAGACAAAGGAACTGCTGGCAAGAATCAGGGCGCTTGGCCGCAGGAACGCAAGCTTCCAGGACGGGAGCCTTCTTTATGGGGATTTGTCGCTGGATACATCGACAGCGACTCTTACATGTATGTCAACAGGACAAAGCGTCCGGCTCAGCGAGAAAGAGCTCCGCATCCTGGAATATATGTTCGGCAATCAAGGCCAGATTATGACAAGAGAACAGCTGGCCGTGAAAATCTGGGGCTTTGACAACGAGGCTGAATACAATAATGTGGAAGTATACATGTCCTTCACGCGGAAGAAACTGGCCTTTGTCGGCTCCGGGGTCGAGATTAAGGCTGTTCGCGGCTTGGGCTATGAATTGAGGGCGGAGACGAGCGCTGCCAGCGGCAGATGAAGCGAGTCGAAAGCCCAATGAGCAGCAGAGTGCCGCAAATGCATATGCAGCGGCGCGACAACTGCGAATTGAGAGGGGAGACGAGCGCTGCCAGCGGCAGATGAAGCGAGTCGAAAGCCCAATGAGCAGCAGAGTGCCGCAAATGCATATGCAGCGGCGCGACAACTGCGAATTGAGAGGGGAGAAAGATGTTTAAGCGATCCAGGAAAAAGATCATTCTGGCCATCATGGGGGCGTTGGTCCTGCTGTTCGCAATCACACTGTCCGTGATTATGCTGGCCAGCTATCGGGAGATCCGCCAGGAAAACATGGCGATGCTGAAACGGCATGTGGAGCTCTATTACCTGGACAGTGAGACAGGCGGCCTTACCGTGCCGCCGGATGCA
The DNA here is from genome assembly GCA_946527725.1 of uncultured Clostridia bacterium. Classification (GTDB taxonomy): domain Bacteria; phylum Bacillota; class Clostridia; order Christensenellales; family Aristaeellaceae; genus Aristaeella. The sequence continues at coordinate 4,514 of CAMMYM010000059.1, forward strand.
CCGCCGGACATGCCCGATACACATGGGTTGGAACCGCCGGGAAGGCCGCCGCTGGACCAGAAGCCGGATTATCAGCTTTCTACGTTCTATTCTGTTGCCTTTGGAGAGAACGACACCGTGATTGCGGTGGACAACGGAGAGAAAGAGGTTTACAGCGAAGAAGAACTGATTACCATTGCGAAAGAGATCCTGGGCGGAAATACCGCATCCGGACGTACCGGCGCCCTGACCTATATTGTGGATAAAAGGCCGGGATATACGCTGGTCGCCCTGATGGACAACACGGTGTCGGAGAGCGGCCTGAGCACATTGCTTCGCAATGTGCTCATCGTTGGCAGCGCCGCCATCCTTGTGATGTTCTTCATTTCCCTGTATCTGTCCAAACGCATCATAAGACCGCTGGAAGAGAACGACCGGAAGCAAAAGCAGTTTATCTCGGATGCAAGCCACGAACTCAAAACGCCGGTTGCCGTCATTGACACAAACGCGGAATTACTGGCTCGGGAGATCGGAGAAAACGAATGGCTGGCCAACATCCGGTATGAGAATGAGCGCATGGGCGGACTGGTCAGGCAGCTGCTGGATCTCTCACGGGCGGAAAATGCGGAAGCGCCGATGGAGCAAGTGGATTTTTCCCGCATTGTAACAGGAGAAGAACTGGCCTTTGAGACTTTTGCCTTTGATCATGGAAAAACAATACAGAGCGATATAGAAGATGACGTACACCTGACAGGCAATCCGACGCAGCTGACCCAGATCGTTTCCATTTTGCTGGATAACGCGATTCGGCATACCACAGGCAATGACATCAGCCTGACGCTGAAGCGTCATGGGCATGAAGGCGTATTGACTGTTATCAATGACGGTGACGCTATTCCGCCCGACAAGCTGGAGCATCTCTTCGATCGTTTTTACCGGGGAGATGAAGCCAGAACTGATGACGGGCATCACTACGGCCTCGGCCTTTCTATCGCTAAAGCCATCACAGTGAAACACGGCGGCAGCATTGGCGTTTCGTGCCAGGACGGAAAGGTCAGATTTACCGTTTCCATACCGATCAAATAACAGAGGATTCTTCAATCTTGCTTCAATCAACTTCCCTTACAATGACAATGTCAGCGGTGAGGGAGGTTTTCTTTTCAGAGCTCAGAAAGGAATCGGCTTCTCCCGGCTGGCCAGATAAGGAGGAATTCAGAATGAAAAGACTTCTTGCAATGCTGGCTTGCCTTATGATTGCCAGCGCTTGTGCGGAAGGAACTGTTTATACGGCGAATCGGGACGATCAAAGCGCTGTGGATGTATCCGGGACGCAGAACATCGTGATTACAGATGCTTTGATTCAAAAAACAGGCGGAAACGCCTCAAGCGCAGACGCGGCCAGTTTTCGGGGCGTGAATTCCGCTGTGAGGGTGTATGATCAGGCTGCGTTGACCATCAGCGATTCAGCCATCGAAGCCACCGCGCAAAACGCCACCGGTGTTTTTGCATACGACGGAGGAACAATCAACATCTCGGACTGCAGCGTCACGGTGACCGGAGGCGGCGCGGGCGGTGTACAGGTGGCTGGCGGAGGCTCGCTGTACGGAAGCAATCTTACCGTAACCAGCGCCAGTAAGGCAGCCATCCGCTCCGACCGCGGCGGCGGCACCATAGTGCTGGACGGCGGCACTTATACTTCCACCGGCACCAACGGCTGTCCGGCGATTTACAGCACAGCGGAGATCACGGTGCGAAACGCGGAATGTGTGTCCGAACAGTCCCGGGCTGTCATTATCGAGGGGATGAACAGCGTGATGCTGGAGAACGTTACCATTGAAGGCAATGATCAGTCCACCAAAAGCGGCAGTATCCATGCGAATGTATTGCTCTACCAGAGTGCCTCCGGGGATGCCAAGGAAGGCACCAGCGTCTTTTCCATGACCGGCGGGACCATTACCTCTCATAGCGGCGCGATGTTCTACTGTACCAACACTGCCAGCGTTATCAACCTGAACGATACCGCGCTGAATCTGTCCGAAGACGGCTCACTGCTGATCGTCTCTGCCGGCCGGTGGGGCAAGGATGGCCGGAACGGCGGCCGGTGTACGCTGAATGCGAAGAATCAGACACTGACTGGTTCCGTCACCGTGGATCACATCTCTACGCTCTCCCTCAACATGGCAGAATCGGACTTTATCGGCAGCATCAATGCGGAGCAGGAAGGCGGCACTGTCCATGTGATCATGGATGAGAACAGCAGATGGACGCTGACCGGTGACAGCTACATCACTTCTTTCAGCGGAGATCTGCTGGGTATCGATTCGAATGGATACCATCTGTTTGTGGACGGTACAGAGATTCTCTGATCTGATAGTTTTCAGGATTCTTCAATGAACGGCATGTGTGCTTCCGCTGCCGGAAGGTGTCAGGTAAAGCTTACAGCGGATTGATATAACAGATAGGCGAGGCAGCGCAGCATGACCATATGAGAACCGGGACAGAAAGTTTAGAGAAGGTTATGGCAGGATATCAATTTGCAACAACGTAACGAGGAGACGTGACTATGAAAAAGATTATTGCATTCCTTTTGGCTGTGGTCCTGATGATTCCCTCTGCTTTATGCCTGGCGGAAGACGCCGCAGTTTCTGACAAAGAAGCGATCGAGTATGCCCTGAACCTGGCTAATAACCCGGATCAGGAATGGACTTACAATTCCGGCGCGGATGCCTGGGTGCTTTCCGTCGTAACTGCGGTGACAAATCCTGTCATTGAGAACGAGGAAGGCGTTTCGGTGTGCGTGCCCGGCGCATATGTCACCGGTATCGATACGGACGGCGACGGAGCAGCGGATATCACAGCGGAGAATGATCCCGGTTCTGTCAAAGGCCGCCTCGTGATCGACTATGAAGCAACAATAACCAGCACGAACGGTCAGACCTACACTGCATCCTCAGCACCGGTGATTCTGAACACAGGTGCAGCGGGCTACGGCAATTCCAGCAACACGGCTGCCGCGTCCACATATGCCCGGGAAGGCTATATCAATGTCGCCTGCGGTAATCGCGGCAAACAGGACAGCTATACCGCCGAAAGCGGCGAAACCGTCTATACCGGTGACGCCCCCTCCTGCCTGGCGGATCAGAAGGCGGCAGCCCGCTATGTGAAATATAATATCCTGTTGGGCAACTTGCCGGGAAGCGTGGATTACTGGGTTTCTACCGGCGGTTCCGGCGGCGGAGCGCACGCGGCCATGTTTGCAGCCACTTCCAACAATCCCGATTTCTATGATTACCAGATTGAAGTCGGAGCAGTAGGCGTATACAGGAACGCAGACGGCAGTTACTGCACGACTGTAACGATTAACGGCGAAGAAACGGAATTATCGGACGGTGCGTGGGGCTGTGTGGCCTACTCCGCCATCACATCTCTGTATGAAGCAGACATGGCTTTAGCGATGGAATACACACTGAATCCTGATTTCAGTTTCAACACAGACTTCCAGAAAGCCATGGCCGGATTCCTCTCCCAGGAATACATGGAGTATATCAATGGACAGAACCTGATCGCGGAGGAAGCAAAGATCGGTTTCGACCTGGACGGAGACGGCGAACTGAACAGTACCGTGGCGCTGACGATCGAATATGATGAAGAAAAGTATGCTGACACCAATGGGTATGGCGGTACTTATCTGAATCTTTATCTCGCGGAGCTGACCGAAAACCTTCAGTGGTATGCGGACAGCCTCGATTACGCGGAAGGATGGACCTGGTTCGATGCAGACGGCAATGCGCTGCCTGACGAAGCAGTCGCCGGGATGACCGCAGCCGACAAGGCACAGGCGTTCATTGAAGGCCGTTATGCCAAGGGCAACTCCGGAAGCAGTATGGGAGGACCGGGAGGCGGCAGGATGGGCGGCCCCGGCGGGACTCCTCCGGATGGCGGCAATGGCGGTCCCGGCGGGACTCCTCCGGATGGAATGGGCGGCGGTCCCGGCGAAAGAATGCCTTCTGAGACTGGAGATTCTTCTGAGCGCGGCTTCGATCATGCGGATGCAGCCGCGAACAGCAGCGGAGATGAGATGGATGTAGGCACCCCCGACGCGGGAACGACGCAGGCTGTGGGCAGCAGCACAAATTCCAACAATTATTCCAGCTATGCTGAAATGCTCGCTTCCTATGAAGCGGATATCGCTGAAATAACAGCCGGTGACGCTTACGGCAAGAACATTGTGAATCTTTATAACCCGCTGAACTATATCGGCGCTGAAGGCACAGCCAATCCCACCTGGATGCGCATTGTCTGCGGCGCCAAAGAAGGCGACATCTCCATGTTCAATTCGCTGAACATTCAGGTAGCTGCATTGAACGCAGGTATTGACGCTGCCATTGAGTGGCAATGGGATGGCGGACATGTGCCCAGTGAGATTCTCGGCAACAGCCTGCCGCTGTGGGTGGATATGATGTACGGTGAATATGTCAGCGGAGTGGAAACGGTAAAGCCTGCTGCTGAAGTTCAGTCAGTGAACGGCACCGCGGAATCCGCAAGCGGAACAGATCTCTCCGATTGGGTGAGTATTAACGATGAAGGGAAAGTATCCTTTACTCTTGCGGCCGGTATGGCCTATCGCACCAAGGGAGCCAGCAAGGCTGTACCCGGATTCGACGTGATTGACTACGGCCAGGAAGATTATGTCTTCGGTGACAGCGACACCAATGCCCGTCACTGGAGCGTATGGGTACTAAAAACACTGCAGGAAAACCGGGATACTTTGGAGAGCCTGTTTAATCAATAACGGATAAGAACTGTGTGGAATGAAGGATGAAATAATCCCCCAAGCTGAATATGATGCGCTGATTGCAGCACAGACAGCTGAAACGACCTAAATCATAAGCGCAGCCAGGAGTGCGACATGCTCTTCTGGCTGCTTTATTGTGAAAAAACACGACGGAAATCTCCAGATACCTGAACATTTACCAATCATAGAGTAGATTCTGGGAATTCCTTCTATTCCATACGATGATCCGTTACAGCGGACACAGGGAAGGGGCAGAGGATGCCGAATACCATGCCTCCCAAAGTTCCGGCACTTCTCAGAAAATGCAGTATCGGAACTTTTCCCTGAGAAATAACCATTCATATTTTGCAGGAGTGAACCTGTTTTTTCTGCTTTTTTTTCGTATTATATATACGTACCAAGATGCTGATTGCTGCCTGGAGGTAAGGTAAATGAGCAAGAAGATGGGCTGGACAGTATATGGAATCCTCGGATTCATTTTTGCCCCTATGGGCTTTCTGTTTCTGATGATCGGCCTTATCATTGGCCAGTCAAAAAATATCCGCTGGGACGGTAATGGGGATCCTGCCATTTTTACTGCGGTATTCTGCAGTGTCGGCGGACTTTTCCTGCTGCTGGGACTGGGGTTCCTGGCTGTTGATATTCGCCGGCGCTATCTTCTGCGCCGGGCCTATGACAGCGGCAACTGTGTAGAAGCACAGATTTTGGGCGTGGTAACACAGCGTAACGTAAACATGCCTTATGGCCAGCCGCGGATGGTTGAAGCAGCCTGGACAGATCCGAACGGAGTCGTGCATGTTTATCACAGCCGCTATGTGAATGCTGATGTGACTAAGTTGCTGAAATCAGCCACAGTGCCTGTGTATATTGATCGGTACAACGAGAATATTGGTTTCGTCGATATCGATGCTGTACTTCCTGAGATACGGATTCATAACTGAATCGGAGACCAAAATGGAAAATTGTCCGGTCACCGGATTTTTTTGCCTGACCGCGCGAATCATTATATGAACAGTCCCCCGTGATTGGCTAAAGATGATCTCATTGAAGTCCGCTGCGAACTAAAATGCGAAACTCGATTGCAGGTGTTTCAGGAACCGTTCTGCAATCGGTGATAGCATCTGGTATTTTTTCCAGACCAGATACAGTTTGTTTTCAAGTGTTGGTGAGAGCGGACGGAAGACCAGTCCGGAATCGGATGACGTATCGATCAGGCGATCAAAAGTCAGCAGGTAGCCAAGCCCCTCCAGCGCAAACATGGAACCGTTGTATGATAACCGGAAAGAACCCTCAAGACGCAGCTCCTTAATCCGATCTCCACACCATCTGGGAATATCGTTCCGCCAGCTTTGCTCCGAGCAGAACAGCGGC
>CAMMYM010000060.1 GCA_946527725.1 uncultured Clostridia bacterium
AAACCCAACCCCTGGTCGTTACGGCGGTTCATTTCCTCCATGGTTGTTTCTCATAACCATTGTCTGGAACGGGGCACAGTTCATCACCAATGGCGCGGGTAAACAACATTTTTAGGAGGAATTCATCCATGTACGAAGACAAAACCCTGACCTGCCGTGAGTGCGGCAACGAATTCGTTTTCTCTGCCAGCGAACAGGAGTTCTTTGCGCAGAAGGGCTTCCAGAATGAGCCCAGCCGCTGCCCGGCCTGCCGTGCTGCCCGTCGTGCCCAGAATGGCAACGGTGGCGCTCCCCGCCAGATGTACACCGTGATCTGCGATGGCTGCGGCTGCGAAACACAGGTTCCCTTCCAGCCCCGCGGAGACCGTCCTGTGTACTGCCGTGAGTGCTTCGAAGCACAGCGCCAGGCCCGGTTCTGATTCGAACATTAAAAAAGCTGCCGAACGGCAGCTTTTTTTGTACCATTTTTTATTCGCACAGCTTCCGGACGTCCTTTTCCAGGAAATCCAGCTGCAGCTCCGCCGCATCCTGGCTGTTCCCCCGGGCGAACAGGTAAGCTTTCAGCTTCGGTTCCGTACCGGAGGGACGGACGACAAACTTCATGTCATCTTCGAGCACAAACTCCAGCACGTCGCTTTTCGGCAGGCCGGTTTCGTCATGCAGGTAATCGGTGCGCGAGAGGAGTCGGAGCGTATCTGTCCGCAGGGATCCGAGCGGATTCCGCAGCGCGGACATGATGGATGCCATCCTGCGGGCGCCGTTTTCGCCTTCATACTGGAATGTCAGGAGGCGCTGGGCAAAGAAGCCGAATTCATTCCGCAGCTCATCCAGGCGGGAGAGCAGCGTTTTGCCTTCCGCCTTCAGGCCGGAGGCCATATCGCACAGCAGCAGGGCGGCGTTCACCGCGTCCTTGTCCCGGACATCGGTGCCGGAAAGATAGCCGTAGCTCTCCTCAAAGCCGAACAGGAAACGGCCGGGGTTTCCTTCCTTTTCCAGCAAACCGATCTGCTCCCCGATGAATTTGAAGCCGGTGAGGACGTTGCGGAGCTCGACGCCGTACTTCCTGCAGATTGCGGCAGCCATTTCCGTCGAGACGATGGTTTTGACGGCCACGCGGGCGGGAGATGCGGGCAGCTGCGTGTTGCGGCAGAGGTAGTCGAGCATCAGGACGCCCATATCATTGCCGGAGATGAGCTCCACCTCATTGCCGACGCGGACGCCGGCGCCCATCCTGTCGCAGTCCGGATCGGTGGCGAAGCAGAGGTCGGCGCCGGTTTCGACGGTTTTCGCAATTGCCAGGGCCATCGCTTCGCGGATTTCCGGATTCGGATACGGGCAGGTCGGGAAATGCCCGTCCGGGAGCTCCTGCTCCGCCACGACGTCCACCTTGATATTTCCCATGCGGCGCATGATTTCACGGACAGGCACGTTCCCGGAACCGTTCAGCGGTGAATACACAAGGTGCAGGGGTTCCGCGGAAGGATGCACGCGCAGCTTCCACACAGCCCGGTAATACGCTTCGACGGTATCTTCGCCGATCATGGAAATGACGCCTTCGGCGAGGTACTTCCCGTAATCCGGAATGCTGCCGGCAAGGTCCGGCTCACCGTCAATGCATTCCTGGATCCGGTTCGCCGCTTCGAGGGTAATCTGGCACCCGTCCGGGCCGTAAACCTTATAGCCGTTAAACTTGGCCGGATTGTGGGACGCAGTGATCATGACACCCGCAGCCGTGTGCAGGTGGCGGACCGCAAAGGACAGCATCGGGGTCGGCTGCAGTTTTGGATAAAGGAAGACACGGATGCCCATGGAAGCGAGAACAGCGGCGGTAAGTTCCGCAAAATCCCGGCTGTGGATCCGGCTGTCGCAGCTGATCGCGCAGGAAGGGGCGTCACTGGTTTCCTGCAGGTACCTGCCCAGGCCGCGGGTGGCCTTCATAACCGTGAACAGGTTCATCCTGTTTGTCCCGGCGCCGAGCACGCCGCGAAGGCCGCCCGTGCCGAAGGCCAGGTTCCGGTAGAAGCAGTCGTTCTTTGTTTCTTCATCCATGGACCTGAGATCGTCCAGCAGTTCACGGTCCATGGCGGGGCAGGCAAGCCACGCAGCGTATTTTTCATTGATATCCATGACATTTTCTCCTTATCCTTAAAAAAGCGTACCGCAAGCGGTACGCAGTATGCGCGCTCAGATCAGACAACTCCCTGCTGCCCGGAAGAATACAGCTGGTTTTTCCGGAAGGGGCGGATCATGTTGTTATCCCAGGTGAACCCGTCCAGGGTCAGCCGGATGCCGTTCTCCGCCAGCAGGTTCGACACGTCTTCAAACAGCACGTAGATATGGCGGGCAAAGAACCCCAGTTCGGAACAGGCGGGCTCGCAGATCAGCTCATTCATGCCCCAGATCCTGATCGGATCATATCCGTCGAAAGCGAAGGAGGAAGCATAAGGCGAAATGTTGGATGCCCGCAGGTCCACAGGGGAGGAACCGAGCCAGCTTCCCGCATTGCGCAGGAGGCTGTAGAAGCACTGCATCACGCGGCCGGGAAGGCTGAAGCAAAGCTCGTCAATAAACAGGCCGGCAGCGTCATAGGTGCTGAAGGAAAGGATCCTGTTTTCATAAAGGATGATGCAGAATCCCCCGTCCGCAACCCGGTGATCGTGTACCAGAGGACGGAACTGATACTGGAAAACAGGTTTGCAACTGTATCCGGCAATCATGCCCATGCCTCCTTCACACTTTTTTCATGTACTCAACAATATTAACTAAATATATATTGATGGTCAATCAATTAACACTACATGTTGTGGTCAAAATTCTGAACTTTTTGTAACAAATACAAAAAAGCACCGGTTTTCCACCGGCGCCGGAAGGGAACAAATTAACTTATCCGTCCTGCAGGAAGGCCGTGAAGGCATCGCGGTTCTGGACCGGTGTCGTCGTCGGCCGCCCGAGGTCGGCACGCGCCCCGCAGGCACAGCGGATTTCGAGCAGCACGGGGCCTTCCAGCTGCTTCAGCTGCCGCAGGGAATCCTGCAGCGAAGCCTCGCTGTCCGCGGAGAAGACATGGGCATAACCGGACGCGAGGGCTAGGGCGCGGATATCCAGCGCGCCGGAACAGACAGGCATGCCGCCGACGGTTTCATGGGCGCCGTTATTGATGACCACATGGACAAAATTCCGGGGCTTCCGACGGCCGATCAGCGGCAGGGATCCCAGGTGCATCATCAGGGCGCCGTCGCCGTCCAGGCACCATACACGGCGGCCGGGTTTTTCCTCGGCAATCCGCAGCGCAATCATGGACGCGTGCCCCATGGAGCCGACGGTCAGGAAATCCCGGCTGTGGCCCTGCGCATGTTTTTCCCGCAGCTCAAAGACTTCGCGGGAAAGCTTGCCGGTCGTGGACACAAAGGCATCCGACGGCGCGGATGCTTCCAGGACGATTTCCGCCGCACGCTCGCGCAGGAGGGAAGCCCCGTTCCCGTAAGCGGGACGGCAGGCGGAAACCAGCGCACCCTTGCGGACGACCAGCGCGGCGCACCGGCCTTCATGCAATGTGCTGAGCAGGCCGGCGAAGGAAGAACGGAAGGATGCCTCATCCGTATCCGCGGAGAGGATTTCGTAAGGGATCCCCAGGAGCTCCAGCTGGGAGAGCGTGACAGCACCCTGTTTGACATGCTGGGGTTCGTCCTTCAGGCCGGGTTCGCCCCGCCATCCGACGACCAGCAGGCACGGAAGCGCGTAAACCTGCATATCCATCAGGGAGGCCAGCGGGTTGACCGCGTTGCCGAGGCCGCTGTTCTGCATATAGCACAGCGCCGGACGGCCGGACGCAAGCGCATGGCCTGCGCACAGGCCGATTGCGCCGCCCTCGTTGTGCGCAACGACATGATGCGCGCTGTCGGTGCCGTAACGGCTGTACAGCTCATCGCAAAGGCCTTTGAGGAAAGAATCCGGAACGCCGGTAAAGAAATCGATCCCGGCGTCCAGGCATGCATCCAGCAGGACGGAAGCAAGCATTGGCTGTTCTCCTTTCAGGGCAGGAAAGCCATTACTGGAATTCGAGCGGGAAATCCGTAACGGCATACTGGAGCTTGTTTCGGTTGATGTTTTCCTTGATCACGTTCAGGATGCTGTCCCGGGTATAACCATCCTCAAAGGGATAGGGGATCAGGTTGTTCCTTTCCGTGATGGATGAAATCCTGATCGGGATGATGCGGAAATCCTTGTAGGAGATTTCACCGTTTTTCACGCGGTAACGCACCTGGAACAGCATGGACGTCATGTCGTCAGGCTTTTTATGGCCAGCGAAGCAGAAATTACCGAGGGAATAGCAGATGAATTTGTCCTTGTAGAATTCCACAGGCTGCAGGCGATGGGAATGGTTGCCGATGACAAGGTCAGCGCCGGCGTCGACGGCCATGCGCCCGAGGCGGATCTGGTTGTCCGTCGGGATATAGCCCTGGATCGGGTTTGCCTTGGTGGGCTCCCGTCCCCAGTGGAAGGAGACGATCACAAGCGGGAAGGATGCCTTCGCTTCGCTGATGCTGGCGCAGACAGCTTCTTCGAAGGTATCGTAGCTCAAAAAGTCGGCAGGGTAGGTTTCCTCGTGTTTCCCGTTGCCTTCGCTGTATTTCTTGAATCCGGTGCCGTAGCGATCGATGCAGTTGAAGGACAGCATGGCGATCTTCAGGATGCCCTTGTAATCAAACACGCCGATTTCGCTGGGCGTCGAATAAATGACGCCGGCGTTTTCCAGGGCCATCTTTGTATCATTATATCCTTCCAGGCCGTGGTCCCATACGTGGTTGTTGTCCAGGGAAACGGCCTCAACGCCGTTGTCCGGCAGGACCGACACGGCAGAGGGCGTGATATTGAAAAGGAATTCATTTTCCTTTTTATCCTTCGGGACATACTTCGTATCGGTCAGCGTGCCTTCGAAATTGACGATCGTCAGGTCGTCGTCCGTGAAGATATCCCGGACGTTCTGCATGATGAAGTTGATATCCCCGTCATGCGCTTCAAGCTCGGGCGTAAACAGGTCCTTCTTCGAACCGTACCGGTTGTCCCCGCCGATGGTGAAATCACCCGTGCAGGTGACGGTCAGGAGGTATGCGCCGTCACTGTCCTTTTTCTCCTTGACTTTTTCTTCTTCGACAATTTTGATCAGTTCGGCAATATCCACATCCTGTTCTTCCGCCTCCGCAAAAGCGCAGGGGGCAGCAAATACAGAACAGGCAAAAACGGAAAACACGGCCAGGAACAGAACAATTCTGCGCAGCATATTACGCCTCCAATGAGCTCATTTGTTTTCAGCGACGAACCGGGCAATCCGATCGAGCGCAACGTTCAGTTTGTCCAATGCGGTTGCATAGCAGCAGCGGATATTGCCTTCGCCCCCGGGGCCGAACGCCGTTCCGGGCACGGCGGCAACATTCTTTGAACGCAGCAGTGCCGTACAGAATTCCTCGCTGGTCATGCCGGCGGACCGGATGGAAGGGAAAGCATAGAAAGCCCCGAGGGGCTCAAAACAGTGCAGGCCCATGGAACGGAATGCGTCCACCATCAGGCGGCGGCGGCGGTCATAGCTGTCGCGCATGCGCAAGACGTCCTCATATCCGTTTTCACGGCCGGTTTTCAGGGCCGCTGCCGCAGCGACCTGGCCCTGCCTGGGAGCGCACATAATCGCATACTGGTGGATTTTATTCATGACGGAGATAACCTCCGCGGGGCCGCAGGCATATCCGACACGCCAGCCGGTCATGGCAAAAGACTTGCTGAACCCGTTGATGGTCAGCGTCCGTTCGTACATGCCTTCGACAGCGGCGAAGGAAACATGCTTATGGCCGCCGTAGACAAGTTCGGAATAAATCTCATCCGAAATCACAAAGAGGTCGTGCTTCAGGACCACCTTTGCGACGGCTTCAAGGGCCTCCCGGTCCATTACGGCGCCGGTCGGGTTGTTCGGATACGGCAGGATGAGCGCCTTGGTCCGCGGCGTAATGGCTTCTTCCAGTTTCCCGGGCGTCAGGCAAAAGTTGTCTTCTTCCAGCGTTTTGACGCTGACAGGCGTGGCGCCGGCGAAAATGACACCAGGGGAATAAGAAACATAGCTCGGTTCCGGCACCAGGATCTCGTCCCCGGGGGAACAGACGGCACGAAGGGCCAGGTCAATGGCTTCTGAGGCACCGATGGTGACAAGGACCTGCTTCTCCGGATCGTATGAAATGCCGTAACGCCCGGACAGGTACAGCGCGATTTCGTCACGCAGTTCAGGAAGGCCCCGGTTGGCGGTATACTGGGTTTCACCGTCAACCAGCGAATTGATCGCAACATTCCGGATGCTGTAGGGGGTCCTGAAATCAGGCTCGCCGACGCCGAGGGAGATCGTATCCTTCATGGTGGCGGCAAGGTCGAAGAAACGGCGGATCCCGCTGGGGGGCACCGCAGTGATGCGGGGATTCAGGAGCTTTTCATAGTTCACGGCGAAATCACCAGCCTGCGATCGGTTTCCCCGCTGTCAAAGATGACGCCTTCTTCCTTATAGCGCTTCAGGACGAAGCTCGTGGCGGTACCGGTTACGGTTTCCAGCGGGGAAAGCTTGCCGCTGACAAAGGCTGCAAGCTCCTTGAGCGTCCTGGCTTCGACGAGGACAAGCAGGTCATAGGAGCCCGACATCAGGAAAACCGATTTGACTTCGTCAAAACAATAGATCCGGCGGGCAATGGCATCAAAACCCATATCGCGCTGGGGCGTGACACGGACTTCGATCATCGCTTCGACCCGTTCACGGTCCGTCAGGTCCCAGTTGATCATCGGCGCATAGCGAAGGATGACGCGGCGCTGCTCCAGGCCTTCAATGGTGGCGGCGACTTCTTCCAGCGAAGCACCTGTCATTACGGCAAGCTTTTCCAAGGGAAGCCGGCAGTCCTCCTTTAAAAGATCAAGCAGATCCGTTTCCAGTTTGGTCATGGCAAGCCACTTCCTTCATAAAAATATAACATGAAAATATTACAACAGAACGGGCGTGAAGGCAAGTTTTTCAGGAGGATATCCAATTGGAAACGGGAAGGGAAAAAAGCAGCCGCCGGCGATTCGGCGCCGGCGGCCCAGGCAGTGTGCGGCAGGTTACTCCATGGCGTGGACGAAGCTGTCGGAACAGGCTTTTTCAAGCTTTTTGACGATGATCCGGAGCGCTTTGATCCGCGCATATTTCTTGTCGTTTGATTCGATGATGTACCAGGGGGCATTTTCCGTGCTCGTTTTCCGGAGCATTTCATCGACGGCGGTTTCATACTGGGGCCATTTTTCACGGTTCCGCCAGTCCTCATCGGTAATCTTCCACTGCTTTTCCGGCGTGTTCTGGCGGTCGTTGAAGCGGGCAAGCTGGGTATCCTGGTCAATTTGGATCCAGAACTTCAGCAATACGGCACCCCAGTCGGTCAGCTGCCTTTCGAATTCGTTGATTTCGTTATAGGCGCGCTGCCAGTCCTTTTCCGTACAGAAACCTTCCAGGCGTTCAACCATGACCCGACCGTACCATGTGCGGTCAAAAATGCAGATATGGCCTGTGCGCGGGAGGCGCGTCCAGAAGCGCCACAGGAACTGGCGGTTCAGTTCATGGGGTTCGGGGGAAGCGATGGGATGCACATCCACACCGCGCGGATCCAGCGGATAAGCTACGCGGCGGATATTCCCGCCTTTTCCGGCAGCATCCCAGCCCTCGTAGCAGAGGATGACGGGAATCTTTTTCCGGTAAATGATGTTATGCAGCTCGCTCAGGCGGGCCTGCAGCTTTTTGAGCTCTTTTTTATAATCCTCATCGCTGATGGTGGGGGAAAGGTCCACATCCTTCAGCCTGGGCATTTTGATGAGGGGGAATTTCTCCTCAAAGGGTTCGCCGATGTACCGTCCTTTTTCGAGGGCTTTGTCGATTTTGCCGACGAGCAGCTTCAGCGCGTCGCGGACGGCGGTCTTGCGGCGCTTTCCGTCCAGGACATGCCAGGATACGGCTTCGCCGGTTTTTTCCATGAATTCGTCATAGGCTTTCAGGAAATGGGAGTACTCCTGATGCTGCCAAAGGTCATCCTTCGTGACACGCCATTCGGTGTCCGCGGACTCGCTCAGCGCATTCAGGCGGGCGAACTGCTCTTCCTTATCTATATGCAGGAAGATTTTCAGGACAAGATATCCGCCGTCGCGCAGCTGGCGCTCAAACTCGTTGACCATGCGGATCCTGCGTTTGTATTCTTCATTGGTGATTTCAAGGCGCAGCTTTTTGCGGACAGCGCTTTCCATCCAGCCGGAATCCAGGAAAACGACCTGGCCGTTTTCGGGAATCGCGTTCGCGTAAGGATACAGGAAGGGATACCTGGATTCGCTTTCCGGAATGACTGCCGGGGAAATCACCTGGTAAAAACGGGGATCCATTTCACTGATGATCTCTTTGATCAGGCTGCCTTTCCCGGCAGCGGACCACCCTTCGATCAGGACGAGCACGGGAAGTTTCCCCGCACGGACCTGCTGCTGCTGAGACACGAGGCGCTCGCGCAGCTTTTTGATATCCTGGTTCAGCTTGGTTTTGTCTTCCTGTTTCGCTTTTTCAAAATCGGCCAGCATTTTGCAAATACCCCCTCAATCGGTAAATCTTGACCCGGGAAAACACGATCAGAAAAAATGGCTTGCCGCATGCCGGAAAGATATGCGGTCAAAACACAAAGACCGGGCGCGGGACGCGCCGTAAGGTTTTGCTGAAGGGCGACAGTGCCTTTATTATCCTGATTCATGCAGACGTATTATAGCATTTTTCCGGAGACTGCTCAAGAAGCAATCTGAAGCTGCAGGGGCCGGCCCGGGACATCCGCCGGAACAAGCCCGGAAAACACGGAATCGGAATTGACAACGCATGCTTCCGCGCACATAATGTTACCGGCAGATAACGCAACAAAGCAATGCTTGCCAGGAGGGAAGCAATGAAATACCTGATTGTAACCGGACAGAGCGGCGCAGGAAAAACTGCCTGTGTCAGGTACCTTGAAGACAAAGGCTGTTTCTGCATGGACAACGTTCCGCCCATGATGATTCCGAAACTGATGGAAGTGTTCGATTCCGCGGCCACGCGGTACAAGGCAGTCGCGTTCGGCGCGGATGTGCGGAGCGGGGAGTTTTTCGACGCGCAGGCAGTGGCGCAGCTGCTCCGGGAACTGGGGCGGCTTGGGCATACGGTTGAGATCATTTACATGGAAGCAAGCGATGAAACACTGTTGAACCGTTACAAGGAAACGCGCCGCAACCATCCGCTGTGCCAGGAAGGGCTGAACCTGACAGAAGCCATTGCAGAGGAGCGGAACAGGCTCCAGCCGCTGCGGGAAATAGCGAATTACGTCATCGATACGACGGACATGAGTTCACGGACAGTCAAAAAGGCACTGGACAAGGCCCTGGGCGTCGTTGACGAAGACGCGCCGCTGCGGGTGGATGTGATGAGCTTCGGATTCAAGCGCGGCCTTCCGCGGCAGGCGGACCTGGTCATTGACGTGCGGTTCCTGCCGAATCCGTTCTATATTGAATCGCTGCGCAGCCATTCCGGCCTCGACGATGACGTCCGGGATTTTGTGATCGGGCATCCGGTCACCGCTGAATTCCTCCGGAAGTGGGAAGAACTGCTCCGGTTCCTGATTCCCCATTACAAGGACGAGGGAAAACACCGCCTGGTGATCGCAGTCGGATGCACAGGCGGGGTACACCGCAGCGTCGCGATTGCGGAAGCTGTGGGCGCATTCCTGAGGAAAGAAGGATTCCCGACGGAAGTCAGCCATCGGGATATGCTGCTGGAGATGTCGAGGTGGACAAATCCCATAGAGGACGGGGAATAATAAAGCAAAAAACAGGCAAAGCGGCGGTCTTTCGAGAATCACTATAAAGGAGAAGAAAGAATTAACAATAATAGTAAATACTTCTCTAGATACATTTGGAAGGAGATGGATTCGACAATAACAATAATTTTGATGGTAATTTTGGAGAATAAAGACGGAAAAAGTTAGAAAAAAACATCAAATTTAAGCAACGATATGTCGTATCTGGTATTTCAC
>CAMMYM010000061.1 GCA_946527725.1 uncultured Clostridia bacterium
GCCCTGAGCAACTATATTACCGCGCTGGGATACGGCACGGAGCACGACGAGCTTTTCCGGAAATACTGGCCGGCCGATGTACACCTTGTCGGCAAGGAAATCGTGCGGTTCCATACCATTTACTGGCCTATTATGCTGCACGCACTCGGCCTGCCGCTGCCGAAGCAGGTATTCGGCCACGGCTGGCTGCTTTTCGGTGCGGACAGGATGAGCAAGAGCAAGGGGAACGTGGTATATCCCGGACCCATTGTGGCCCGTTACGGGGTTGATCCGCTGCGTTATTACCTGATGCGGGAGATGCCGTTCGGCGCAGACGGCAACTATACCAACGAAAGCTTCCTGACCCGCATGAATGCCGACCTGGCAAACGACCTTGGCAACCTGGTCAGCAGGACGGTTGCGATGATCGAGAAGTATTTCGACGGGATCATCCCGGCCTGGGATAAGGATGCTGAAGAAAATACCGGCGCCGAGCTGCGGAAGCACTGCGCGGAACTGCCTGCCCTCGTGAGCGAGCAGATGGACAAGCTGCAGTTTTCCCAGGCCCTGACAGAGATCTGGAAAGTGGTCGGCGAATGCAATAAATATATCGACCTGACACAGCCCTGGATCCTTTGCAAGGCTCCGGAGAAAAAAGGCTTGCTGGGCAATGTGCTGCTGACCCTCGCGGAATGCGTCCGGTTTGTTGCTGTCCTGATCGGTCCGTTCATGCCCTCGACGCCGGAACGGATTTTCACCCAGCTGGGCGTTGCGGATGGAAACCTGAAGACCTGGGATTCCCTGAACTGCTTTGGGATGCTGCCGGACGGGATCAAGGTCTGCAAAGGGGAAGCGCTGTTCCCGCGGATTGACGTCATGAAGGAACTGGAAGCGCTCAGCAACGGCAGCGCAAAAGAAGAGAAGAAAGCGGAAAAAGCGGAGAAAAAGCAGGAGAAGAAAGCCGAAAAGGCTGAAAAGAAGCATGACGAACCGGAGTATCCGGAAGAGATTGCGATCGACGATTTCTTCAAATGCAAGATCCAGGTGGCCCGGGTGAAGGCCTGTGAAAAGGTGGAAAAGAGCAGCAAACTGCTGAAGTTTACCCTGAGCCTGGGCAAGGACGGGGAACGCACCGTCGTCAGCGGTATCCAGAAATGGTATGATCCGGAAACGCTTGTCGGCAGGCAGGTGGCTGTGATTACCAACCTGAAGACAGCAAAGCTTGCCGGCATCGAGAGCCAGGGAATGATCCTGAGCGCAATGGACGACAACGGAAACCTGCGCCTGATGAGCGTGGAGGACGGCGTGGAGGACGGTGCCATCATCGGATGACGGAATGGTTTGACAGCCACTGCCATGTGGACGAGGAAAAATTCAACGAAGACAGGGATACCGTGCTGACGCGCATGCGTGAGCACGGTATTACCCGTTTTGCGGTGATCGGGAGCGATATGGCGACTTCCCGGCACGCGATCGCTTTTGCGAAGGAACACCCCGGGGCGGTTGCCGCGGGCGGCATCCATCCCCATGAAGCAAAGGGTTTCCGGGAAGAAGACTGCGAGGAGATCGCGGCCTGGTTCAGGAACGGGGATATCCGCGCGATCGGCGAGATCGGCCTGGATTACTATTATGACTTCAGTCCCAGGGACGTGCAGCGCAGGGTGTGCATCCGCCAGATGGAACTGGCGTGGGAAATCGGCGCTCCGGTAGTATTCCATATCCGTGACGCACACGGGGACATGCTCGAAATCATGAAGGGCATGAAGGACAGGCTGACCGGCGGCATTATCCACTGCTTTTCCGGGAGCGCGGAGATGGCGAAGGAATACCTGAAGCTGGGCTACTATATTTCCTTTGCCGGGCCGCTGACCTTCAGGAAAGCGCCGAAGCTGCAGGAAGCGGCACTGCTCGTTCCCAGGGACAGGCTGCTGATTGAAACGGACAGTCCGTATATGGCGCCTGAGCCGGTGCGCGGGACACGCAACGAGCCCGCGAACGTGCGGTATGTGGGCATGAAACTGGCAGAGCTGCGCGGGGAAACGGCTGAGGAGGTTGCAGGGTATACCACGGAGAATGCAATGAGGGTATACGGCATCAGGGCATGACGAACGATGCCGGCAAAAAACAGATGACTGAAGGATGCAGCATGATGACATTAAAAGAACTGAAACCGGGGAAGAGTGCACGGATTGAGGAAGTAGGCGGGGAAGGCGCACTGCGCCAGCATTTCCTGGATATGGGCCTGATCCCGGGCGTGGATGTGACCGTGGTCAAGCTTGCGCCGATGGGCGACCCGATGGAACTGATGATCCGGGGGTATGAACTGACGCTGCGGATGGATGACGCGGCGCAGATCCGCGTGACGCCGGCAGACCGGGAAAACGCCGAAAAAAAGCCTGAAGCAGAGCGCAGGGCGATGCCGCACCCAGGCCTGGGCGAGGAAGGCATCTTTCATCCCAAGGGCACGGGGGACCCGCTGCCGGAGGGTACACTGCTGACCTTTGCCCTGGTCGGCAACCAGAACAGCGGAAAAACCACCCTTTTCAACCAGCTGACCGGCTCCAACCAGCATGTCGGCAATTTTCCGGGCGTGACGGTCGACAGGAAGGACGGCGTGATCCGCGGCTACCAGAATACGCTGATTACGGACCTGCCCGGTATTTATTCCATGTCGCCGTATTCCAGCGAAGAACTGGTTTCGCGCGATTTTGTGCTGAACCAGAAACCGAAGGCGATCATCAATATCGTGGATGCAACCAATATGGAGCGGAACCTTTACCTGACGATGCAGCTCCTGCAGATGGAAATCCCGATGGTGGTTGCCCTGAACATGATGGATGAGCTGCGGGGAAACGGCGGCACCGTGGACATCAATACCATGGAAAACATGCTCGGCGTCCCTGTCGTGCCGATTTCAGCATCGAAGAACGAAGGCGTCGACGAACTGGTACGCCACGCGGTCCACATCGCAAAATACCAGGAGAAGCCGATCCCGCAGGATTTCTGCAGCCCTGACGACCATGGCGGCTCCATGCACCGCGCACTGCATGCGGTAAGCCACCTGATTGAAGACCACGCCGAGAGGAACGGGGTTCCCGTCGAATTCGCCTCGGCAAAACTGATCGAGGGCGATACGCGGATCGAGGAACGGCTGGACCTGGACGGGAATGAAAAAGAAATGCTGGAGCATATCGTCCTCCAGATGGAAAAAGAGCGCGGGCTTGACCCGAGCGCTGCCATTGCAGATATGCGGTTTGATTATATCGAACGCGTCTGCGATGCATGCGTGATCCGCCCGAAAGAGAGCAGGGAACATGTCCGCAGCCGGAAACTGGATGAGGTGCTGACCGGGAAATATACTGCAATTCCGCTGTTTATCGGGATTATGGCGCTTGTATTCTTCCTGACATTCTTCCTGATCGGCCCGTTTTTCCAGGACCTCCTGGCTTCAGGGATCGATTCGCTCAAGGAACTGACAGCCCGCGGGATGGAGTCTGTCCATGTAAACGACGTGATCCAGCGGCTCGTGCTGGACGGCCTTTTTGACGGCGTAGGCAGCGTGCTGAGCTTCCTCCCGCTGATTATTATCCTGTTCCTTTTCCTCTCCCTGCTGGAGGACAGCGGTTATATCGCGCGCGTTGCCTTTGTGATGGATAAGCTGCTCCGGCGCATCGGGCTTTCCGGACGGAGCATTGTTCCGATGCTGATCGGTTTCGGCTGCACGGTTCCGGCGGTGATGTCGACACGGACACTGCCAAGCGACCGGGACAGGAAGATGACGATCCTGCTGACGCCCTTTATGAGCTGTACGGCAAAGCTTCCCATTTACAGCTTTTTCGTTACGGCATTCTTTCCGCAGAGCAGCTGGCTGATTATCACCGGGCTGTACCTGCTTGGGATCCTGATGGGCATTTTGATTGCATTGGTTTACAGGAAAACGCTGTTTAAAGGGAATGCAGTGCCCTTCGTGATGGAACTGCCGAATTACAGGATCCCGAGCCCGAAGAACGTCCTGATGCTGATGTGGGAAAAGGCAAAGGATTTCCTGCAGCGCGCCTTTACGGTGATCCTGGTTGCCACCATTGCCGTCTGGTTCCTGAAAAGCTTTAATTTCCACCTGAACCTGGTGGAAGACGGCTCCCCGGACAGCATGCTTGCTGTGGTTTCCGGAGTCCTGGTACCGGTCTTCGTGCCGCTCGGCATGGGGGACTGGCGCCTCGTAACCTCCCTGATCAGCGGATTCATGGCGAAGGAAAGCGTCGTTTCCGTTACCGGGCTCCTGTTCACGGCAGCAGGCGGGATCAGCGGCGCAATCAGCCCGCTGACAGCGTGCTGCATGCTTGTGTTCTGCCTGCTCTATACGCCGTGTGTCGCCGCGATCGCAGCCATACGCCGGGAAATGGGCCGGAAATGGGCTTGGTTTACAGTGCTGTGGCAGTGCGGGATTGCCTGGGTTGCCGCGCTCATTGTCCAGATGATCGGGAAACTTTTCGGAGCGGGGTGAAAAGATGAATTTCTGGGATATCCTTATCCTGATCCTTGCCGGTTGCGCGGCAGGGCGGGCAATCAGCGTTATGAGGAAAAAGAAAAACAGCGGGGGATGCTCCTGCGGGTGCGGCGGATGCACAAAAGAGTGCGCCGCGCGCAAAGATGAAAACAGCGGAGAAAACGCGGAAACCCGGACCTGACGGAAGTGCAGAGACAGGAGGCGCGCAATGGGGAAGATTGTGGTGCTGGCCGAAAAGCCAAGCGTCGGGCGTGATATTGCGCGGGTGATCGGCTGCCGGACATCCGGGGACGGATGCCTGGTCGGCGAACAGTATATCGTCACCTGGGCCGTAGGGCATCTGGTCGCGCTGGCTGAACCGGATGAAATGGATGAAAAGTACAAAAGGTGGTCTTTTGCCACGCTTCCGATCCTGCCGGACGAGATTCCGCTGAAGGTTCTTTCCGGAACCAAAGCGCAGTTTGCCAGGATCAAAAAACTGATCAACGACAAGGATACAGATTCCCTGATCTGCGCGACGGATGCCGGGCGGGAAGGCGAACTGATCTTCCGGTATATCTATGAAAAGGCGGGATGCAAAAAACCGTTCCGGCGGCTTTGGATATCTTCCATGACGGATGAAGCGATCCGGGAAGGATTCAGTACGATCCGTCCCGGCGAGGATTACGACGGCCTGTATGAAAGCGCGCGCTGCCGCAGCAGGGCGGACTGGCTGGTCGGTATGAACGCAAGTCGTGCTTTTACCCTGAAGTACAACACGCTGCTGAGTGTCGGGCGCGTACAGACCCCGACGCTTGCCATCCTGGTGAAAAGGCGGAAAGAGATCGAAAACTTCAAACCGGAGGGTTACTGCACCCTGACAGCGGACTTTGGCGATTACCGCGGAACATTCTTTTCCGAAAAACTGGATCCGGATACACACCTGAAAACACGGGAAGAAGCAGACGCGATCGCAGCAGACGTGAAAGGAAAGACCGGCACGGTGACACAGGCGGAAACGATCCGGAAAAAGGAACTGCCGCCGCAGCTTTACGACCTGACCAGCCTCCAGCGGGACGCAAACAGGATGCTCGGCTTCACGGCGGACAAAACGCTGAAAACGGCCCAGAGCCTGTATGAAACGCACAAGGCGCTGACATATCCCCGTACGGACAGCCGTTACCTGCCGCCGGACATGATTCCCCGCGTCGTACAGACCATGAAGCTGCTGCCTGAAAGCTACCGGCAGTATGTGCCCGGTGCGATGCCGGACGGTAAGCTTCCGGTAACCCGCAGGACCATTGATGCCAGCAAGGTTACGGATCACCATGCGATTATTCCGACGGCGAAAAAAGCGGATGTTTCAAAATTTTCGGAGGATGAGAAAAACCTCTACGACATGGTGGCGCGGCGCATGCTGGCAGCCTTTTACCCTGCCTGCGAATATGACGCCACGAAGATTGTCACGGCTGTCGGGGAACATACATTCCGGACGAACGGGCGCGTGACGGTGGTAAACGGATGGCACGACGTGCCGGCACTTGAAAAACCGCCGAAAACGAGAAAGAAAGCAAAGCCGGAAGAGGAGGAAGAGGAAGGGCCGCTGCCGCAGCTCCGGCAGGGCGATACCCGCGGGGTCAGGAATACCCAGATCCGGGAGGACCAGACGAAGCCCCCGGCCCCGCACACAGATGCAAGCCTGCTGGCTGCCATGGAAACAGCCGGGAAAGACCTGGAAGACGAGGAACTCGTCCGGCTGATGAAGGGCAGCGGCATCGGCACGCCGGCAACGAGGGCGGCGATCATTGAGCGGCTGATCAAGGTCGGTTATGCGGCACGCCGGGGAAAAACGCTGAACGCGACAGACAAAGGTGTCATGCTGATTGACGTGATGCCTCAGGAAATCGCAAGCCCTGAAACGACCGGCCGATGGGAGCTGGCGCTGCATGAAATCACCGACGGAAAACAGGACCCGGAACGGTTTATGGACGGAATCCGCAAAATGAGCGCTTTCCTGGTGGAATACGCCCGGGACAAGGCTAAACCGCTTGCGTTCCCGGAAGACCAGCGCAGGAAAAAATACGGGTCCAAAGGCGGAATGAAATCCGCCGTGCTGGAGGATACGGTTTGCCCGGTATGCGGAAAAGGAAAACTGCGTGAAACGGCAATTGCCTTCAGCTGCACAGAGAACGGATGCAAATGCACGATCTGGAAAGACTGCTTCGAACGCAGCGGCGGGCCCGGCCTGACGGAAAAGCTGATGCGGCTGCTGCTGGAAAAGAAGGAACTGAAAGGATCGACGGGCATCCTGGCCATCCGGGACGGGAAGATCCTTTTTACCCCGAACGGAGCAGAAGCACCGGCAGCCGTTCGTTCGCTCATTTATGAGAAAAAGTAATCCATTGGCAATTAAAAAACCACAATATGAACCGGGAGGGAAAAACATGGCGGAAATCAGAAAACGGAGTGAAATCGAAGACAAGTACAAGTGGGACCTGGGCCATATCTATCCTTCGGATGAGGCATGGGAGAAGGACTACAGCGAAGTCATGGCGCTGGCCGGAACTGTGGGCGCGTTCGACGGGCATGTGGCGGAAGAACCGAAGAAGGCAATCATCGCAGTGAATGGGCTGTATGAACGGATTTCACCTGTTTATATGTATGCCTTCCTGCGCAAGGAAACCGATAATGCGGACAGCACCGCCCAGGCCCTGAAGGACAAGGCCATGCGGCTGTATGTGACCGCAATGACAAACTGCGCGTTCCTGGAGCCCGAACTGCTTGAAATGCCGGAAGAAGCCCTGCAGGCGCTGATGCAGGACCCGGAAATGAAGGATTACGACGCGATGCTGCGCCGTATGCTGCTGCAGAAACCGCATACCCTGCCCAAGGAACAGGAACGCCTGATTGCGATGATGGGCGAGGTGGCGGAGGCACCGGGAAACATTTTTTCCGCCCTGTCCGACGCGGATATGAAGTTCCCGCCGATCCGGATGCCGGACGGCAGCGAGCAGGAACTGACGGAGGGGAATTATTCCACCTTCATCCGTTCGGACGACCGGGAAGTCCGGAAACAGGCTTTCCGCAATATCATGGGCACCTATGAATCCTACGGGAATACCATCGCAGAAACCTATGGGTCCAGCGTGAAGAAAGACCACTTCATGGCCATGAGCCACAACTATGCCAGCGCGCGCGAAGCGGCCATGAAGCCGCTGGAAATCCCGGAAAGCGTATATGATAACCTGATCGAAACCGTGCATGAATATATTCCCGTCCTGCAGGATTACCTGCGCCTGCGCAAGGAACTGCTGGGGCTGGACGAACTCCACCTGTATGACCTTTATACACCGATCGTCAAGGGATTCAGGATGGACCTGCCGTATGAAAAGGCTTTCGACCTGGTGCTGGAAGGCCTGAAACCGATGGGGGAGGACTATATCGCCAAGCTGAAGGAAGCAAGGGATAACCGGTGGATCGACGTTTATCCGAGCGCCGGGAAATCCTCCGGTGCATTCTCAGCAGGAGACCTGCGGGAAGTGCATCCTTATGTGCTGCTGAACCATAACGACAACCTGGACAGCGCGTTTACCATTGCCCATGAACTGGGCCACAGCATGCATTCGTTCTACAGCAACACGAACCAGCCGCCGCAGAAGAGCGATTACAGCCTGTTTGTGGCAGAAGTGGCTTCCACATGCAACGAGGCGGTGATGCAGCGGTACCTGACAGAGACCATGACCGAACCGGCAGCCCAGGCATTCCTGCTGAACCACCTGCTGGAGCAGTTCCGGACCACGGTGTTCCGCCAGACCATGTTTGCCGAGTTTGAAAAGATCAGCCATGAGATGGCCGAACAGGGCATTCCGCTGACGAAGGAAAGCATGTCCGAAGCTTATTTCAAACTGAATGAACAGTATTACGGGGAGACATGCTTCATGGATCCTGAAATTGCCTCCGAATGGATGCGAATTCCGCATTTCTACCGGGCTTTCTATGTCTACGTCTATGCGACCGGATTGTGCGCGGCGGTTTCCCTGAGCGAGAAGATCCTGCGTGAAGGTGAGAATGCCGTACGCGATTACCGGAAGTTCCTGAGCGCCGGGTGCAGTGTTCCGCCGATTGAGGCGCTGAAACTGGCAGGCATCGACATGTCGAAGCCGGAACCGGTGCGCCAGGCACTGGAAGTCTTCCGCGAGACCGTCAGGAAAATGCATGAAGTAACAGGAAAGTAAAGCGGGGGAAACGTATGAGCCGGGTTGGCGTCATCACATTTCTGCATAACGACAATTATGGTTCCTCCCTGCAGGCATACGCCCTGCAGCGGGTGATCCGGGAACTGGGCCATGAATGCAAACACCTGGATTACGCACCGGACCGGAAAGAGAAAATCCTGAACCTGCTGCGGAGCGGAAACAGTCCGAAGCTGATTGCAGAAGGGCTGCGCCGGAAGTCGGTGAAGGCCGGGCAGCAAGGCGCGCGGGAGAAGAGCGCTTCCATCCCTGCTTTCTATGCCAGGCGGATGAACCTGGGCCCGAAATGCAGGAATATACCGGAACTGCGCACAGCTGCCGGCAGTATCGATACACTGGTGTGCGGGAGCGACCAGATCTGGAACCCTGTCTGGCTGAATCCGGCGTATTTCGGTGTTTTCGCGCCGGAAAAAGTCAAAAAGGTCGCATATGCCGCCAGCCTGGGGATCAGCACACTCCCGGCCGCGGGAAAGATCCGGAAAATCCGGAAATGGTCAAAAGGATTTTCCGCGATTTCCGTGCGCGAACAGGAAGGCGCAAAGCTCCTGGAGGATATGACCGGGATCCGTGCGGACGTGATGCCGGATCCGGTATGCCTGCTGGACAGGGCGGAATGGGAAGAAGTTGCCGCGCCGGCCCCGGAAGGAAAACCGTATATGCTGTGCTATTTTATCGGCGAAAACCCGGAATACCGCGAAAAAGTGAGGGAGATCAGCCGGGAGACAGGCCTGCGTGTACTGGAAATTCCTGTGACCGCGGAGGGATACGCCTCCGGATTTGAACTGCTGGAAGGGATCGGCCCGGAGGAATTCCTCGGCGCGGTCAGCGGGGCGTCCTGCTTCTGCACGGACAGCTTTCACGGCCTTGTATTCGGTACGCTGCTGGGCGTACGTACAGAGCCGATGCGGCGATACCGGGAGGATGACCCGGAAAGCAAAAACAGCCGGGTGGACAATTTCCTGCGGCTTATCAGGGAAAAGGGACCGGAGGAACTCCGGGCGGCAGGCAGGAACTGGCTTGCAAAAAACCTGTAAAGGAGCCTGAAAGGCAAAGAAAAGCGGCGTGGCATAAGCCACGCCGCCATTCGTAACACAATCTTCCCGGAGACCGGATCCTGCTTCATGCATGCCTGCCGCTGCACAACGGACAGGAAGCGGAAGCTCAGGCCTCTTCGTGAATCTTGGGCAAAGCGCGCTGCACGTTGCCGCTGCG
>CAMMYM010000062.1 GCA_946527725.1 uncultured Clostridia bacterium
CTTCTGCCATAACTCATAGGGTTCGTTCTGCAGCGCATGCAGCAGGCGCTCGGTTGCATCCGGGAAAACCTGCCTGATTCCGCGGAGCAGTTCGTGCATGGCCTGGCGCTCCGTTTTGCCGTTTACAGGGCACGGCGAAGGGACGACCGGCAGGCTGAGCACCTTCTGCATATGCACCACATGGCTTTCCGGAAGGTAAACCAGGGGGCGGATTACCGTGATGCCCGTCCGGCTCATCCTGGATACGGGATGGAAAGTCCGGAACCGCCCTTCGTGGAAAAGGGAAAGCAGGAGCGTTTCGACGGCGTCCTCCCTGTGGTGGCCGAGGGCCAGCTTGTTGCATCCGGTTTCAAGGCATGTATTGGCAAGCACGGCACGCCGCATCTTCGCACAGAGGGAACATGGGTTCTTCTCCTTCCGATAGTCAAAGATGATTTCGCCGATCTGTGTCTTTTTGACCAGGTAAGGGATTTCCAGCGATTCACAAAGATCCGAAACCGCAGAAAAATCGGGATTGCCGATTCCGTTGTCCACCGTTACGGCGCGGATTGAAAAATGCTTATGCGTAAAGCGGCGGTAAAGGGAAAGCGCATGGAGCAGGAGCAGCGAATCCTTGCCGCCGGAAACGCCGACAGCGATCGTGTCGCCGTCCTCAATCAGGCGGAAATCCTGGTCCGCCTTCCTGATACAGCCAAGGGTTTTTTTCATGGGAATCAGTCCTCCATGATCCGGATGCTGTCGGTCTGCGTGTGGCACAGATGAATGATCCTGTAGCGTCCGGAAAGCATTTTCATGGCTTTTTCCGCAGCGGCCCCGGAACGGTATGCACCGAAGACTGCACTGCCGCTGCCGGTCATTGCGGACAGGAAAGCGCCGGACGCAGACAGCGCACCGACAGCTTCGCGGATTTCAGGGCAGCGCGAGGCGGAAACGGGCTCCAGTACATTGCCAACGGAAGCGGAAAGCAGCGAAGTATCACCGGAGGAAAGCGCCGCCAGCACGTTTTCCGTATCCGGATGCCTTACGTCCGCCGCAGCGTAGGCGGCAAAGATTTCACGCGTACTCAGGGCACGGCAGGGCTGCACGACGAGCAGCCAGTAATTCGCCCTGCACTCTTTCCTTTCAAGGATTTCCCCGATCCCGCGGGTCCTGGCCAGGCCGCCGTGCAGGCAGAAAGGCACATCCGCCCCGAGGGCAAGCCCGATTTCCGCGATCTTTCCATCGCCCAGGTTCAGGTTCCACATCCTGCTGAGCCCGTACAGGACTGCGGCTGCGTCGGCGCTGCCGCCCCCGAGGCCGGCCCCCATCGGGATCCTTTTATGGAGCCCGATCCGCACGCCGCTGCTGATTCCGAACGTTTTGCGGAGGAGATCGGCCGCTTTCCAGGCAAGGTTGCTTTCATCCGCCCTGGAGCGCGGATACCCGTCGGTCCGGATGGAAAGCGAGGAAGCCGGTTCCAGGAGGATGTCGTCCGCGAGCGAAACAGGCTGCATGACCATATCCATAAGATGGTACCCGTCCGGACGGACGCCTGTGATATCCAGGGACCAGTTGATCTTTGCAAATGCCTTCAGGAGCATGGAAACCTCCGGTTCTTTGATATCCGCATCATATACCTTCAAAGTGCAAAAGGCAAGTATGCACGGCTGCCGGAAGTCACTTGCACGGATGCAGCGAACGTTGTAGAATTGACACAGGAAAGGAGGGAGACGGCCGTATGTCCGCGGAAAAGAAAGTGCTGATTAACCTGCTTGCCATCGCAAGATATGAACACACACCGGAATACCCGATTCAGTTCATGACGAAAGGGAAGCTTTTCATGGATTCAGACCATAAAGCCATCCTTGAATATACAGAATCCCAGCAGGACGAGGAAACGGGTGAAATCACGAACGCCCTGATTACGCTGTCCATGGAGAAAAACCGCGTGACGATGACCAGGAAGGGTGAATACTCCAATACAATGGTATTCATGCCTGAACAGCGTTTTGAAGGGACCTACCATACGCCCTTCGGAAACATGGATATGGCCGTTTTTTCCCGGGGCGTCCATTGCAGCATCGGTGAAAGGAAAGGATCCGTCCACCTGAAATACCAGCTGGATATCCAGGGAGCCTACGCGTCAACGAACGAGCTCCATCTTGAATACACCACAGACGGAGATGAAGCGCAATGAGGAAAATCACAGTACTCGGTTCGGGAACATGGGGAATCGCACTTGCACGCGTCCTGTGCCTGAACGGTTTCCGGGTTACGGCCTGGAGCAAATTCCCCGAGGAAGCGGCCGCCCTGGACAGGACGCGGGAAGCGCCGAACCTTCCGGGAATCAGGATCCCGGATGAAATCCGGTTTACTGCGGATCCCGGCGAAGCGGTATCCGGGGCCGAATTTATCCTGAATGCCGTTCCTTCCATCTTTGTCCGTGATACCGCAGCTGCCTTTTCTGCCTTTCCGGAGGCCGGGAAAGCCATCTGGATCAACGCGTCGAAAGGGATTGAAAAGGATTCCCTGATGACCCTGACGGACGTGATTGAGGACGCATTCGCAAAAAACGGCCTGGAAAAGCCGTATACAGTAGCGATCAGCGGGCCCACGCATGCGGAAGAAGTCGCCCGTGACATGCCGACGCTGATTGTCGTTGCCGACGGGGACACTGCGCGTGCGGAAAAAGTGCAGAAGATTTTTGAGGGCACATGCATCCGCCCGTATACCAATGCGGACAAAACAGGCGTGCAGATCTGCGGGGCGCTGAAAAACGTCGAGGCCCTTGCTGTCGGCATCGCCAAGGGCCTCGGATACGGGGACAACACGCGTGCGGCCATGATTACCCGTGGGATGGAAGAAATCCGCCGCCTGGGCCTGGCGATGGGATGCAGCGAGCGGACATTCTTCGGCCTGGCGGGCATCGGGGACCTGATCGTTACCGCAACCAGCAGCCACAGCCGCAACAATCGGGCAGGAATCCTGATCGGGCAGGGGAAAACGCCCCGGGAAGCACTGGACGAAGTCGGCATGGTGGTCGAAGGCGTGAACGCGCTGCCCGCGGCCATCTCGCTGTGCGAAAAATACGGGATGGACATGCCCCTGATCCAGGCTGTACGGGATGTGGTCCAGAACGGAGCCGATCCCAAAGAGATCGTGATGGACCTGATGAACAGGAAGCTGAAACAGGAAACAATTTGAATTAAAGGGGAAAACGATATGAAACGCCTTCTGAACGACGGATGGGAATTCCTGAAGCTTCCGGTTGAAAGCAATTACCGGCAGGCATGCGCTTCAGGCGACTGGAAAAAAGTTGACCTGCCGCATGACTGGCTGATCTGGCAAAAGGATTTATATGAAAGCGCCGACGCCTGGTACAGGAGGACAATCGTATTTGACCGTGTGCCGGAAGCATGCGCCATCCATTTCGACGGCGTGTACATGGACTGCGAGATCCTCCTTGACGGAAAGGCCGTTGCCGAACATGCCTACGGATACACAGCCTTCCATGCCGAACTGACCGGGAAAATCCATCCTGGCGCAAATGAAATCACGGTGCATATCCGGCACCGCAGCCCGAATTCCAGGTGGTATTCCGGAAGCGGGATTTTCAGGGACGTCACGCTGATGGAATGGCCTGCCGACCATATTGTTCCGGACAGTTTTTACCTGGCAGAAAAACAGGAGGGTGAAGGATGGCGCGCAGCGCTTTCCGCTGAAACAACAGGAACAGAACCCGGTCTGTTTTCATACCGGATCCTTGACGCCGGCGGCAAGGAAATCGCTGCCGGGGAAACCACCGGTACAGGAGGGAAAATTGCGGCAAGCATCTTCCTTCCGAACGCGGAAGCATGGGATGTGGACCGGCCTGTCCTGTATACGCTCTGCTACCAGTATAAAAAAGACTTCGGTCAATTACGGTTCGGCTTGCGTTCTGCGGCATTTTCCCCGGATAAGGGTTTCCTGCTGAACGGACGCCGGGTGAAGCTGAAAGGCGTATGCCTCCATCACGACCTGGGAGCGCTGGGCGCGGCTTTCCACAAAAAAGCTGCGCGGCGCCAGCTGCTCCTGATGAAAGAAATGGGCGTCAACGCCCTGCGCACTTCACACAATCCCCCGGCATCCGCGATGCTGGATTTATGCGACGAACTGGGCATCCTTGTCATCGACGAGGCTTTCGACATGTGGGAAAGGCCGAAAACCGAATTCGATTATGCCCGTTTTTTCAAAGACCATGAAGCTGAGGACGTTGCCCTCTGGATCCGGCGTGACCGCTGCCATCCGAGCGTCATCATGTGGTCCGTCGGAAACGAGATTTACGACATGCATGCAGACCTCCGGGGGACAGAGGTGTGCACCATGCTCATGAACCAGGTCCGTCACCATGACCCCGAACAGCACGCGGCCGTTACTTTCGGCTGCAATTACATGCCGTGGGAAGGCGGACAGCGCTGTGCCGACGTCGTGAAAGTCGCAGGATACAATTACGGGGAAAAGCTTTACGAAGAACACCACAGGGCGCATCCGGACTGGGTCATTTACGGCAGCGAAACCGCCAGCGTGCTGAGCAGCCGCGGAATCTACCATTTCCCGATTGAAAAGAGCATCATGAGCGAATCCGACCTGCAGTGCAGCGCGCTCGGAAACAGCAATACGAGCTGGGGCGCAGACGACCTGCGGAAAATGATCATCGACGACCTGAAATGCGGCTTCAGCATGGGCCAGTTTATCTGGTCCGGCATCGACTACATCGGCGAGCCGACGCCTTACCATACGCGAAGCTGCTATTTCGGCCAGGCGGATACCGCCTGCTTTCCGAAGGATCCCTACTATCTTTTCCAAAGCCTGTGGACGGACAAGCCGGTGCTGCATATCGGCGTCAGCTGGGACTGGAATCCGGGCCAGATGATCGACGTTCCGGTGATGACAAACTTCCGGCAGGCAGAACTGCTGCTGAACGGCCGTTCCCTCGGCATCAAACGTGTCAGCAGGGACGTTCCGGAGGAATGCCTGCCCGTATGGAAAGTACCGTATGAAGCGGGGGAAATCCGGGCAAGGGCGGTCGACAGCCGGGGCAACGTCCTCTGTGAAGATATCCGCTGCACACCGGGGGATACTGCGTCCTTCCGGCTCACGTGCGAAGACGGAAGCCTGCTCAGCGACGGCCGGGACCTTGCCTTCGTCACCGTGCAGGCGGCCGACGCGTCCGGACATCCGGTCGACAACGCAAGGGACCGCGTCAGCATCTCCGTTACGGGAGGCGGATACCTGGCCGGAACGGATAACGGGGATTCCACCGATCCTGACGGGTATAAACAAAGAAGCCGGCGGCTGTTCAGCGGAAAACTGCTGCTGATCATCGCCTCCAACGGACTCAAACAGGACACCGCCGTACGCGTCTGCAGCACGGCCGGCGTTTCCGCGGAAATCCGTATTCCGTATTCCGAAGCCGCAACCGTGCCGGGCACCTCCTGCACCATGCGGATTCCCGATGAACCGGAAACATGCGGACTGATACCTGTACGGAAAATCGAGCTCCGCACACTGGGACCCCGGGAGCTGACGAAGGAAAATCCATCCTGTGAATTCGAATACCGGCAGTATCCCGCGAACGCACAGGGACAGCCGATCCAATGGCAGGTTACCAATGAAGCAGGGATTGAATCTCCCTTTGCCGTCCTTGAAACGGAAGGAAGCAGGGTCAGGGTTACTGCAAAAGGCGACGGCAGCTACTGCCTGAGGGCGCTGGGCGGAAACGCGGACGACCACCCGGAAATCATCAGCCAGATTGAATTCAGCGCGAAAGGCATCGGAAATCCGTCACTGGACCCGTACGGGTTCATCAGCGCCGGGCTTTACGACCTGAGCGAGGGAGAAATCGGATGCGGCAACGAGAAGGGGATTGCTTTCAGCCGTGAAGGCGAAAGCATGGCCGGATTCAGCCGGGTCGATTTCGGCAGGTCCGGTTCCGACACGCTGGTATTGCCGATCTTTGCCCTTGACGGCAAGCCGTACGAAATTGAGCTTTATGACGGTATTCCGGGATCAGGCGGAAAGCTTATCTCCGTGCTCCATTATGAAAAGCCAAGCATCTGGAACCAGTACCAGGAAGAAACGTACCGGCTGCCGGTGCGCCTGACAGGCATCCACTGCCTGTGCTTCCGGATGAAACAGAAGGTGCATATGAAGGGTTTCTCCTTTGTACGGCAGAGCCGTGCCTTTTCCCTGCATTATCCTTCCGAAGCAGACCAGGTTTACGGTGATTCCTACCGCACCGACGGAACGGCAGTCCGTGAAATCGGAAACAACGTTTCCATCGTGTTTGACGATATGGATTTCGGCCCGGCGGGCAGGTGCGGTGTCATGATCCGCGGGAAAACGGACAGGGATATCCATCCGATTACGATCCGTATCCGGGGCGAAAACGGAGAGGAACAGAACGAAGCGGCAGATTTCCGCGGAAACGGGGAAAGCGAACAGGACTTTTCCGTCAGCGTACCGGGCGGAAACTGCAGGGTATCCTTCGTTTTCCTGCCGGGGAGCCATTTCGATTTTGAAGCTTTCCGGTTTTTCCGCGGAAACAGTCCGGACAAATTTTGACAGAAATGCAAAAATAGGGTAGAATTTCTCAGTTTGCTATGCGAATTTTGATTACACAGCATTACGGGAGGAAAGCATGTCGGTGAAACTCAAAAAGTTCCTGAGTTTTTTCTTCATTGCGGCTTCTGTAACTGCTGTGTTTTTTATTGCTTTCAGCAATACGGAACTGAAAGACGCATGGGGCGCCATCGCAACCCTTGACCTGTGGTGGGTTGCGGGTATTTTCCTTTGCTGGGTCGTCTGTACGGTTTTTGACGGCATGAATTACTGGTGCTACCTCCGGCGGGAAAAATTCAAAATCAGCATCGGCAGGACCATTAACGTCGCCCTGATCGGATATTACTACAGCAATATCACCCCGAGCGCCGCCGGCGGACAGCCCATGCAGGTCAATTCCCTCCGGAAAGCCGGTATCCCTGTCGGATACGGCACGATGGCGGTAACGATCCGTTTTTTCTGCAACCAGTTTATCATCTGCATGATGAGCCTCGTGCTGTTCCTGCTGAACAGGCCTTTTGTGTACGAACAGCTGGGCGGCGTCATGTGGGTTGTGCGCGTCGGATGGGTCATTAACTTTTCCGTCATACCGCTCATCGTCATGGCAACATGGAAGCGCCGGTGGATCCAGGGCTTCGCAAACTGGCTCATCGGCATCCTCCACAGGATCCGCCTGATCCGGAACAAAGAAGCGACGATTGCAAAAGTGACGGAAGCGCTGGACACCTACAACAAGGCGATGCGCGACCTGCTCAGGCGTCCGGGCCAGATCGCCATCCAGTTCCTGTGCAGCTTTATCAGCCTGCTTGCCATGACGGGCACCGTCATCTTTGTATACCATGCCTTCGGGCAGCACGGAACGCAGTGGTACCAGCTGCTGACGCTGAGCTGCCTGCTTTACGTCAGCGCGAGCTATACACCGCTGCCCGGTTCCAGCGGCGCCCAGGAAGGCGGTTTTGTGCTTTACTTCGGGAAAATTTTCCTGAACGGCACGATCGGCATGGCGCTGCTGACATGGCGCTTCTTCACATTCTACCTGTTCCTGATCGTCGGCGTCGGGGACGTCGTGCTTGAAAAGATTATCCTGAAAAGGGAAAAGGCAAAAAGGCTGCAAAGCAGCGGCAATGTGACCGAAAAGCCTGAAGAACCAAAGGCAGAAGGCATATCCGGCGACAACCGGTGATCCCCGAGAAGAAAGGAAGCCGCAGATGCGGGCTTCCTTCTTGACAAGCCATGGATAAGACGTTATAATACATCTGTTCACATCGCAGGACTGCTGTGAGCATCAATTATTCATCGGAGGTGCTTTATGGGCAAGTATTTTGGAACCGACGGCTTCCGCGGAAAAGCAGGGGCTGACCTGACGGCTTCCCACGCGTTTAAAACGGGTCGGTTTCTTGGATGGTACTTCGGGAAAAAACACCTGGACGACCGGGCCAGGATCGTTATCGGCAAGGATACCAGGCGTTCTTCCTACATGTATGAGAATGCACTGGCGGCAGGCATTACCTCTTCCGGTGCCGACGTTTACCTGCTCCATGTGACCACAACGCCCTGCGTCAGCTACATCACACGCACGGAAGGGTTCGACTGCGGCGTCATGATTTCCGCCAGCCACAATCCGTATTACGACAACGGCATCAAGCTGATGAACGGCAACGGCGAAAAAATGGACGACGAACTGCAGAACGAAGTCGAGAAGTACATCGACGGGGAAATTGAGGAGATTCCGTTTGCTGTCGGCGACAAAATCGGCTGCACGGTTGACTTCTACACCGGCCGGAACCGCTACATCGGATACCTGACCAACCTGGCGGTCAGGCCTTTTGACGACCACAAAGTGGCCCTGGACTGTTCCAACGGATCCAGCTGGATGATCGGACCTGCGGTTTTCAACGCGCTCGGGGCCAAGACCTACGTGATCCACGACAAGCCCGACGGACTCAACATCAACAAGGACTGCGGAAGCACGCACATTGAAAGCCTGAAAAGCTACGTCAAGGAAAACAAACTGGACATCGGCTTCGCCTTTGACGGCGACGCGGACCGCTGCCTGGCCGTGGATGAGAACGGCAACGAAGTCAACGGCGACAAGATCATGTATATCTGCGCCAAATACATGAAGAGCAAGGGCCAGCTTCCGAGCAATACCGTCGTGACGACCATCATGAGCAATTTTGGGCTGTACAAGGCGCTGGACGCCGCCGGCATCAATTATGAGAAGACAGCCGTCGGCGACAGGTACGTTTACGAGAACATGAAGGCTTACGACCACCTGATCGGCGGCGAACAGAGCGGGCATATTATCTTCAGGAAGCACGCCAGGACCGGCGACGGCATTATCACGGCCATTATGCTGATGGGCGTCCTGATCGACACCCAGCTCCCGCTGTCCGTGCTGGCAGACGGATGCAAAATGTATCCCCAGGTGCTGAAGAACGTCAAGGTTGATGACAAAGACGGCACCCTGGCGGAACAGAAGGTGATGGATGCCGTGAACGCATGCACCGAAGCCCTCGGGGACAGCGGCCGCGTGCTGTTGCGGAAGAGCGGTACGGAACCTGTCCTCCGGGTCATGGCAGAAGCCGGCTCGGTTGAAGAATGCGAGAAATATGTCGATGCCATCATTGAAGCAATGAAGGAAAGCGGACATCTGATCGAGGTGAAAAAGTAATGCTGAAGACAAAAGACCTTTATGACCTTACCCATACCAGGGCCGCCTCGCTGCTGGAGCAGACGGAGTACCCGTGGGAGGCCCTTTCGAAAATCAAGGAATTCATCATTGAAACAGGCGAAAAACTGCCCAAGGACGAATTCGAGGAAGTCAGCGAGCATGTATGGATCGCCAGGGATGCTGTCATCTACCCGAACAACTATATCGGCGCGCCCTGCATCATCGGGCATAAAACAGAGGTCCGGCCCGGTGCCTTTATCCGGGGCAGCGCGCTGGTCGGCGACAACTGCGTCGTCGGGAACAGCACGGAGCTGAAGAACGTAATCCTTTTCGACAACGTCCAGGTGCCCCACTACAATTACGTCGGGGACAGCATCCTCGGATACAAAAGCCACATGGGCGCGGGTTCCATTACGTCCAACGTGAAGAGCGACAAGCTGCTGGTCGTCGTCAAATCGGGCGATGAAAAGATCGAAACAGGCCTGAAAAAGATCGGCGCCATGCTCGGCGACCGGGTGGAGGTCGGCTGCAACAGCGTCCTGAATCCGGGCACCGTGATCGGAAGGGATTC
>CAMMYM010000063.1 GCA_946527725.1 uncultured Clostridia bacterium
CGGGAGAACTGGTAATCTTCCCGGGCACGCCGCCCAGGCCTTCCTGGATCAGCTGTTTCAGGCTCCAGCCGGCGCAGTAGCCGGTGAGCATGCTCAGGTCGTGGATATGGATCGCCGCGCTGCGGTGCGCTTCGGCGATTTCGCTGTCGTAGATTTCGCTCAGCCAGTAGTTGGCCGTGATGGCGCCGGAGTTGGACAGGATCAGTCCGCCCACCGAATAGGTGACGGTGGAGTTTTCCTTGACGCGCCAGTCATTGATGCGCAGGTAGTTGTCAACCAGGTCCTTATAGTTCAGCAGGGCGGAATTGACGTTGCGGACTTTCTCACGCTGTTTGCGGTACAGGATGTAGGCCTTGGCCACATCCGCGTATCCCGCTTCGGAAAGCACCTTTTCCACGCAGTCCTGGATGCTTTCCACCGCGATTTTGCCGTCCTGGATCAGCGGTTCATATTCCGCGGTGACCCGCAGGGCCAGCATGTCGATCACGCTGGGATGATACTGCTTCCCGAGCGCTTCGAATGCTTTGGTGATCGCTTTTGAGATCTTGCTGATCTCAAAGTCGACAATTTTACCGTCACGTTTAACAACCTGATACATAATTTTCCGCTCCTGCCATGTATATTTTGCTTTTCAGGACGGGGCGAGGCATATCTCCCCCGTGTGCCTGCCTAATATATCACGTTCCGGAGCGGAAAGTCAATATGTTGTATCAGAAAAATCTTTTTTCGTACTATATCTTGTGCTGGTCGTCCATTCCGCGGATTGCGGCCGAAGGCACGTATTCCCTTGCGGTTGCGGCATATTCCAGCATTTTTTCGTCTTCCGGGGCATGGAATCCGCCGAACGGAACCGTATCCCGGTCCGTAAATTTCTGCAGATAGTAGTGCCTGGCGCCCCGGATCCATTCCCCGATCCCGCGGAAGGAATCCGCGTCATGCAGCTCCGCCACCACAGTGGTCCGGAACTCATAATCCGTCCGTCCTTCCATCAGCAGGGACACGCTTTCCCGCACCGGCCCCAGGTCCAGCTTCTCCAGCCCTGCCGTCACCGCGTAGCGGTCCGGGCTGTTCTTGATATCCATCGCCACATACGCCGCCAGTCCCCGGTCCAGGATCTTCCGCAGCCGGTCCGGGTGGGTGCCGTTGGTATCCAGTTTCACCGGATACCCCATCTCCCGGATCTCTTCCATCAGGGTGATCGTATCATCCCGCAGCAGCGGCTCTCCGCCCGTGATCGCCACGCCTTCCAGCAGGCCGGTCCGCTTTTTCAGGAATGCCAGCAGCTCTTCCTCTTCCATCACGGCCGGCGCCGTTCCGTCAATCAGCTCCGCGTTATGGCAGAACGGGCAGCGCATATCGCACCCGCCCAGGAAAACCGTACACGCCACCTTGCCCGGAAAGTCCAGCAGCGTCATCTTCTGCAGTCCGTGAATCTTCATATATATATCCTCCCGCCGCTTCATTGTAAATCGCGGCCCTGCCCCCGTCAAGCCATACCCGGGCAGAGAAAACAGGCCGGCGCCTGCCGGCCTGTCCGTATGATGATATTTACCGTCCTCCGTAGATTGCCCGGTATTTGGACGGTGTGCAGCCGTTCTTCTCCCGGAACGCGCGGTTGAATGTCGCCACGCTGCCGAAGCCGCTCCGGGACGCCACCTCCCGCATGGAAAGCTCTGTCCGGGTCAGCAGTTCCATTGCCACCTGCAGCCGCTTCTGGCACAGGTAATCCTTGAAGAAGTAGCCGGTCTGTTTTTTGAAGGAACGGGAAAAATAATACCGGCTGAATCCCGCGAAAGCCGCCACGTCATCCAGGGACAGCTCCTCATGGTAATGCTCGTTGATATACACCATGGAAGCGGTGATCACTTCCTGGTCCACCGCCCGGACGGTTGTTTCCCGCCCGCGGGTGATCACGCCGGACATGTAGTGCTGGCACAGCGCCGAATAGATCCGGATCAGGTAGCTGTAGATCATCGCGTTCCACGCGAGGTTCTGTTCCTTTTCAATGCTCCGGATTTTCAGCAGCATCTCCCGGATCCGCGTATGCGTTTCCGATCCGTCATGCAGGTAGAAAACCCGGTCAAACAGGCCAGGCAGCCGCTTCAGGTCCCGCAGGGACATCAGCACGTCCGGCTCAAACAGGAACAGCAGGCGGCTGCTGTTCTCCCCCATCGCCAGGGAATGGATCGCTTCATGGGGAATGACCAGTACCTCATCCTTGCGTACGGTGTACGGGACACCGTCCACCACGTATTCCACACTGCCTTCCAGGGTCAGCACGATCTCCACTGCGGAATGAACATGTTCTTCAAACCGCCACGGATCCTCCGAATACCATATACGGACAGACGTGTTGTCCGGGTAGGTCACGTATTCCCGCTGGCCCTGCAGTACCCGGAAGCCGTCTTCATACCGTTTTTCCCTGATGATGGCATTCGCCCCGCGCTGCTCCGACATGGTCATTTCCTTTCCGGTTTTCCTTCCGGAGAACCTGATTGTATTTATTTTACCATACATTCTTCGTCCGGCAAAGGCCGGACATTCGTTTCAGATCAGTCCAGGTCGCTCTTGGCGGTACTGGAGGAAGCAATGGCAATCCCAAGTCCCACGCCCAGGAAACCGAAAATCAGCATCACAGACCGCCAGGTGATGGCAAACATGCAGATTTTTTCCCACAGGGTCAGTTTCGTCACGCCGCTGTAGATTCCGTATCCGGTCACGTCCTTTACGAAATCTTCCGACAGCTTTTCCCGCAGCTCGGCAGAATCCTGTTTCATGCCGCCCTTGACCAGGTCTGCTTCCATTGTTTCATACTTCTTCGTCAGGCCTTCCAGTACGCGCAGGCGCCCGGGCAGCGTATCATCCTTCTTTTTCTTGACCAGCTGCACAAGGGAATCCGCCTTGGAATGAGTTACTTCCTCGGCGCCTTCAGTCGGGCCGTCCGGGAAGGGCATGTCCGAAATCGTATAGAGCACCTGCAGCTGTTCCGGGTCAATGCTCTCAACCCGGCCCTGGTTCGCTACAATAATCCCGAGAACAGAGGCGGCCGTAATGATCAGGCAAATCACGCTGATGATAATTCCGATCTTCTTATTCACGCTTCACAACCCCTTTCCCGTTAACCCTTGACAGAGCCCAGCGCCATGCCGGTCACAAAGTACTTCTGCAGAAGCGGATACACCACCAGGATCGGCACGGTGGAAACCACCGTGATCGCAGCGCGGATTGTGATCGGCTCGGTTTTGGTGGTAACCTTCAGCGCATCCGCCGATGTGTTCGCTGCGTTGGCGTTCTGGCCGGCCGTCAGGATCTTCATCTGCAGCAGGTACTGCAGCGTCTTGGGGTCCTTCTGGCCGGAACAGTACAGCCGGGTGTCAAACCAGCTGTTCCAGCTGCCCACCGCAACAAACAGCGCTACCGTAGCCAGCACCGGTGTGCACAGTGGGAAAATGATCTGCCAGTAAACCCGGAAATCGCCGGCGCCGTCAATGCGGGCGGATTCCACCAGGGCGTCCGGCAGTCCCGTAATGTATGTCCGGATCACGATCATGTTGAAACACGACAGCATGGTCGGGATGATGTAAACCCAGTAGGAATGCGCCAGGTTCAGCGTCCGGGAGATCAGCAGGTAGGTGGGGATCAGGCCGGCATTCACGTACATCGTCAGCACCATCACGGTGGTGATGAACTTGCGCAGCACATACTCCTTCCGGGACAGTGCAAAGCTCAGCATGCCGGTCAGCAGCAGGTTCAGGAATGTAATAATAACCGTCTTGGAAGCGGATACCCAGGCGGCATCAAACACTTCGTTGTTGGAGAGTGTGTTGTCATAGCTCTTCATGCTGAATTTACGGGGCAGGATGCCGATTCCGCCGCGCAGCGCGTCAGTACCGTCATTGAAGGATGTCGCCAGGGTATTCAGCACCGGGTAAACCGTAACCAGCATCAGGACAATCAGGAGGATCGTGTTGAATGCCGGGAATCCCAGGTCCCGCTCATGGCGGAAGAAGTAAATCAGCGCAAATACCAGGGCGCCCAGCAGCGCAAGCGCAATATACTTGAAAATCCGGTTCGTCTCCAGGCCGGCTTCCATTTTCGGGATGGTTACCGTGCGTTCAGCCTTCTTGGTATCGGTATAGCTGAATTTCTGGTCAGAATCTTCGCCTTCCACTTCACCTTCAACTGCTTCCTCGCCGTCCGCTGCCATGATCATCGGTCCCTGGCGGATCAGGCGGTCCTGTGTATTGTCCATCTGCACAGTCGTAAAGACAATCAGCGCCAGGATGGCCGCAGCAATAACCAGGATCACCGCCCGGATCACTTTCAGTGTGGAAGCCGGTTTGTTCAGCATTTTGCCGGATTTCAGCGTATAGGCGTATGCTCCGGCCACGGCAGCCAGCGCCAGGATGGCAAGCAGCCGCATCAGCCGGTAATGGCCCCAGGTGTTCTGCGCTTCACTGATTTCGCCTTCTGTTCCGCGGCGCAGGCGGATGCTGGTGGTGCCGAGCTTTTCAAACTGGATAAACTCCATGTTTTCGAACGCCTCGGCAGCCTTTTTATTCTCTTCATCAGTACCCCGGTTCAGCCATTCGGAATTCCGGATGTCGTTCAGCGGAACCAGGCTGGCGCCTTCAACAGCCGCGATGCATTTCTGGATCTCATCATCGCTGGCCATTACGGTCCAGATACTGTTGTTGTCAAAACTTTCAATTGCGGCAAAACGTCCCTCGCCGATCACTTTTTCATACTCGGCGATTTCGCTTGCCGGGGCCATTGTCATCCAGTAGCTTCTGGATGTAACGACCTTTTCCGTCAGGATCAGGCGTTTGCCGTTCCCGTCATATACCGGATTTCCCGCAAACGCGATCGTCTTCGCGTCCAGCGCCTGGATGCGCTCAGCGCGTGCGGCATCCTGCAGCACCAGTGCCTCTTCATTGACAGCCACGCTTCTGTCAGCCTTGTTGCCGGCAATGGTCATCACAACGAACAGGACCAGAATGAGGATGACCGCCATAATGGCACAGAACCGCAGCTGGCCCGGCGCCATCCGATAGCCCTTTCTGATGGTCTCCGGAATATCCCGGATTCCTTTTTTCCTTCCCGTAAAGGGGATTTTCTGGGATGTTATCACGCTCATATGTACACCTTCCTTACCTTCCGGTTCGATTCTCACCGGCGCGCCGGCTGCGCGCCTCTCCGTCAGATCAGCGTATCCTCATCCAGTGCCTTGGCTGTCATATTCGCGATGATCAGCAGGATGATGGCAACCACGCTCTTGAACATGCCGGCAGCCGTGGCAACGCCGATGTTCAGCTTCTCGGTGCCGTACTTCAGCACGAAGATGTCGATGGTACTGGCCACATCGTAGACCACGCCGCGGCCCAGCAGGTACTGGATTTCGAATCCGGCCTCCATCAGGTGGCCGATATTCATGATCAGAAGGATTACGAAGGTGGATTTGATTCCGGGCAGCGTTACATGCAGGATCCGCTGGAAACGTCCAGCGCCGTCAATCGCCGCCGCTTCATACAGGCAGGGGTCAATGGAAGTCATGGCCGAAATATAAATGATGGTATTCCAGCCGACTTCTTTCCATACGTTGATAATGCCGACCAGCCACCAGAAGTATTTCTTGTCGCCCAGCCAGAAAACTTCATTCTTGACCAGGTTCATGCTCATCAGGAAATTGTTCAGCGGGCCGTTGGTGGCAAAAACATTCTGCGCGATACTGACCACAACAATCATACTCAGGAAGTGAGGCAGGTATGTCACTGTCTGTACCGTGCGCTTGAAGGCTTTGTTGCGCACTTCGTTCAGCAGGACCGCCAGCAGGATGGAGGATACCGTGCCGAACACCAGGTTGATCACGCTCATGGCAAGCGTGTTCCGGATACTCAGCAGGAAGTCGGTTTTCGTCAGCGGATCATTGAAAAGGTAATTGAAGTTCGCAAGCCCGATCCACTGCGCATTGCCGTTAGCCAGCGTAGCCTTGTCGGAATAATCCTTGAATGCTTCCAGCCAGCCCCACATCGGCGCGTAATTGAACAGCAGCACATACAGCAGCATAGGTACAGACATCAGCATCAGCTGCCATTGGCTGCCCAATACTTTGGAAAACCTCGATTTCCGCATCGGATTCGCGGCCACACTGGTCATACGGTGACAACTCCCTTCTGAAAAAAGCCCAGGGGAGAGAAGGTTCTCTCCCCTGGGAGGATTCAACCTAAATTACTTTCCGAGAACCTTTTCCGCTTCCGCGAGAACTGCTTGCTGCATGTAGTCTTCGAAAGCCTTGGCGGACGGTCCGATTTCTTCCACGAACGCATCCCACTTGGCGTCGAACTCGGCGGGGTCGCACATGATCATTTCAGGCAGCCGCTGATCCTGGACCTGCAGGAACTTGGTGTGTTCCTTATCCACGGGATCATAGTTGATCTGCCAGGCTTCTCCGTAGGGAGCCAGCTCGATCGGCGGGTTCACGAAGTCACCGAACTTCTTGTAGCCGTAAGCCGCAAGGAATTCCTTGTCATAGTCGTTCATCAGGCCGAACAGGATTTCAGGCTGGTTGCCGGGCTCCCAGCAGTTGCCGGCCAGGTCGCCTTCGAGGATGTAGCCCTGCTTCTTGGGGCTGTTGGTGAAGATACCGTCGGCCTTGTTCTCGAGCTTCCAGGAGCTGTTGTTGGTGTTCGCATACTGTTCTTCGGTCATCAGCAGGCGGTTGTCTTCGATGTAGTAGTCTTCGTCTTCAATACCCCAGTTGAAGATCAGCTGCCACTTTTCGCTCAGCATTTCTTCCCACATCGCAACGATGCGTTCGGGGCACTTGCAGTTGATGGAGATACCGAAGCCGCGGCGAACGTTCGGCAGGCCGCCGTTCACATAGTGCTCTTCGATTTCAGCGCCGTTCACGTACTCGGGATCGTACACGAGTCCGAGGGCGACGTAGGTGTTTTCATACATCTTGGCATCGTTCAGGGCCTGGGTGGCACTGCCGAAGTCCCAGGTCTGGTCGAACATGCCCAGCACAGTGCCGCTGGACAGCTTCGCGATGTAGGCGTCATAGCTGTCGGTGAAGGTGCTCTGGTCGATCAGGCCCTTCTGGAATTCTTCATTCAGCTTCTTGTAGTAGGCCTTGGCATAGGGCTTGTCGATGAAGGTTTCGGTCTTGAACGGAACGGAAGGATCGTTGCCGGTCACTTCGTAGTTCTGGTCGGTCACGCAGATGTAGACTTCACCGTCGTTCGGACGGCCCATCAGGTGCTGCACGGGGTTGATCAGGCAGAAATGACGCCAGTCTTCGCACAGGATGCCGAATCCGATGTAGGGATTGCCGTTCTCATCGGTGGGGTTGGCATCGATGAAGTTCTCCAGCACGTCGAAGTACTCGTCCAGGGTCTTGATCTGGGGATAGCCGGCCCAGGCCAGAACCTGCTTCTGGATGAAGAAGGCGGGGCCGCCAACGCTGTTGACGATCTGTTCGCCGTCAGCCAGGCCGTAGTTGGGGATGATGTACAGCACGTCGTTGCCTTCAGCGTCCTTGTCGATCAGGCGGGCCTTCTGGGGCTCGATGTGCGCCCACAGACGGGGGGTCTTCTCGGGGGAGACGTAGTCCAGCAGGTTGATCAGGGCGCCGCCGCTGATGATCAGGTCCGCGCTGTTGCCGCCGCAGAACAGGTCCGGATAGTCCTTGCCGGCGATCTTCACGCCCAGGGTCTCGTCCAGGTTGCCGGCGAGGTATTCAAACTCGAAGGTAACGCCGAACTCTTCTTCAATCAGCTTGTAGATCTTGTTGTCTTCAGCGGGCGGATCGCCGGGATCGCCGATGAAAACGGTCAGGGTGACGGGTTCAAGGGCTTCGCCTTCAGCCATCACCGCGGGGATGAGCGCCAACACCATGGCCAGCGCCAGCAGGGTTGCGAGAACTTTCCTCATGGTTAGTCTCCTCCATCTAAATTTTTTCTGACGCATTCCTGCGCCGGTTTGTCTTTATTATGCGCAAGATATGCATACACCCACAATGTCAATCACGGTCACGTTTATTCATTTGTTGCGTTTTTTATTCTCGTTTTTTGCTTTTTGGTTGTGCAACCGTTTGCACATTCTGAGTATGATCATTTCTTGTTCTCCCGGCTGCAGCATGTGTATTTGCTTTGTTTTTTTGTGGGATCATCCGGCCGGTTGTATGCTTTTTTGATGACAAAAAATGCGGATCATGCGCGTTTTTTCGCGCAAAAAGAGCGCCCTCGTCAGAGAGCGCTCAATTGTTGCGGTCCGGGCTTTACAGCAGCTTCTTCCGGATATCTGCCGGATCCATCGGGGACAGGTCCGCCGGCGCAATATCGAAGATGGTCTTGCAGCCGTTCATTCCCCGGCTGTGCATCCGGTTGATCGCCCGGGCACAGGCAGCCAGGACGGAAGCGGTAAATTCCGGATTGGAATCCAGCTTCAGGGAGAACTCCATCACATGGCGGTGGCCGCCGTCTTTTCCGGTGGTGCCGCCGCGGATCACCTGGCCGCCGTGGGGCA
The DNA here is from genome assembly GCA_946527725.1 of uncultured Clostridia bacterium. Taxonomy (GTDB): domain Bacteria; phylum Bacillota; class Clostridia; order Christensenellales; family Aristaeellaceae; genus Aristaeella. The sequence continues at coordinate 8,527 of CAMMYM010000063.1, forward strand.
GCTCGGCGTGATCCCGCTTCATCTCTTCTTCCGTGATAAAGGTGACCGTGGTGTCATAATCCGCGAAGTAATTGGGCATTTCCTTGATCTGCTTTTCGATCAGGGCCTTGTCCGCGCCTTCCTCCGCCACCACATAGCATTCCCGGGTGTGCTTCTGGCGGGTAGTCAGTTCCGGGTTTTCCCCGTTGCGCACCCGGCGCAGCGCGTCCTCCACCGGCACGGTATACTGGCGGGCATCCTTCACGCCGGGAATCCGGCGGATCGCGTCGCTGTGGCCCTGGCTGACGCCGCGGCCCCAGAAGGTATAATCCTTGCCGTCCGGCAGGACAATGTTCATGTACAGGCGCGCCAGGGAGAACAGGCCGGGATCCCATCCTGCGCTGATAATCGCGGTATGCGCGTGCAGCAGGGCTGCCTTGTCCACGTTGGCAAAATGTTCCGGTACCCTGGCATGGGTATCAAAGGAATCCACCACGTTGAAACTCTTCGCCAGCATAGGGGTCATTTCAGGCAGGTCGGAAG
>CAMMYM010000064.1 GCA_946527725.1 uncultured Clostridia bacterium
CCTCGAGACAGTTGGCGCACGGGGCGTGGGCAACAGTCCTGAGCTTGCCTCTCACCGCGATGTTTCCGTCCTCATCCGCCATGAAGCATCCTTCCACCGCGCAATCGTCGATACGGACGATATCCCCGGTAATCTCCTGATCCGCAATGGCCTGCGTTCCGGAGAAATGGTACTCCTGGCCGGGATGGGACAAGGCATCCGATACATCAAGCTTCATGTCCTCACCTCAAAAGTGACCGTTTAGCATTATAGTTGTTTCGAAATCGTTTGTCAACAACAATTTCAGCCTGTTCCGGCAGTCCGGCTTCAGTTGTCCCGGACCTTGCCCGTGGTAACCAGGTCCAGCGTGTCGCGGGCAATCATAATCTCTTCGTTTGTGGGAATGACGCACACGGTAACCCGGCTGTCGTCCGCCGAAATCACAGCTTCGCTGCGGGTCTTGTTCTTCTCGGCGTCGATCTTTGCGCCCATGAACTCAAGGCCGTCAATGACCTGTTTGCGCAGGTCCGCATTATTTTCACCGATGCCGGCCGTAAACACGATAATGTCCACGCCGCCCATGGCTGCCGCATAGGCGCCGATGTACTTCTTGATGCCGTAGACGAGCATTTCCCTGGCCAGTTCGGCATCGGGATCGCCTGCGTCGGCAAGGCTGTCGATATCGCGGCAGTCGCTGCTCTTCCCGCTGATGCCGAGCAGGCCGCTCTTTTTGTTCATTATCGTCAGCACTTCGTCCACGCTGATGGGATGGCCCAGGGGCGTTCCGTCATCCTTCAGCGGATTGTTGGCAATGAACTGGACCACAGCGGGGTCGCAGCTGCCGCAGCGGGTACCCATCAGCAGCCCTTCCAGAGGCGTAAGGCCCATGGAAGTATCCTGGCATTTTCCGTCCTTGACGGCGCTCAGGCTGGAACCGTTGCCCAAGTGGCAGATGATGATTTTTTTGCCTTCAGGGCTGATGCCCAGGAATTCGCAGACCCTGCGGCTGACGTAACGGTGGCTCGTGCCGTGGAAGCCGTAGCGGCGGACGTGGAGCTTCTCTTCATACATTTTCGGTACGCCGTACATATAGGCTTTCGGGGGCATGGTCTGGTGGAATGCCGTGTCGAACACTGCAACCTGCGGCGTGCCCTTCATGACCTTCTCGCAGGCTTCGATGCCCATCAGGTTTGCCGGATTATGCAGCGGCCCCAGCGGGAAGCAGTCCCGGATCGCCTGTTTCGCGGCATCGTTGACGATGACAGAGGCCGTAAACGCGCTGCCGCCGTGCAGCACCCGGTGCCCGACGGCGCCGATCTCATCCGTGCTTTTGATCACGCCGAATTCGGGATCCTGCAGGATCTTGAGCATCAGCTGCGCTGCGGCTTCATGGTCCGGAATTTCCTGGGCGATCTCGGTCTTTTTGTCCCCTGCGCTGTGCTTGAGGCGGCTTCCCTCGATCCCGATCCTTTCAACCAGGCCCTTGGCCAGTTCCTTTTCACCGTCCATATCGATCAGCTGGTACTTCAGGGAAGAGGAACCCGCGTTTACAACCAGAATTTTCATCTTTCCAATCTCCTTTGCATTCGTAGGTAGTATAATTATACACGCTTTTCCCGGGAAAGGAAAGCAATTGATTGAAAATTGTTCAACCGCATGGTACACTCTGGAAAAAGAGCACCTGATACAGATAACCGGGAAGGAGGAATGGCCATGCCGGTCCTCGGGATCGTCGCTGAGTATGATCCGTTCCACAACGGCCATCTCCGCCACCTGCGCGAAGCCGTCTCCGCCGTTTCGCCGTCGGCTGTCCTTGTGGCGCTTTCCGGCCCTTTCAAACAGCGCGGCGAGGCTTCCCTGCTTTCTCCTTATGCCCGTGCTGCCTGTGCCCTCGACGCCGGGGCAGATGCCGTTTTTGCGCTGCCTGTCCGCTGGACCGTGCGGGACGCGGAGCACTATGCCGTCGGTGCTGTGCATGTCCTGGCCGCCATGGGTGCGACGCACCTTGCCTTCGGGGCTGAAACGGCAGATTTGCCCCTGCTCTGCCGCACGGCGGACCTGCTGGAAGATCCGCCCGCACAAATGCGCAGCGCACTGCACACATTCCTTGCCGAAGGCGCGGGGTATCCGGCGGCCATGGCGCGCGCAGCCGGCACCGTCCTGCCGGAAAGCCGGGAAATCCTGAACCGGCCGAACAATATCCTGGCCGTCTGCTACCTGCGCGCCATCCGGCGGCTCGGCCTTTCCGTCATTCCCGTTGCGGTTCCCCGCTCCGGTGCTTACCATGCGGATCGGGTCAGCCCGTCGGAGCCCTCAGCTTCTGCCGTCCGCGGGGCGCTCCTCCGCGGTGCGTGGGCCGGCGCGCTCGAAAGCCTTCCCCCGTTTTCGGCAAAATCCGTCCGGGAGTCTTTCCTGACCGGCTGCGTCCCGGATCCGAAACGGCTGGACGCTTTTCTGTCCGCCCGCCTGCGGGCCATGTCCCCGGAGGATGCCGCACAGCTGCCCGGCGTTTCGGAAGGGCTGGATACCGCGCTGCTGCACGCCGCTTCCCTTTCAGATTCCCGGGAAGGCATCATTGCCTCCCTTTCCACCCGGCGCTATCCTGCAGCCCGTGTCAGCCGTCTTTGCACCTGCGCCATGCTCGGCATCCGCCGCAGGGATCCGGAGGAGGATCCCCTGCCTGACCGCGTGCTCCTGCTTGCATTGAAAAAGAACCCGTCCCTGACGGGTTCCTGGAAAAACGGGGCTGTCCGTGCCTGCAATGCGGCTTCCTGGCTGAAGGACGCCGATCCCGAAGACAGGGCTGCCTGGCAGCTCTGGGCCCTGGCCGCCGGCCTGCCGGCCTCCTGGCCCTTCACCCGGAAACCGGCCGCCGGAAAAGATCCTGCCTGACTGCATATCCGCCGTGCCGCCCTTCCCGCCTCAAAAACCGGCGAGGATTCTCCTGGCTACGTGGACGCCGCTGGCGCTTGCGTGGCTCAGGCTGTGCGTCACGCCGCTGCCGTCCCCGATCACATACAGGCCCGGATACTTTGTCTCAAGGTTTTCGTCCAGTTCCACTTCCATATTATAGAATTTGACCTCCACCCCGTAGAGCAGTGTGTCGTCGTTCGCGGTGCCCGGAGCGATCTTGTCGAGCGCGTAGATCATTTCGATAATCCCGTCCAGGATCCGCTTCGGAATCACGAGGCTGAGGTCGCCGGGCGTCGCGGAAAGCGTCGGTGTCACAAAGGAATCGGCGATCCGCCCGGGCGTACTCCTGCGCCCGCGCACCAGGTCGCCGAAGCGCTGTACAATCACACCGCCGCCGAGCATATTGCTCAGCCGGGCGATGGATTCACCGTATCCGTTGGAATCCTTGAACGGTTCCGAAAAGTGTTTGCTGACCAGCAGCGCGAAATTCGTGTTGTCCGTATGCCGCGCCGGATCTTCATAGCTGTGCCCGTTCACCGTCACAATGCCGTTCGTATTCTCACTGACCACAGCGCCGCGCGGATTCATGCAGAACGTACGTACCAGGTCCTCGAACTTTTCGGTCCTGTAAACGATTTTGCTTTCATACAGCTCGTCCGTCAGGTGGCGGAAAACTTCCGCCGGCAGTTCCACACGCACGCCGATGTCGACCCGGTTGCTGTGCGTAACGATTCCCATATCCCTGCAGACGCCTTCCATCCACTTGCTGCCGCTGCGGCCGACGGAAACCACGCACCGGGAAGCTGTTACAGCCTTCCCGTTTTCCGGCGTGATCCTGAACCCGCCTTCGATCCGCTCAATGGACGCCACCGGCGTGTTGAAGAAGAAGTCTGCCTTGTCCTTCAGCGCATTATAGAGGTTTTCCAGCACGATATAGTTGATATCGGTGCCCAGGTGGCGCACCTGCGCGTCGAGCAGGTGCAGCCCGTGCTGCAGGCACATCTGCTTGATCGCGCTGTTCGCAGTCGAATAAAGCTTCGTGCCTTTCCCGCCGAACTGCATGTTGATTTCGTCCACATACCGCATCAGTTCCAGCGCCCGTGCCCGGCCGACATGCTCGTGCAGGCTGCCGCCGAAATCGTTGGTGATGTTGTATTTTCCGTCGGAAAACGCCCCGGCGCCGCCGAACCCGCTCATGATAGAGCAGGTTTTGCACCGGACGCAGCTCCTGACTGTTTCCCCGTCGATCGGGCATTTGCGCCTGTCCAGCGGGCTTCCCAGCTCAAAAACCGCTGTTTTCAGTTTGCGCTCCGCTTTCTGCGTCAGTTCATAGGCGGTATAGATGCCTCCCGGCCCCGCGCCGATAATCAGTACGTCGTAATCCATTCCAGATGCTCCGTTTCCTTGAATTCGTCTTTCCGACCGGATTATATCATCCTTTTACCGAATTGCAAATTTTCAGTTTCCGTTTTTTAATGTTTTGTAGTATAATTTTTAATACCCATTTTAAGGAAGTAAGGAGTGTTCTGCCCGTGCGTAGATTCCTATCCCTGGTGCTTGCGCTGCTGATCCCGTTTGCCGCAGCAGCGGAAAGCGACTGGGCAAATGCCCGGGTTTCCAAAAAACGCAATCCGGAATTCATCGAAACGGTCCCGTGGGACCAGATCGGGGACAACAATCCCGGCCAGTACCATTTCCTCCTGCTTTGTATCGACCAGTGGAAAACCAAGCCCCGCCCGGAAGGCATCGATCCGCCTACGGATTCCGAGGGCAACCGCCGGAATTTCTTCGGTGATACGGACGGGATCGTAATCCTTACGCTCGATACTGTCGCACGCCGGATCATGATCACCTCCATCGTCCGCGACGCGCTGATTGCCCGGCCGGACAGCACGGAAAAAAAGCAGCACGCCGGCCGAATCAATTATGTTTACAACGATTACGGCCCCGATGCACTGTGCAGGCTGATCAGCGAGCACCTTGGCATCAGGATCGAGAAATATATGCTGTTCAATTTTTCCCAGATCCAGGATATCATCGACCTGGAAAGCCTGGACGGCGTATATGTCTACCTGAAAAAAAGCGAAATTGCCTACCTGGCCCGTTACGCGGTGCCCCGCCATTCGACCATCAAGGCGGAAGGCTATTTTACCGCGAAGGGGGATCCCCTCGCGCTTCACTGCGTGACAAAGTCAAACCTTCCGCTTGATTTTTCCATCCCGGCCGATACCTTTGCCCGCTCCGCCAACGGAACCGTGCAGGAAGAAACTTCCTTCACCGGTTCCAACGGTTCAGCCATCACCTTCATGAAAAAGGGCGAATGCCTGATTACCCTTGACGACGGAACCGAGGAAAAAGGATTTTACAGCTATGAGCATGGCAGGCTTGCTGTCATGACCGGCGCGGACGTTTTCCTGAATCCCCGCGCCCCGGAAGGAACCTACCACCTGAAAGGGCACGCCGCCCTCCTGTATATGCGGATCCGCAAATCCAGCCGGAACGATACGGACTTTATCCGCACCCAGCGTGTCCGCAACGTCCTCAGTGCCCTGGCCGACCAGTGCCGCGCCTTCTCCCTCGAGGAAGCAAACGCCCTGGCAAACAGTATCATGGAGCACAAGGACGTTACGAACATGAACCTCCAGGATATGCTGGATGCAGCTTCCCTCGCCTGGAACCTCAGGGACTGCACCATCGAGGAATTCCGCGTGCCGAAAGAGGACGACGTGCGTTCCATCGACTATGCAGGCATGTCCGCCCTTGAGATCAACTGGACCTCCACCCGGGTGAAGTATCACGAATTCCTCGACCACACAACGCTGACGCGTGATTTTGATTTCCTTGTCGATGATGAATGACGAAGGAGTTAACTGATGAAATGCCCTGAATGCGGCCTGTGGAACCGTGCGTCGCAGCCCCATTGTTTTCGCTGCGGGGCCCCGCTGAATATCGACGCGGCTTCCCGCCTCGAATGGAAGGATTCCCTGCGTGACGGCGGCGCTTCCACCACCTACCTGCGTGCTGACGAATTCGGCCTGACGGACCGCACCCCCGAATCCCGCGACGCGCTGGCAGGGGAAATGCAGGACCTCAAGCGCCGCAAGCAGCGCGGCGCCGAACTGCAGGAACGTCTTCGCAGCGAAGCCCCGGATCCGGCTTCCGCCCGCGTGGTCATAACGGAAAAAGCGGAGCAGGATCCGACCTCGCCCCACCGGAAAATTGTCCTGAAGCAGGAAACAGAAGCAGGCATCCGCGCCCGCCGGGAATCCGAAATGCGTTCCCGCGTCCGTTTTCTCGACGAAAACGGTGCTTTTGTGGAAGCCCGCGTCTATGACCCGCTGGTTCCGGAGTCTTTCCGGAGGCAGGAAGATTCCCTTCCCCGCAGGCGCAATCCGTACCTGCCGCGCAAGCGGCATATCTTCCTGCGGGTGCTGGCCGGCCTGGCTGTGCTGGCCATGGCAGCCGGCGGGGGCTACCTGGCGATCCGCCGTTTTGTGCTGTCCCCGAACAAGGTAAAGGATAATCCGCCGGGCGTTGTCATCTCCGCCGGCGTCCTGGACGACCTGGCCGCGCATACGGTATTGATCCCGGGCGCTGAAGGAAGCACCGTCTACATCCGGGAGTTGCATGCCAGCTATGTCGTCAGCGAGGGATTCGCCACTGTCGAAATCCCGGACCATATCTGGTATGACAACCTGGAAGGCTCCCTTGACGAAACGATGGATGTCACCCTGACGCCGTTCCTGAAATCCTCCTCCGGCCGCCAGACGCCGATGGATCCGATCACCTATACGATTACCATTCCGCTGAGCAAGATTGAGCTTGAAACACCGGATACCACCCGGACCACGGTTTCCACAACCATGGCGGCAATCAAGATCATCGTGCGCCCCGGATCCCGTGTAACCGTCAACGGAAAGGATTACAGCGATACCGTATCCTCCCAGACCGGGGAAATGACCTATAACGCGACGATCCAGCCCATCGGGGACAATGTGTTCACAATCGTCGTCCGTTCCCAGTACTGCCGGGACAATACGCTGAACGTCGTCTTCTACCGTGCGAAACAGGATATCCCGCTCGACCTTGCCGTCGGCACCTACGGCACAACGGACAGAAAGAACATGCGTGTCGAGGCCACTACCCTCCCCGGCGCCTATGTCGAAGTCCTGACGCCCTATTCCGACCTCAACATCACAGACCTGGACACCACCGGCAAGTTTTCCTTCTATGCCATTTTCGACAAGATCGGCAACAATACGATCAGCATCCTTGCATCCTATCCGGGAAAGAAGCCTTCCCAGGTGGACCATGTTGTCTATTACCTGCCGCCTGCCGATGAATACACGGTCAAGGCATGGCCGCTGACTGCCGAGGGGTATTCCGAGCTTCTGAACAATATCCAGGTGCGCGCAGCCCGCGCCCAGGTTTACGTGGTCAAGGGCGTCGTACAGTACACCGTTTCCGACAAACCCCAGGTTGTTGTCATCAACACCAGCGATGACGGGAAATCGCAGCCGGTTGCCGTGGAAAACTACACGAAGACGAAATGGGAGGTCGGCAAGTATTACCGCCTGTATGCCGATGCTTTCTCGACCTATAACGGCATGCCGTACCTGAACGCAAGGTATACCTATACAAAGTAAGGGGGATTTTACGGTGAAAAGGTTCCTGGCCTTGCTGCTTGCATTGCTTCTTCCTGTTGCCGCGTCTGCCGATGTGCTCCTGACGGAGGACCTGACCGGCACCGTTTCGGAAACCGATTACGTCTACAGTTACTGCTATCCGCAGGCTGATCCTTCGGATCCCAGCGCTGCGCATATCAATAATTTTTTCTCCCAGCTGGTGGAGGATGCGGTGGATATGCAGATTCCCAGCGCCGCCCAGAGCTACGCCGGCTCCGGCACGAGCAAATCAGTCCGGATCACTTATGAAGTGACCCTGAACAACAGCGAGTTCTTCTCTGTAAGGGTCTGCACCGCTTCCCGCGAAGAGGATGAATACGGGGAAGCCATCGATTATGAAACATGGACCGGTTATACGTTCTCCCTCGTTTCCGGGATGACCGGCCAGACCTCGACGATCTCCCATATTCTGGGGATCCTCCGGTCCGAGGAAACCGATGAATGGCTGGAGGAACGCCAGGAATCCAGGGTTAACGACGCCGTCCTGTCCCTGGTCTGGGAACGGATCGAAGAGAACCCGGACGGCAACCCGCTCTTCAGCAGCCTGGTATTCGAAGACCTTGATTTCTTCAATCCCGATAAGGACTTCTGGCTGGACGGTGACGGGAATCCCGTTTTCTATATCGAGTTCTTTGTTCCGGACGAAACCGGTGAAAGCGGTCTTCCCCGGAAGGTTCAGCTCACTTTCCCGATCTCCCTGGAAGAGATTGACGACGCAATTTGAACAAAGCGGGAACATCTTTCACCCATTTTTGCGAGTATAATAATTTTATTATTTCAAGCGCAGAAAGAAGGAGTAATCTATGCAGAATATCACCGTAACGCTCTCAAAGAACCTGAAGCAGAAGCCTGCGGACGAATCCGCCCTCGGCTTTGGCCGCCTTTTCACTGATCATATGTTCGTCATGGATTATGAACTGGGAATCGGCTGGCATAATGCCCGCATCGTTCCCTACGGTGATTTCGCAATGGATCCCGCGGCCATGGTGCTTCATTACGGCCAGGCAATCTTTGAAGGCTGCAAGTGCTACCGCCGTGCAGACGGCGGGCTGCAGCTCTTCCGTGCCCAGGACAACCTGGCCCGCATGACCCGCAGTGCCGAGCGTATGTGCATGCCGGCCCTGGACGAGGAAACAGCCCTGGAAGGCCTGAAGCAGCTGATCAGGATCGATGCGGACTGGGTTCCCCATAAGGAGGGTACGTCCCTCTACATCCGCCCGACCATGATCTCCATGGATGTCGGCCTTGGCGTCCACGCCTCCAAGAAATACTGCTTCTTCATCATTCTCAGCCCGGTCGGCGCCTACTACAAGGAAGGCCTGAAGCCCGTCAGCATCTATGTGGAGGACGAATACGTCCGCGCGGTCCGCGGCG
>CAMMYM010000065.1 GCA_946527725.1 uncultured Clostridia bacterium
TTCTTGCCGACTTCCATGACGACATCGGAATACATCTGGATGAAGCGGCGGTAGCTGTCATAGACGAAACGGGCAAATTTCGGATCGTCGTTGCCGGCGATCATCGCGGCTACAACATCGTCGTTCAGGCCAAGGTTAAGGATCGTATCCATCATGCCCGGCATGGAAGCGCGTGCTCCCGAACGTACGGAAACGAGAAGGGGGTTCTTCAGGTCGCCGAACTTTTTGCCGTTGATCTCTTCCATCTTGGCGATATATTCCATGATTTGGGCCTGGATCTCGTCGTTTATCTGGCGTCCGTCTTCATAATACTGCGTACAGGCTTCTGTGGAAATCGTGAAACCCTGGGGTACAGGCAGACCGATATGCGTCATTTCCGCAAGATTTGCGCCTTTACCGCCCAGCAGATCGCGCATCGTAGCATTTCCTTCGCTGAAGAGGTAGAGATACTTTTTGGACATGAATGATTCCTCCCCGTTTATTTTGCATGTATAAAAGATGAGGAAAAGATCCTGCATGCTTCATACAACTTATAATTATATCTGCAGGAATAGCAGTTTGCAAGAGTTTTTATACGTCAGCCGTCCGATTGTTTCGATTGTTCCTGCTGATGCGCCGGCCGGCTGAATGCCTCCTTCTTTTCTGAAAACCCGGAAATCATCTGTCCGGCATACGCCAGGGCGTTTTCCGATATCCCCTGAGCCCCGCTGATCATGCGTGCAATATCGTCCACGCGTTCCTTCCCGTCCATCTCGTGAACGGCCGTCACCGTACGCCCGTCCTTTGCGGATTTGGCAACAAGATACTGATGGTCGCCCGCAGCTGCAATCTGCGGCAGGTGGCTGATGCAGATGACCTGCTGCCTGCGGGAAATCCTGAAAAGCTTCTCTGCAACGGCCTGCGCAATCCGTCCGCTGATTCCCGTGTCAATTTCGTCAAAGATCATGGTCTGTGTTCCGGTGCGGCCTGATTCAACGGTTTTCAGTGCGAGCATCAGGCGGCTCAGCTCACCGCCTGACGCAATCGCCGCAATCGGTTTCAGCGGTTCCCCGGGGTTTGGGCTGATCAGGAAGCTGATCCTGTCATCGCCTTCGGCCGTAGGCATCAGAGGTTTCTTTTCCGGATCCTCACGGAAAGAAACCCGGATCACCGTATGCTGCATGCCGAGGTCGGCAAGTTCATGCATCATGTTCTGTTCAAAAAAAGATGCAGTCGCTTTCCGCGCTTCCGTAAGCTCCCTGGCAGACTGCCTGTACCTGGACAGGAGCTGTTTGTGCTCCCGCCGGGCCTGCTCAAGGCGTTCGTCAAGTCCTGACAGCACTTCAAATTCTTTTTCGAGTTCCTCCTGGTGCAGCAATACGTCTTCCTCCGAAGGGCCGTATTTTCGCAGGAGTTTCCGAACAGACTCCAGTCTGTTTTCAGCGTTTTCCAGCGCCTGCTCATCGTAGTCATAACGCATGCTTACCTGGTCCAGGGTGCGGACGATCTCTTCCAGGCTGTAGTAAAGCGATTCGCATTGCTGGGCAAGGTCCCCGAATTCCTGGTCCTCAGCACAGAGATCCCTGAGTCCCTTTGCCGCTTCCTGCAGGTTATGGAGGGAATCCCTTCCGTCCTCTCCGTTCCCGAGAAGCCGGCGCATCCTGCAGAGATGGTCATGGATCCTGGAAGATTTGTTAAGCCTTTTCGCCTCGTCCGAAATCCGCTTCTCTTCACCCGGCTGTATCGCGCAGCGGCGGAGATCTTCGAGTTCGCGTGAAAGCTGACCGATCCGGTTCTCTTTGCCGTCGTTCATTTTTACAAGTTTTGCATAATACCTGTGGCTGGTGATAAACTGGCTGTAATCGTTCCTGACCTTTTCTTTCAGTTCTTTCAGTTTTTCATTCCCAAGGAGGTCAAGGTATGAAAGCTGCCTTTCTTCATCAGCCAGGAACTGGTATTCGCTCTGGCCGTGCAGATTCAGCAGGAAGGACGAAGTTTCCTTCAGGAGGGCCAGCGTGACCATGACGCCGTTGATCCGGCAGGTATTCCTTCCGCTTTGTGAAAACTCCCGTGAGAGCACCAGGATCCCGTCATCGGGTTCAATGCCTTCCTGCGCGAGGAATGCGTCAAGCTTCGGATCCGGTGACGGTTCAAATGCAGCTTCCACATAAGCTTTATCGCATCCTGTCCGGATCAGGTTCCTGTCAGCCCTCCCGCCGAGGATCAGGCTGACAGCGTCTACGATGATACTCTTTCCGGCGCCCGTTTCCCCCGAAAGCACATGCAGTCCGTGGTGGAACTGAAGGGTAACAGATTCAATCAGCGCAATATTCCGTATCGTTAACGTCTTGATCATCGATCTGCTCTTCTTTCGCTTCCTTATTGTTCCGAAATCAGTTTCTGCAGCCTCGCTGAAATATCGGCGGCGTCTGCTTCGTTGCGGACAGCCAGGAAGACTGTATTGTCTCCGGCAATGGTGCCCAGCACTTCATTCCAGTTCATGTTGTCGATCGCTTCCGCAGCGGCGTTTGCTGAACCGCTGAGTGTCTTCACGACAATCATCTGGCCTGCATAATCGATGCTTACGGCTGAATCGGAGAGAAGGCGGATCATTCTGTCGCTTACGGCTTTTTCATGCCGTCCGGGCCTGGCATACCGGTATGCACTGTGCTGCCCGGCAATTTTGATCAGGCGCAGTTCCTTGATATCCCTGGATACAGTAGCCTGTGTGACTTTGTATCCCTTTTTCCGGAGCTGTGCGGCCAATTCTTCCTGTGTTTCAATCTCTTCGGCATCGATAATGCGGATGATTTCATCCTGCCTGTCTGATTTCATGGCGGTCCCCTGCTTTCATGTTTATCTTGATCCCCATTCGGCCAGTTTTGCCTGAAGCAGCGAAAAAAAATGGAAAGGATGTATTCGGATCAGCTTGATGGTTTTGCCGGAACCTGTGATCACGACCTGGTCGCCGGTTTCGAGCTTTTCACAGTCTACTCCGTCAATCTGCAGCTCTGCAGTCTGTTTTCTGTCTTCAAGCATGCGGAAGGAAATCTCCGAATCGCCCGAAACAATGCACGGGCATTTCTGGAGGCTGTGGGCGCATACGGGCGTAAGAATCATGCAGTTCATTCCCGGCTGGACAATCGGGCCTCCTGCGGAAAGTGAATAACCTGTTGAACCGGTCGGGGTAGCAGCGATCATACCGTCCGCTGTAAATACGCCGAACTGTTCGCCGTTCACGCTGCATTCAACGCGGATCAGACGGGCAAATCCGCCCCTGGTAATGACAGCGTCATTCAGCGCATAATATGTCCTGTTGTTTTTCAGCAGCCTGACCTGGAGAAGGAATCTTTCCTCAACCTGGTATTGTCCGCTGAGTATCGCATCAAGGCACCTGCCGAGGTGTTCGGGTTCTTCTTCTGTCAGGAAACCTACGGTGCCGAGGTTGATTCCCATCAGCGGAATATCGTTCTCCATCGCGTAATGCGCGCCGCAAAGAAAAGTCCCGTCCCCGCCGAAGGTCAGGATCAGGTCGACATGTTCCCCGGCATTTCCCGGTTCCTGGAGGTAAACGGCCTGGATACCGTTCCCTGAAAAGAAAGATTCTGCCGTACGGGCTTTCCGGATTGCTTCCGGTTTGTCTTTGTTCATGATCAGTCCAACCCTTTTCATCCGCCGGACACGCTCCTTTCCTTGCAGCATTTGGAAAAGCATGATGCTGAAGATGAATATTTATAACATATTGTGCATATATATTCAAGAAGATTCCTGCCCTGTCCGCCGGCTTATTTCTGTTCGGAAGCAAAATGTGCATGTGCTTCAGAGACGATTCCGTGCACAGCCTGGCTGTCGATCAGGACCTGTCCTTCCTCTTTTGCAACAATTTCGGAAAGGAATTCGATATTGCCTTCTGGGCCTGTAATCGGCGAATAGTCGAGCTTTTTCACATACAGGCCTGCCGTATCGGCAAAACTGATCACGCTGTTGAGTACTTCCTCGTGCGTCTCGCTGCTCCGGACAACACCGTTTTTCCCGATTTTGTCCTTTCCGGCTTCAAACTGCGGTTTGATCAGGGAATACATGACGCCTTCCGGGCCCATGACCTCAAAGGCTGCAGGTAGGATAAGCCGGATGGAAATAAAGCTCACGTCCATGACGGCTGTTCCGGGCCGGAGCGGAAACATTTCTGCTTTGAGATACCTTGCGTTTGTCCGTTCCATGACCGTTACCCTCGGATCATTCCGCAGTTTCCAGTCAAGCTGTCCGTACCCGACGTCGATAGCGTATACATGTGCGGCGCCGTTGCGGAGGCAAATGTCCGTAAAGCCGCCTGTACTGGCCCCTATATCCATAATGATACGGCCATTCAGGTCCGCACCGAAAACACGCACAGCTTTTTCAAGCTTATATGCGCCGCGGCTGACAAACCTGTCGGCAGCTCCCCGGAGAATCAGGGTTTCATCCTTCCGGACCTGTTCGGAAGATTTGTTGATTTTCCGTTCGCCGAGATAGACTTCCCCTGCCATAATCATTGCCTGGGCTTTCTCCCGGCTGGCTGCAAGCCCCTGACGGACCAGTGCCGTATCGGCACGTTCTTTATCATTCATGGTTTGCCTTCTTTCCGAGGGAACAGAGAATCCTGTCTTTGATCTGCGCAGCCGTCAGGCCTGCATCCTTCAGCAGCAGGTCATGCTTCCCGTGCTGGAGGAAAACATCCGGTATGCCGAAGCACACATCCGGAATACGAACGTTCAGGTTCCGGCATAATTCCGTGATGTATTCACCGAACCCGCCGGTGGTCATGTGTTCTTCAACCGTGAATACCGGTGTATCCGGTTTTAGCTTTCGCAGGAAATCCCGGTCTGCCGGTTTCGCGCTTGAACAGTTCATGACTTTGGCATGGATTCCCTGTGCTGAAAGGCCGGAGGACACTTCAAGGGATGTCCGTACCATGCTCCCGGCAGCCAGGATGACAAGGTCTTCACCTTCCGTAAGCGTGTTCCATTTCCCGGCTTCAAAACGGTTGCGGCCGGAAAACGGCTGCGGCAGCGGCGTTCCTTCCTTCCCGTAGCGGATAGCCGCCGGCTGGTCATGCTGAAGCGTCCACGTGAGCATTTCGCACAATTCATTTGCATCACTCGGGCAAAGGACGGTCATACCCGGGACCGGCAGCAGGGCTGCCAGGTCAAATACCCCGTGGTGTGTCTGTCCGTCTTCTCCGCCGATTCCGCTCCGGTCAAGCAGGAATACGACAGGCAGGTGCTGCATGCAGATATCATGGATCATCTGGTCGTAACAGCGCTGGAAAAAGCTGGCGTATACAGCGACATAAGGCCGCATGCCGCCTGCGGCCATACCTGCTGCCATGGTGGCGGCGTGCTCTTCCGCGATGCCGACATCAATCATCCGGTCAGGATGCTTCTCTGCGAAATGGTCAAGTCCGGTCCCCAGCGGCATCGCCGCGGTAATCGCAACGACACGCGGATCGGCATTTGCGAGTTCGGAGAGTCGGTCTGCCATCTGGTGCCCGCTGGAGGGGTATTCCGGATCTTTCATCCTGTCGCCGGTTTCAATGTAGAAAGGAGGTGTTCCGTGGAAAGCCTCGGGGCGTTTCTCTGCCTGTTCATAGCCATATCCTTTTTTCGTGAGGACATGGATCACGCAGGGGCCTTTATAATTCTTTGCCTGGGCGAGTGTTTCCTCGAGGCTCCGGAGGTCATGGCCGTCAATAGGCCCGAAGTACTGGAATCCGAGTGTCTCAAAAAAACCTACTGTGCTGTTCCTCATCAGGATGGACTTAATTGCCTTTTTTGTTCCGTGGATTATCCTGTAAGATGCTTTTCCGATCACGGGGACGCCTGTCAGCCTGCGCACCCGCCTCTTTGCGCTCTGCCATCCGGCGCTGATCCGAAGGTGGGTCAGGTATGCGGACAATGCTCCTACATTCGGGGCAATGCTCATTTCGTTGTCATTCAGGATCACGGTCAGCTGCAGTTTCTGGTTTCCTGCGTCATTGAGCGCTTCATAGCACATACCGCCTGTCAGTGCACCGTCCCCGACAAGTGCGACGACGCGGTAATCCTGGTGCTGGTAGTCCCTCGCCCGTGCAAATCCGAGCGCCGCGGAAATGGCTGTACTTGCGTGGCCGGTCTCAAAGCAGTCGTATTCGCTCTCGATTCTTTTGGGAAAGCCTGAAAGGCCGCCGTAAGTCCTGAGCGATCCGAATTGCCCGTAGCGCCCTGTGATCATTTTATGGACATAGCTCTGGTGCCCGACGTCAAAAATAATTTTATCCCTGGGGGTATCGAAAACCCTGTGCAGTGCCACGGTCAGCTCAACGATCCCAAGGTTCGATGCAAGATGCCCTCCGTTCACAGATACAGTCCTGATCAGCTCATGGCGGATTTCCCCGCACAGGGTGTTAAGTTGCTCCCTGTCAAGTTTTTTCAGATCTGCTGATGAGTGGATGGTGGAAAGTATCATGCTCGTCACTCCCGGAATGTAATCCTGTTCACATGAGGATTATTTCCCTTTGCTCCCTTTCGCTCCCTTCGCCCCTTTGGATCCGAAGGAGGCACTCTTCAGGATATCGCTCGTATATGCATAGTTCGAATGGTTCTTGTCCGCGTGTGCTTTCTCTGCGCATTCGATCATCCTGTCAATGAGTTTTGTGTACGGAAGGCCGTCCTTTTCCCAGAGGTAAAAAGCAAGGCTGCCCGGAATCGTGTTGATTTCCGTGATGTACAGCTTTTCGCCGACTCGGTCGAACATATAATCAATGCGCACGACGCCCTTGCAGTCCATCAGCCTGAAAATCTGTTTGCTCATTTCCTGTATGCTGTTCTTCAGGCTGTCCTCAATCGGGGCGGGAAGCACGCGGGAAAGGCTGGCCATCCCCTTGCTTCCCCCGCCGCCGAGGTACTTGTCCCTGAAATCAAGGAATTCATCCTGGTTCAGCGGCATTTCAATCGGCGATGCCAGCAGTTCACCGTCATATCCCAGCACGCTGCAATTCAGTTCAATGGGTTTTTCGAGGCCTTTCTCAACAAGCACCCTCCGGTCGTATTCGAAAGCCAGTTCAAGGCTGTCCTTCAGTTCCTCTTCATTGTCAGCCCTGCTGACCCCGATGCTCGATCCGAGGTTTGCAGGCTTTACAAATACCGGAAATCCCAGGCTGTTTTTTACCTTTTCCTGGATGGCTTTGCAATCCGCGTTGAATTCCCTGCGCGTAAACCATTCACCGGGCAGGACAGGCAGGTTAGCGCCGCGGAAAAACTGCTTCATCATGATTTTATCCATGCCGAGGGCGCTGCCTGCGACGCCGGTGGATGTATACGGAATATTCGCAAGCTCGAGCAGGCCCTGCAGGGTGCCGTCCTCACCGTTCATGCCGTGCATGACAATGATGAAAACATCGACACGGGCCGCAATTTCGACTTTTTCCTTTGCAAACAGGCCTGTTCCCTTGCTGACGCTCAGCAGCGCGCCGGAATTGCTTGAAAGGTCCGGAAAAACTTTCACGATGCCGTTCATATCCGGGCGGAACGGCTGGTAAGAGCGGATCTCTTTCAAAGGATCCCCGGTGTACCAGGAACCGTGTTCATCGATATAGACAGGAATGATATCGTATTTCTCACTGTCTGCAAATCGCATCAGCTGAACAGCACTGATAATGGATACTTCCCTTTCGCAGCTCCTGCTGCCGAAAATAACCCCTATCTGCTTTTTCATTTTGTAAACCCCCGTGTTATTCATTATAGTTGTCAGGCAAGTCATTCTCAAAAAGGATTGTATCCCCGGGCGCCGCAATCCCTTTCAGCTTTTCTGTGGCATCCTTGAGCGAGGAGGCGATCAGGATCTTTTCTTCGGGGAAACCCTTGTCCCTGAGTCCCCGGGCAATCGCAGCGCTGCGCTTTTTGCCGATCAGCACGGCTGTATCGCAGCAATCAGCGGCATAGCTGCCGAATGTGCGGTTCATTTCGTCCTCTTTCTGCCCAAGCTCAACCATTCCCGGCGTCACAAGGATCCGTTTTCCGCCCATATGCTTCAGGACCTGGAAAGCCTGCTGGGCACCGAGGATGTTGCTGTTGAAAGCGTCGTCGATGACGGTGATCCCGCCGGGATTCGCCATCAGCTGGAGGCGGTGTTCCACAGGAGTAAGTTTTCCAATTCCCCGGGCTATCTGGTCTTCGCTCATTCCGAGTTTCAGGCACACGCCGGCGCACAGCAGGATGTTTCGGATATTCAGTTCCCCGAGGAGGGATGTCCTGCATGGGAACTTCCCGGTTTTTGTGCACAGCATAAAAGTGCTTCCCTGCCCGGAAACCTCAATGCCTTCAGCCCAGACATCGTCAAACGAAGGAAACAGGCCTGTGATAACCTTTTCTTTTCCGGTCTTCCGGTAAAGCTCCCTGCAGATACCGTCGTCGTCTGCGAAAAACGCCGTTCCGTCTTCCGGAAGCGCTTCAATCAGCTCGTATTTTGTCGAAGCGACCCTTTCCACGGTCCTGAACGTGTCAAGATGCTGCGGGCCGACAGATGTCAGGATCCCGT
>CAMMYM010000066.1 GCA_946527725.1 uncultured Clostridia bacterium
CGTCCCAGACCAGGAAGCCCAGGCCGCCGAGCACCACCAGGGCGCACAGCGTCAGCGAAATTACCGGGTCCGTATGGTACAGCATGAGGCTGGTGCCGGGGGCACGGAAGCCCAGGATATCAAACCCGGCGTTGCAGAAAGCGGAAACCGAGTGGAATACGCCCAGCCGCAGCGCCGTCAGGAAGGGGTAATCGAAAGCGAAGCGCGCGGTCAGGAGTGCGGCGCCGGTGCCTTCCACAATAAAAGCGCGGACGAGCAGCCGCTTCTGGTGGGAGGTGATATCGCTCATGCTGCTGGCCCCGATGGCTTCCGCCATGACCAGGCGGGAACGCATGCCGATCCTCCGCCGGAATGCGAACCAGGCGGCGGACGCGGCGGACATAAAGCCCAGGCCGCCGACCTGGATCATCAGGAGGATGACCAGCTGCCCGAAAGGCGTCCACATCGAATAGGTATCCCCCATCACCAGCCCGGTCACGCAGGTGGCGGAGGTGGCGGTGAACAGGGATGTCAGGAACCCGGCGGAATGCCCGCTGCGGGAGGACAGGGGCAGGGAAAGCAGGCATGTGCCCAGCACGATGATGCCGAGGAACGCCAAAGCCATGATCCGGCTGATACTGACGGAGCCGCGGGCCTTGCGCTTCCGTTCAGGATGTAGGTGCTGCTGCATGCTTTTCCCCTTCTGACTCGTTCTATTGACGGAAAGCAGTATACACCCGCTGCGCCGCCATTTGCAAGACAGGGCGATTGCGTGTATATTTATTGGCGGAAGCGAAGAACGAAGAGGTTGTTGAAGATGGAAGCAAGGCCTGTACTGTGGATTGTGGTTCCCTGTTATAATGAAGAAAAAGTGCTCCCGATGACGGCGCCGCTGTTCATCAGGAAGATCAGGCAACTGGCCGAAGAGGGAAAGGTCAGCGCCAGCAGCCGCGTGCTCTTCGTCAATGACGGATCGAAGGACAGGACGTGGGAGATCATTCGGGAAACCGCTGAGGAGTACCCGGAATGCATCGGGATCTGCCAGAGCCGGAACCGGGGGCACCAGAACGCGGTGCTGGCCGGCCTGATGGAAGCCAAGGATCGCTGCGACATCACCATCTCCATCGACTGCGACGGGCAGGACGATATCAACGCCATGGACGAAATGGTGGATAAATACCTGGCCGGCGCGGAGATCGTCTACGGCGTCCGTTCCCGCCGCGATACGGACACCTGGTTCAAACGGACCACCGCGGAGGGTTTCTACCGCCTGATGAAGGCCATGGGGGCGGAGGTGGTGTTCAACCATGCGGATTACCGGCTGATCTCCGCAAAAGTGCT
Organism: uncultured Clostridia bacterium; assembly: GCA_946527725.1. Lineage (GTDB taxonomy): Bacteria > Bacillota > Clostridia > Christensenellales > Aristaeellaceae > Aristaeella. Next base: position 1,321 of record CAMMYM010000066.1, read on the forward strand.
GCAGCATTTTGCGGATTTCGGGGAGGTCAATATCTTCCTGCGCGGCATGGTGCCGCTGGTCGGCTTCCCGTCCGATACCGTCTATTATGACAGGACTGCCCGCCTGGCGGGGGAGAGCCACTATCCCCTGCGCAAGATGATCGCCCTGGCGTTCAACGGCATCACGAGCCTGAGTGTGAAGCCCATTTCGATGATCAGCACCTTCGGCATCGGCTTCAGCCTTGTCGGGCTGATCCTGATGATCTGGGCGGTCGTGGAGGCATGCCTCGGCAAAACCGTCGCCGGCTGGACGTCCACAATCTGCATTATCTGCCTGCTGGGCGGCATTCAGCTGATCAGCCTGGGCGTGCTGGGTCAGTATATCGGCAAAACATACCTGGAGACCAAACACCGCCCGCGGTATATCATCTCCGCCAGGACCTGGGAAAAGGAAGAACGGCACTGGATCGAGGAAGAGTAAACCGGTTTGCGCCCGCCGGCGGACGGGATCTGTCAAGGGAAAACGGTTACATTTCGGTAACATTTCGCCGGAACCGGCAAGAAAATACTGCTAGCACAAAAAAAAAGCAATTCGGGAATTGTTGGAAATACAAGGGTAGAAGGTATATTTTGGAAAAATGCTGACCGGATCCGGCAGAAAACGGCCTTTTTTGGGTTGCTTTTTCCGGATGACGGCTCTATAATCAATTCTGTAGAAGTATGCACTTGCGGGGCAGACTCAATTTAGTATACTGCAAACCGGGAAAGCAATTCCCGGACGTTGAACACCAGAGGGGAGAACAATCATGAAACGGAAGCTGCAGCGAATTCTTTCCATCCTGTGTATCCTGGCGCTGTTCACCGGCTGCCTGGCTTTTGCTTCTGCCGAAGAGGAAGCAGAGAAGGTATCCCGCGTCATTACGGTCAAGTGGGAAGATGAGGACAACTATGAAGGCATCCGCCCGGATTCCGTGCAGATGACGATCGGCGGCGCCGCCGTCACGGTGAAGGCGTCGGAAGACTGGGTTGCCGAAACGCTTGCCGGCGCGGACGAGAAATGGTCATACGGCGCGGTGGCCGGCTATGAGGAGCCCTTTGCCAGCGGGAAAGAAGTGACAGTCGTTACCTATACGCATAAAGTCGAAAAGACCAGCGTAACGGCAAAGGTCGCCTGGAACGACAATGAGGATGCGAACAGCCTCCGGCCTGCTTCCGTTTCCGTGCTGCTGCTGGCTGACGGAAAGGTCTTCCGCAAGTCTGCCGCTGCCAACGCGACCAATGGCTGGACAGTCACCTGGGACGGACTGCCCCTCAACGCCCAGGGCACCCGGACAGCCGTCAAATACACCGTGGAACAGGCGGACAGCCTGGAAGCGTACGCGACCGCGGTTTCCGGGCTGGACATCACCAACACCCTGAAGACCGGCACCCTGGCCGTGAAGGTGACCGCCTCCGGCGCTCCGGCCGACGCGGATCTGAGCACCCTGGCAGCAACCGTAACCGGACCGGACAAGAAGCAGATGCCCGCGTCGCTGGTTTACGGGAACGCAGCGAACGGGGAAAAGACCTTTACCTTTGAAAACGTGGTTGCCGGCGCATACGCCGTACAGCTGACCAACGGCGACGCCCTGATTGACGCATACGCCAAGGCGCACGAAGACAGCGAAATCGTTTATGCCCTGAGCGAAAGCTCCCGCGTGGGCGACGCCGGATACGTCGAAGCCGGCGCAACCCTCAGCCTGAACGTTACCTGCGCGTGGAAGGAAGCCGCTGCCGCCGAACCCAATACGGATCCGATGAGCGCGGCCGGCAGCCTGGTTTTCGAAATCACCGGGCCTGACGGATACAAGAAGACCGTCACCTACGCTGAGTTCACCGACGGCAAGTATGAACTGGACGGCCTGAAGCCCGGCGAATACGCCGTGGCCGAAAAGAACGCGGAAGGCCTCGTCAAGGCGTATTCCCTCAAGGGCGACGAGAGTACCACCTGCATGACCATTACCGTCGGCAAGGACGGTACAGCCAGTGCGAAGCTGGTCAACAGCTACGCGCCGGCCCCCACGCCGAAGCCCGACGCCGAGGTGATGGACATCCCGGTCACCAAGATCTGGAATGACGACAACGACAAGGACCGCAACCGCCCCGGCAGCGTCACAGTCCACCTGTACGCCAACGGCGTACTGAACGATACCGCGGAGATTACCGCGGCCAACGGCTGGCAGCATACCTTCACGGAGAAGCCCGTGACCGATGAAGCCGGCAACGAGATCGCATATTCCGTCAACGAGGATGCCGTCCTGTGGTACGACACGGAGATCAACGGCTTCTTCATCACCAATACCTACCATCCCGAACTGACATCCGCTTCCTTCCAGAAGGTCTGGAATGACAACAATAACAACCAGCGGATCCGGCCCTCCTCCATCGCCGTTACGCTGCTGCCCATCGGCAAGGTATACGTGCTGAACGAGGCCGGCGGATGGAATGTAACGCTGAACGACCTGCCGAAGTACATCGAAGGTCAGGAAGTCACCTATACATGGAAAGAACAGGCGGTTTCCGGCTACACCCAGGAAACGACCGCTGCCGCCGGAAGCGCATGGACCGTGACAAACCGCGTCACCCGGATCCCGCCGCGCCAGCCCGGCAAGCCAAAGGACGACCGTCCCGGGGAAGACTGGACGATCTTCAATGAATACGAAACCGCCCTCGGTATCCCGATCCTGATCAATCATGTAGGCGACTGCTTCGACTGATTTGCGGCCGAAACGGATAAGGAGAATAATAAGGAAAGGGTCTGATCATCGTGAACAAGTTCCAGAGAATCCTGAGCATGCTGCTGAGTCTCGTCCTCCTGCTGGCCTGGATGCCTGCTTCCGTCGCGGAAGAGGAATTCGGCGGTGAGGAAGAGGATCTGCTGATCCCGGTGAAGAAAGAAATGGAGCTCACCGAGGACGGCATTCCGGGCGAGTTGATCGTCGGCCATCCGACCATCACCAAGGGTGACTTCTTTACGGAAATGTTCGGCAACAACACGTCGGACATCGACGTACGTGCGCTGATCCATGGATACAACCTGGTTAACTGGGACCAGAACCAGGGCACCTACGTGTTCGATCCCAGCGTCGTGCGCAGCGCGTCCGTCCAGATTGACGACCGGGGCAACAAGATCTACACCCTGACGCTGGCGGACAACCTGTTTTATTCCGACGGCACGCCGATCACCGGCTGGGACTATGCGTTCTCCATCCTGCTGATGATGAGCCCCGAAATCGAGGAGATCGGCGGCAAGATCTACCGCTGCGAGCACCTGATGGGTTCCAAGCGCTACATTGCCTCCCGCAGGAAGGTGATCGCCGGCGAGCCCCTGGACCTGAGCGAAGACAGCGAGGATATCGACTACCTGTCCGGCGTGACCGTGCTGGACGAAGGCCGCCAGCTCCGGTTCTTCCTGGATGACGATTTCCTGCCTTACTTCTTTGAGATCGGCCTGATGCTGACCGTTCCGTACCCGATCAGCGTGATCGCCCCCGGTGTCAAGGTGGAAGCCGGTTATGTGGATCCTGAAACGGGCGACTCCATCGGCATCAAGCTGGTGAACGCCGACGGCAGCGATACGCCCGTCTATACGGCGGACCTGCTCCGGAAGACCATCCTGGATCCCGTGGAAGGCTACAATTCCCATCCGAAGGTCGTGTCCGGCCCCTACCTGCTGGATTCCTGGGATCCGGAAACCCACGTCGGCCACTTCTCGATCAACGAGTACTTCAAGGGCGCATGGGTGGAAAACAACCTGCCCGGCGAAGATATCGGCGCGGCGCTGCAGAAGGCGCTTGACCACGGCCATGCCTATGCGGAAACCGATGAGTTCGGCAACCAGCTCCTGGACGGCAGCGAAAAACCGATCTACCTGGTCAAGCCCACCATCGAGCATGTCCAGCTGCAGGTCGCGGATTATGAAACCGTCGTCGAGAAGGTTGAAAACCAGGAGCTGCACCTGATCAACAAGGTGACCCTGGCCGAAGCCATCGACAACCTCCGGATGACCGCCTACAACAACACTCCCTATCCCCGTATCGGTATGGCGTTCCTGACCTTCAGCTATGAGAAGGACACCGTGAATGACGAACTGGTCCGCCAGGCCATCGCCTGGTGCATGGACCGCGATGCCCTCGGCCAGAAATACTGCGGCGCCTACGCCTGGGTGCTGGACGGCTATTTCGGCCTGGAGCAGTGGGAATACCAGATCCTGGAAGGATTCGTGGATTATCCCGTGAACCAGCTCAAATCCATCGATGAGATCGGCACCGAGATTACCGAGGAAGAGCTGACCGAGCGCGCGAAGCGGAAGAAGAGCTTCATGGCCTGGGAGACCGAAGAGGAAAGGATCGCCCTGTACGCCATGTGGGACCAGCTGCGTGCCCGCTGGAAGGACGACGAAGGCAACACGCTGCTCGTCCACTACAATGTGCAGCTGGAAGAGGCCGCCCGCCTGCTGAACAAGGCCGGCTGGACCCTGAACAGGGAAGGAAATCCCTACGATCCCGCGGTGGACGACGTCCGCTGCAAGAACATCAAGGGCGAAATCGTTCCGCTGGACCTGAGCATCATGTATCCCGCCGGGAACAAGATGGCTGAGTTCATGCAGGAAGAAGGCATGTTCGTCGACAACCTGGCGCAGGTCGGCATCAAGGTCACCTTCGTGCCCGAAGAGATGGAAAAGCTGCTCCAGTACTACTACCGTGAGCTGCCGCGCACCACGGACATGATCTACCTGGCCACCAACTTCCACGTCATCGTTGACCCGTCCATCACCTACAGCGCGGACGACACCCCCGGCCACCTGATCTGGAACAACACCTACTCCGACGACGAGAAGCTCTGGAAGTTCGCCGTGAACATGCGCGAAACCGAGCCCGGCAACTCCTACGAGTACGTGAGCGAATGGATGGACTTCCAGGAGAGGTACAACGAGATCCTGCCTGCCATCCCGGTATACTCCAACATCTACTATGACTTCTACACCCCCTACCTGCAGAACTACAATATCACTAACAGCGTGACCTGGTCCCAGGCGATCCTGCTGGCATACTTCGGACTGCCGGAAGCGGAGCCTGCGGAAGAAGAAGTGGAAGTCGGAGAAGACGAGGAAGTCTTCGAATAATCCAAAGCATTGCCTGCCGGGTACCGATTCGGTACCCGGCATTTTTGAAATTTTCCGGCGAAGAAACGACGGAAGGGGATATCCATGAACGAACTGTTCTGCTCCACCGGCGCGCTGATCGGCCGCCCAAACGGGCGGGATTACCGCCTGCTGAAGGAATTCTGCCCGCAGCTGGACTGCGACGGTTTTGAGCTGATGATCTATCCGGATTGGTATACCCATCCGGAGGATCTCATCGCATTCCTGAAACCGCTGGGGATCCGATTTCCCGTGCTGCACTGCGAAAAAGCCATGTCAGAGCATATCACGAAAGGCGGGGAGGAAGAGCTCAGGGAAGCCTTCCGCCTGTTTAGGATCAACTGCGAGGTTGCGGAAGCCCTCGGCGCGGACAGGATGGTCCTGCACCTGTGGAACGGCGTGATCTCCGATTCCAGGTTTGAAAACAACCTGGAGGCCTTCGGGAACCTCAGGACGGCGGCGGAAGCCCACGGCCTGGATCTCCTGGTGGAAAACGTGGTATGCCATCAGGATCCCATGACCCACTGGGAGGAGCTTTACCGGGCTTATCCGGATATTCATTTCGTCTTTGATACGAAGATGGCGGATTTCCACCGCCAGCTCGAACTCCTGTATGATGAAAACCATGCCTGGCTGTGGCAGGAAGGGCATATCCGCCATTACCACGTTAACGATTACAGCGGGGGATACATGGAATGGAACAACCTGAAGGTCCTTCCCGTCGGCCGGGGCCATATTGATTTCGGCAGGTTCTTTGCCTTCATCGCAAAAACAGGCTACAAAGGAGACTTCACCCTGGAAGCCACCGGCTTTGACCAGACGGGAAGGGTCAACTTCGAACTCCTGAATACCCAGTTTGCCGGTGTCCGGCGGATGCTCGGGAATCCGGGCCGCTGAAACAGAAAACAACCGGATTCCGTATTCCTGCAACGATGCTGCCCGGAAACCGCACCTGCAGGATGCCAATGAGAAACCGGAGGAAAAGGGAAAAAAGCGGACGAAAAACACATCTGTCAAGTGTGTACAAAGAATATACAGAAAAACATTTCATATACATCCGAGGCAAGGAAAAACCTGCATTCTGGCTGGTTAACAGGCAGATTTAGATCGCATTACCTAAAATGTCAAAAAAGTTTGCCAGAAAATATAAAAAGTTGTATATACAAATAACCAAACAAGCCCATGAACTGTCCGAAAATTATGAAACCGATACCAATAAAAGGAAATCAAAAGCCAGGGGGTTTTTGGAGGAAGAACAGAACCCGGTCCGGAAAATCAACCAGGTAATTATTGGCAATAATACATGCCAAATATGATAAATAACAAGGATCGAAAAGACAAAAAAGAATGAATGAAAGTGTACAAATGGGAAAGAATACTTACAAATAAGTTACACAGTAAATAACATAACAAAAATAGAAATAACCTGAAAATTACACTTCAAAGACGCGAAAAACCGAGATAATTCGGGAACGCCGGACCGCTTTTGAATTATTTATCAATATATTCCCGTACCCACTTGCAAACCGTTTTTTTTTATGGTAATATTTTGAGTGGATTCGTATACCCTTTTTGAGGTGATTTGAAACACCCAAAACCTTCGAAATGTAACTTTTATGTAACGGTAGGCTGAAAAAAGGGGTACAAGGATCCAAAAGCAAGAACCGTTCAGGACGACTGAAGAGAGGTAAGGAACATGAAGAATTTCAAGAAAGTTCTCGCCGTGCTTACAGCCATTGCCCTGCTCATCTCATCCATGGCAATAGCCTTTGCAGAGGAACTGATTGAAGAACAGCCCGCACAGGAAGCTCCCGTACAGGAAGCTGCTCCCGTCGTGGAAGAAGCTCCCGTCCAGGAAGCAGCGCCTGTGCAGGAAGCTGCCCCCGTGGT
>CAMMYM010000067.1 GCA_946527725.1 uncultured Clostridia bacterium
TCCTGACCAGCTTTGTGGAGTTCTGCCTCTGGAACGCCCAGGATGACATGCTGAATTTCCAGCGCAATTTTTCCACCGGAGAGGTCGAGGTTGAGGACGGTGTGGTCTATCATAAGACTGAATACCGTGAACGCAGGAACCATTATTCCTTCTATGCGGTAAATACGCCTATTGACGGTTTCGATACCGATATGGAAACCTTCCTGGGCATGTATAACGGCTTTGAAAACCCGCAGGCTGTCTTCTCCGGAAAGATGGGAAATTCCGTCGCTTCCGGCTGGCAGCCCATGGCAGCACACCAGATCAAGGTGCACCTTGAGAAGGGCGAAGCGAAGAAATACAACTTTGTGCTGGGCTATGTTGAGCTGCCCGTGGAAGAAAAATGGGAAAAGAAGGGCGTCATCAACAAGAAACCGGCAAAAGAAATGCTGTCGAAACTGTCCACTGACGAACAGATCGCCGACGCGTTTGCAGACCTGAAGGCGCACTGGGACAACCTGCTGGGCGCATATACGCTGACTTCTTCCGAAGAGAAGCTGAACCGGATGGTCAACATCTGGAACCCCTACCAGTGCATGGTCACCTTCAATATGAGCCGCAGCACCTCCATGTTCGAAAGCGGTGTCGGCCGCGGCATGGGTTTCCGCGATTCCAGCCAGGACCTGCTGGGCTTTGTCCACCAGATTCCGGAACGTGCCCGTGAGCGTATTCTCGATATTGCCGCGACACAGTTCCGTGACGGCGGATGCTACCATCAGTACCAGCCCCTTACCAAAAAAGGAAACAACGATATCGGCGGCGGCTTCAATGACGACCCGCTGTGGCTGATTGCCGGTACAGCTGCCTATATCAAGGAAACAGGCGATTTCGGCATTCTTGACGAACCGACCGCATACGACTGCAATCCGGATGACTGCGGTACGCTGCTGGAGCACCTGGAAGCGAGTTTCATGCATGTGGTGAACAATCGCGGACCGCACGGCCTGCCGCTGATCGGACGCGCTGACTGGAACGACTGCCTGAACCTCAACTGCTACTCCGATACTCCGGATGAAAGCTTCCAGACATTCTCAAATCCAAATGCCCCGGATGAGCGTGTCGCGGAATCTGTGCTGATTGCCGGCATGTTCGTGTCCATCGGGCCTGAACTGGTGGCGATTGAACGCCGCAGGGGCAATACTGCCAAAGCGGATGAGTACCAGGCGCATATTGACGAAATGACCAAGGCAGTCGAAAAGGACGGCTGGGACGGCGAATGGTTCGTCCGTGCTTATGACGCCATGGGCCATAAAGTCGGCAGCAAGGAATGTGAAGACGGCAAGATTTTCATCGAATCCCAGGGCTATTGCGTGATGGCTGGCATCGGCCTGGAGAACGGCATGGCGGAAAAGGCGCTGGAAAGCGTCCACAACATGCTGGAAACCAAGCACGGCATCGTGCTGCTGCAGCCTGCTTACAGCGAATACCACCTGGAGCTCGGTGAAGTCAGCTCCTATCCGCCGGGATATAAAGAGAATGCCGGCATCTTCTGCCATAATAACCCGTGGATTATTGCCGCGGAAACTGTCGTGGGACACGGGGACCGGGCGTTTGACCTGTACAGCCGCATCGCCCCTGCCTGGCGGGAGGAAATTTCCGACCTGCATAAGATGGAACCGTATGTGTACAGCCAGATGATCGCCGGAAAGGACGCAAAGAATTTCGGCCAGGCGAAAAACAGCTGGCTGACAGGCACCGCTGCCTGGAACTTCTATGTGATCAGCAACTATATCCTCGGCATTAAGCCTGACTGGGACGGCCTCAGGATTGATCCGTGCGTACCGCATACCTGGGACGGCTACAAGGTCAGCCGCCGCTTCCGCGGGGCAATGTACGACATCGAGATCAAAAACCCGGCGCATGTCTGCCGCGGCGTGAAGGAAGTCACTGTGGACGGCACGAAGATCGACGGCAATGTGCTGCCGGCCTTCGGCGACGGAAAGACCCACAAGGTCGCAGTTGTCCTCGGATAACAGGAAAATCAAGATATACAAACATGAAGAAGGGTTCCGGCAATTGCCGGAACCCTTCTTCATGCAATCAAGGAACCTGCGGTTATTCTCCGAGGAAAGCTTTCAGCTGGGCATTGGCTTCGTCCACAATCTTCTGCATACCGCTGGCTTCGAGCTTGCTGAGGAGCTCAGGCAGCTTTTCATCGACGTCCACCGCACCGGTGAAGAGGCTCAGCGCATAGGCTTCCTTGACATTGGCGACAGCGGCGATTTCATTCTCCACGGGCTTGCTGTCGAAGGTGAAACCGTAGAGGGGCAGCTTTTTGGAAGCGGCGTAGAAATCCGCGAACCGCTGCTGGAAATCCGCACCCTGGCCTTTTTCCGGGGGCAGCAGGGTTACGTTGCCCACACCGTTCCTCCAGGGAGAGAAGCTGGCGCGCGCTTCGGTGAACTCCACTTCGCCGTCGGCGTTCAGGTTGTAATGGATTCCCTCGACACCGTAGTTCATCAGGGTCATGACATAGGGATCAGTGTTCAGCAGGTTCAGGAACCTGAAGGCTTCCACGGGATGCTCGCTGTTGGCGGAGACAGCCATCATGGCTCCCTGGACGGAGGTGTTGTCAATGAAGGGGGCGTCGGTGGTCATCACATAAGCAACCTGGATGCCGCGCTGTTCGGAGGTCGTGTATTCATAACCGTACAGGGATACCTCGGAGGAGATCAGGTAATTAGCGGCATTCTGGGCGTTGCGCCAGGTATCGGTGGCTGTTTCGCCAATGGCGATCGCGGGATCGATGTACCCGGCCTGATAGTATTCGCGCATCTGGCGGGCAAATTTCTCAAACTCAGGGGTCGCGAATTTATTGAATATTACGTTGCCGTAGGCGCCGGGCGTGGATACGTCTTCTGTATTCATGTAATAGCTCAGCAGGCCGTTGGCGTCGCCGGTAACGATGGGAGTGCCGTTAACGAAGCGCTCAACGACGGCACCTTCAAAGATGAAGGGATAAAAGACTTCTCCGTTCCGTTCGGCTTCCTCACCGGCCTTGACTTTCGCGAAGATGTCGCCCCAGCCGTAGAAACCGGCATTCTTCACATCGTCCAGGGTATAGCCGTATTTTTCAAGCAAGGTGACGTTGACATCCCAGGTGTTCATGGTAGCAAAATCCTTGAAACCCGGTACGGCGTAGATGCCCTTTTCGCCGTCGGGGCCTTCGGTTGCGGCACCTTCGAACAGCAGCTCCGGCAGGGCGGCTTTCAGATCAGCGCCGTACTCAGCCAGCAGGTCGTCTTCCGGATCGTCCAGGCGGACAAAAGCGCCTTTTTTTGCATAGGGAGCGTATTCATCCGCATTCCAGGAACTGGTGAACAGGATGTCGTACTCGCTGCTGCCGGTATTGACAGCATCCTGTGCGAGCTGGTCAAAGTTACCCCATGTACCCCAGGTGGGAGCTACGGTGACGCCGATCTTTTCAGTCAGGTATGCGTTCAGTTTTTCCAGGACTGCAGCATCATCGGTGACGTTGCAGCCGCACAGCAGGATGGTGACCTGGACAGGACTGTCCGCCATCGCGGCGGGAACCAGGGTCAGCAGCATGATTGCTGCCAGGATGAGGGCCAGGAATTTCTTCATAATCTTACCTCCAACAGAATATATTTTATTTGCAAGCAGCGGTTAAGACCCCCGCTGTTCTTACCCTTTTACGCTTCCGATCGTCAGGCCTGCAACCACATAGCGCTGGAAGAAGGGATACGCGCAGGCAATGGGCAGGACGATGAACACGACAACAGCCATGCGCATGGTCTGGCTGGGCAGGCTTGCGACAGCCTGGGCGCCGGACGCGCCGATCATTGAGGAATTGCGCGCCAGGAATTCGGCATTTCGCTGCATTTCCATCAGCAGGTATTGCAGCGGATACAGATCGCGCTTCGTCACATAGAGCAGGCAGAGGAACCATTCATTCCAGTATCCCAGGGCGGTCAGCAGCGCAACGGTGGCAATGCCCGGCTTGACAATCGGCAGGATGACGCGTACCAGGGTCGTGTATTCCCCGCTGCCGTCGATGGTGGCCGCTTCAATCAGGTCGAAGGGTACGGACGTCTGGAAAAAGGTCCTCATGATAATGATGTTGAACGGACTGACCAGCATGGGAACGATGAGCGCCGCATAGTTGTTGCTCATGCCCAGAAGGTTTTTGCAGACGATGTAGGTGGGAATCAGTCCGCCGCCGAAGATCATTGTGAAGAAACTGAGGAAACTGAAGAATCCGCGGAGTTTATAATCCTTCCGGAACAGTGGATATGCATACAGCACACACATCGTGACACTCAATACGGTACCGGCGATTGTGATGAAGAAACTGTTGAAGTAGCTGCGCCACAGTGCGTCGCCGAGATTGAAAACCTGCCTGTATGCATCCAGGGACCAGGAGGAAGGAACGAAGGAATACCCAATCTGGCGGATACTGTTTTCCGAGGAAAAGGAGATGATGATAACGAAGATAAAGGGAATGATACAGGCCAGTGCAAACAACCCCAGGATCAGGTGAAAGACCGATTCGGTTTTTCGGCTGACCATGTTCAGGCGGAAAGCGCCGGTATTCTTTTTGGCTGCGGTTGTCATATGCTTTCCTCCGTTTCAGAACAGGCTGCTGTCGGCGTCCAGTTTTCGCACAATGCCGTTTGCAATCATGATACAGATGAAACCGACCAGGTTCTGCAGGAAGCCGGCGGCAGTGCTCATTCCGACATTCCCGGTGGACGTGTAGGCACGATAGACGTAGGTATCAACCACCTGGGTCACGGGATACAACGGTGCCGAATTCATCGGTACGGACCAGAAGAGGCCGAAATCCGCATTAAAGATCTTTCCGACGTTCATGATCAGCAGGATGACGATCATGGGTTTCAGGTGGGGCAGCGTTACATGGACGGTTTGCTGCCACTTGGTGGCGCCGTCAACGGCTGCTGCTTCATACTGGCTGCGGTCGATGCCTGTGATGGCGCTGAGATAGAGTACGGTCGAGTAGCCGGTGTTTTTCCAGAGGGAACAGATCGTCAGGATGTACGGCCAATAGGCCGGTGTGTTGTACCAGTCGACGGCGGCTGCCCCCGCGGCCCTCTGGCTGCGGACGAGCATGCCGTTCGTCGGGTCCAGGAAAGCAAAGAGGAAATACGATACGACAACCCAGCTGAGAAAATAGGGAAAGAACATCATGGTCTGATAGGTTTTCGCCAGGAACTTGCGGGACAGCTCGCTCATCATGATTGCGAAAGCAACCGAGATCAGGAGGCCGAGCACGATCCAGAGCGCGTTGTAACCGATTGTATTCCGGATCATCGTCAGGCTTTCGCCCGTAAAGAGGAACTGGAAGTTTTTCAGGCCGACCCACGGGCTTTTCAGCAGGTTGAGCGGAAAGGGAACCTTCCGGGTCGGCAGTTTGTAATCCAGGAAAGACATCACAATCCCGAACATCGGAAGGTATCGGATAAGCAGCAGCCAGATGGTGGCCGGCAGCATCATGGTTGTCAGCCAGAACGTTTTTTTCCGCATGGCGGAGGCGCCGCCGCGGGGGCGGATATGCTCCGGCCTGGTTCCGGTCCTTGCCATTGACACCGTGGATCCGCCTCCTTTTTGCTTTTTGTCCTTTATGGTGGCTTCATTTTACAGAAAACACATGGCGGGTGTCATTATCCCTTATTGTGAAATCTTGACTCCTGTTGTCCATTTGCAAAAGGAGCAATATACCTGTTGAAATGGCGCGGAAACTGCTGTACGCTATTGAACGAAGGGAAAAATGAAGAAAACGCCAAAGGGAGTCAAAAAAGAGCAACAGCATTCCTGTCCGCCGGCTGTCAGGACTGGTATAATCAGACCGGATAAGGCAAGATTCTGAAAAACGGAGATGTAAATATGCAGTACGGGTATTTTGATGACAGCGCACGGGAGTATGTTGTCGACCATGTGGAAGTAGCCCAGTCCATGACAAATTACCTGGGGACACAGCGAATGGGAACGGTGATTTCCCATAACGCGGGCGGTTACTCCTGGCTTGACAGCCCGCAGCACCACAGGATTACGCGCTTCCGCCCCAACGGTGTCCCGATGGACTGGCCGGGACATTATGTATACCTGCGGGACGATGACAGCGGGAAGTATTGGTCACTGAGCTGGCAGCCTGTGGGACTGCCGCTTGCGGAAGCCCGCTATGAAGCCAGGCATGGGCTGAGCTATTCGCGTTTCCTGTGCGAATATGAGGGAATCCGCGGACAGCAGACGCTGTTTATTCCCCGGGAAGAGGGGGATGAGGACCCGGTTGAGGTTTTTGACGTGGAAATCCGCAACGAATCAGGCCGGATCAGGCACCTGAGTGTTTTCGGTTACGTGGAATTCTCCTTCCACGAGATCGATATGGACAACCAGAATTTCCAGATGAGCCTGTATGCTGCCGGCTCCCATTATGAGGAAGGCGCAGTGCTGTGTGAGCTGCATTACGAGAAGGACGCGTGGCAGTTCCTTGCCGGGAATTTCATACCTGACGGATTCGACGGCGTACGGGAGGCCTTCATCGGTCCCTACCGTACAGAACGGAATCCGCGCGGTGTTGAGGAAGGAAAGCTCAGCGGTTCACTGGAACTGGGCGGGAATCCCTGCGGCGCGCTGCAGCGGAAGCTGACGCTCGCTCCCGGCAAAGAGGCCCGCGTGCTCTTTTATCTTGGCACCGGCAGGGGCGACGCCGCGGAACGGGCCCGGGAGCGCTATGACGAAGCGGGTACGGACAGGGCTTTCTGCGAACTGAAACAATTCTGGGATGAAAAGCTTGGCAGGATGCAGGTCGCCACACCCCATGAAAACATGAACCGCTCGCTGAATATATGGAATCTTTACCAGAGCGAAATCAACGTGCTGTTTTCCCGCTTCTCCTCCTTTATTGAAGTCGGCGGAAGGACGGGGCTGGGATACAGGGATACCGCGCAGGACGCCATGTGCATTCCCCATGCGGAACCGGACATGTGCCTGAAAAGGATCCGCCAGCTCCTGCACGGGCAGATGCGGGAGGGATACGGCCTGCATCTGTTCGACCCGGCTGTACTTGAACAGTCCAAAGAGGATGGATTCAAATCCCCGACGGTGATTCCGGAAGCGGACAGGAAGAGCATGCTGCACGGAATCAGGGACGCCTGTGCGGACGACGCACTGTGGCTGATTCCGGCGATTGTGGAAAATGTGCGGGAGAGCGGGGATACAGCGTTCCTGGACGAGGTGATTCCCTTCGCGGACGAAGGCAGCGGAACCGTTTGGGAGCATATGAAGGCAGCGCTGGACTTTTCCTACGCGCAGACAGGCAGCCATGGCGTCACGAAGGGCCTGCGGGCGGACTGGAACGACTGCCTGAACCTGGGCGGCGGTGAAAGCGCGATGGTAGCCTTCCTGCTGGTATGGGCCACAAACCATTTCCTGGACGCCGCCAAAGCGCTTGGCCGCAGGGAGGATGAAAAAAAGTATACGGCGCTGAAGGAAACCATGGAGGAAACCTGCAGGCGGGAATTGTGGAACGGGGAATGGTTCCTGCGTGGATTCACGGCAGACGGCAGGGCTATCGGCTCCCGGGAAGCCCGGGAGGGGAAAGTGCATATGGAAAGCAATACCTGGGCGGTCGTCAGCGGCACCGCGTCGCGGGAGCAGGGGCTTTCCTGCATGGATGCAGTGGACGAATGGCTGTACACGCCCTGGGGCCTGATGCTCAACGCGCCTTCCTTTGTGACACTGGACGACAGCATCGGATTCGTAACGCGGGTTTATCCGGGCGTTAAGGAGAACGGAGCAATCTTCAGCCATCCCAACCCCTGGGCATGGGTGGCTGAATGCGTGCTCGGCCGCGGGAGCCGGGCAATGAAGTTCTATGATGCGCTGCTGCCGGAGAACCAGAATGACAAAATGGAAATACGCCAGGCAGAACCCTATACATACTGCCAGTTCATTATGGGGAAAGACCATACAGCCTTCGGCAGGGCAAGACATCCTTTCATGACGGGATCATCCGGATGGGCTTACTATGCAGCGACGCGCTATATGCTGGGCATCCGGCCGGGTTTCAGTACCCTGGCAGTGGACCCCTGCATTCCGGCAGAATGGGACGGATTTGAAGCTGTCCGCAGGTGGCGCGGCGCCGAATACCGGATCAGCGTCAAAAACCCTGCTCATGTGGAAAAGGGCGTCCGGCAGATCCGGGTAGACGGCGCGGACGCAGCAGAGATTCCCGCGTACGGGAATGGGAACCACCTGGTTGAAGTGACTATGGGATGACAGGGGGCGTACGAATGATCCGGGTTGGTACA
>CAMMYM010000068.1 GCA_946527725.1 uncultured Clostridia bacterium
AAATGGCAGTCATTTCCATGAAACAGCTCCTGGAAGCCGGCGTACACTTCGGTCACCAGACCCGCCGGTGGAACCCGAAGATGGCGCAGTACATCTTCACCGAACGCAACGGCATCTACATCATCGACCTGCAGAAGACCGTCCGCAAGGTTGACGAAGCTTACGCGTTTGTCCGCGACATCGCGATGGAAGGCAAGAGCATCCTGTTCGTCGGCACCAAGAAGCAGGCGCAGGAATCCATCGAGAGCGAAGCCAAGCGCTGCAACATGTTCTATGTGAACAACCGCTGGCTGGGCGGCATGCTGACCAACTTCAAGACCATCCGCACCCGGATCGACCGGCTGAACCAGATCGACAAGATGGAGCAGAGCGGCCAGTTTGACGTGCTGCCCAAGAAGGAAGTCATCAAGCTGATCCATGAGCGGGAAAAGCTGGAAACCAACCTGGGCGGCATCCGCGAGATGAAGAAGCTCCCCGGCGCCCTGTTCGTTGTGGACCCCCGCAAGGAGCACATCGCCGTGACCGAAGCCCGTATCCTGGGCATCCCGATCGTAGGTATCGTCGATACCAACTGCGACCCCGACGAGATCGATTACGTGATCCCCGGCAATGATGACGCGATCCGCGCCGTCAAGCTGATCGCCGGAAAGCTGGCCGATGCTGTGCTCGAAGGCAAGCAGGGCGAGCAGAATGAAGAAGCTGATTCCGCTCCCGTTGAATCCGAAGCGGACGAGAAACCCGCTGTGGACGCGGCTCCCGAAGCATAATTATTGAAAGGATTGATTGAACATGGCAGCGATTACTTCTGCAATGGTGAAAGAACTGCGCGAGCGCACCAGCGCCGGCATGATGGACTGCAAAAAAGCGCTGGTCGAGAGCGACGGCGATATGGACAAGGCCATTGAATGGCTGCGTGAAAAGGGACTGAGCCAGGCTGCCAAAAAGGCCAGCCGCATTGCTGCGGAAGGCGTGGTCGCCCAGTATGTGAGCGAAGACGGAAGGATCGGCGCGATCGTTGAAGTCAACTGCGAAACGGACTTCGTTGCCAAGACGGATAACTTCATCGGTTTTGCCAACAAGGTTGCCAAGCAGGTTGCCCTGGCAAATCCCGCAGACGTGGATGCGCTGATGGCTCAGGCTTTCGTGGACGACAGCAGCAAGACCATCTCTGACCTGGTGAGCGACGCGACCGTTGCCATCGGTGAAAAGATCAGCATCCGCCGCTTCTCCCGTTACGAGACCTCCGGCGTGGTTTCCACCTACATCCACCTGGGCGGCAAGGTCGGCGTTATGGTCGAAGTCGCTACTGATGAAGCAGGCCGCACCAACGACGAAGTGAAGACCTTTGCCCATGACCTGGCGCTGCAGATCGCCGCGGCGAAGCCGGAAGCGGTCCGCCGCGAAGAAGTGGACGCCAGCAAGCTCGAGAAGGAAAAGGAAATCCTCCGGGCACAGGCGCTGAACGAAGGAAAACCCGAGAAGATCGTCGACCGGATGGTCGAAGGCCGGATCGAGAAGTACTACAAGGAAGTGTGCCTGCTTGAGCAGCCCTTCGTCAAAGATCCCGACAAGAACATCAAGGGCCTGATGGGCGAGATTGCCAAGGCTGCCGGCGCGGAACTGGATATCGTGAAGTTCAGCCGCTTCGAGCGCGGTGAAGGCATCGAAAAGCGGAAGGACGACCTGGCCGCTGAGATCGCCGCAATGACCAAGTAAATATGTTTATCAGGGGGCTGCCGGAAGGCAGCCCCTGATTATTCGTGAATGCATGGAACCCCACGCCCTGCGTGGGGTTCCAGAATCGTATCGGCGCCTTTGAAGCCGGGCCTGCGGCTGCAAATGAAAAGCCCCTGGCCTGGCCGGCGGATTCCCACAAAAAGGAGGATATGGGCATGAAAGTGAATCTTGGGTCCCTGCAGGACCGTACCGGCTGGGAAAAAGCCGGCGTGCGCCTCCCGGCATACGACGTTTTGCAGATGAGGAAAAAGACGGACGACGCGCCGCTTTGGGTGCATTTCGGCGCGGGAAACATCTTCCGTGCGTTTATTGCCGTGCTGCAGCAGCGGCTGCTGGATGAAGGGCTGTCCGACCGGGGGATTATCGCTGCGGACACCTTCGACGTGGATAATATCCGGATGGTTTACGGCGGATATGATAACCTGGCCATGTGCGTAACGCTGAACGCAGACGCGACCATTGACAAGGAGATTGTTGCGTCCGTATCGGAAGCGCTGGTCGCTCAGCCGGCGGTGCATCCGGATTATGAACGCCTGCAGCGGGCTTTTGCAGCCCCGTCCCTGCAGATCGTCAGTTTCACAATCACCGAAAAAGGATACGCGCTGCGGCAGATGGACGGCAGCTACCTGAAAACGGTGGAGGAAGACCTGGCGAACGGCCCTGAAAAGGCAAGGCACGCCATGACCATCGTAACAGCGCTGCTGTACCACAGGTACCGGCAGGGGAAAAAACCGCTGGCAGTGGTGAGCATGGATAACTGCAGCCATAATGGGGAAAAGCTGCAGAACAGCATCCTCGAGGTGGCGAAAGCCTGGCAGGAAAACGGCTTTGTGCCGGACGGCTTTGTGAACTGGCTGTCCGATGAAACACAGGTTTCATTCCCCTGGAGCATGATCGACAAAATCACGCCGCGGCCCGCACCGGAAGTCCAGCGGATGCTGGAAGAAGCGGGAATCGAAGACATGGCTCCGCTGGAAACGCCGAAGGGGACCTTTGTCGCGCCTTTTGTGAACGCGGAAAAGGCCCAGTACCTGGTTGTGGAGGACAAGTTCCCGAATGGCCGCCCGCCGCTGGAAAAGGCCGGGGTATACTTCACAGACAGGGAAACGGTGAACAAGACGGAACGCATGAAAGTGACCACATGCCTGAATCCGCTGCATACGGCCCTGGCAGTATACGGCTGCCTGCTTGGCTACACGCTGATCCGCGAGGAAATGAAAGATGAAGACCTGGTGCGGCTGATCCGGCGCCTGGGCTACCGGGAAGGCCTGCCGGTCGTAACGGATCCCGGGATCCTGAACCCGAAAGCATTCATTGACGAAGTCATGGAGGAGCGCCTGCCGAATCCCTTTATGCCGGACGCGCCGCAGCGCATCGCGACAGATACGTCCCAGAAGGTCGGTATCCGGTTCGGCGAGACG
Source organism: uncultured Clostridia bacterium (assembly GCA_946527725.1). GTDB lineage: Bacteria > Bacillota > Clostridia > Christensenellales > Aristaeellaceae > Aristaeella. The sequence continues at coordinate 3,159 of CAMMYM010000068.1, forward strand.
ATCAAGAGCTACCTTGCCGAAAACCGTTCCATGGAGCAGCTGGTCGCGCTGCCGCTGGCGATTGCCGGCTGGCTGAGGTACCTGCTGGGCGTGGACGACCGGGGGCATACCATGCCGCTGTCGGGAGATCCGCTGCTGGAAGAACTCCGGGCGATGCTGGCAGGGATCGAACTGGGCAGACCGGAAACGTGCGGCGATAAACTGCGCCCGATTCTTTCCAACCGGCTGATTTTCGGCAGCGACCTGACAGCCTGTCCGCTCGGGGAACAAATCAAAGGCTATTTCATGGAAGAAATCCAGGGGCCGGGGGCTGTTCGGGAAACACTGAAAAAATATATGAAGGAATAAAACAATATGAAAATCGGACTTCTGATTGCAGTCAGCAGGGAGCTGGAAGCTTTCCTGCAAAGCGGGGAAGAACTGGCCGAGGAAACGGTGGCGGGCAATACCGTCTACAAGGCAGTGATGGAAGGGCACGAGATCTATGCCGTGTGTTCCGGCTGCGGAGAGATTGACGCTGCCGCGGCGACGATGCTGCTGATCGTTCGTTACGGCTGCAGCCTGGTGATGAACTTCGGGGTAGCCGGCGCACTGGATAAAGACCTGAAAGTGGAAGACCTGTTTGCCGTGGAGAAGGTCTGGCATTATGATTTTGATATCACGCCTTTCGGCAATGGGATCCGGACAGGCCAATACGAGGGATTTGCGGATGAGTTTATTCCGCTGGATGCCGGCCTGGCGCGGCTTACGGCTGCGCAGGTTCCCGGAATCCGGGTGGTTGCAGCCGCCAGCGGCGATAAATTTGTGGAAGACCGCCAGGAAAAACTGAGGCTGCGGGCTTCCGGATGCAGCATCTGTGAGATGGAGCTTGCCGCCATTGCGCTCGTATGCAGCCGCTGCGGCGTAAAATGCCTGAGCATTAAATGCATCAGCGACACGTTTGACGGAGGCTGCGGGGATTTCAATACAAATGTGCAGAAGAGCGCAGAGAAGGCTTTCACAGCCCTCCGGGCGGTACTCCGGGCCCTTCGGTGAGCCTGTACGGGGAGGTTGAAAACATTGAAACCGTATCTTGAAGAAAAAGAGACTGTCCTGGCGGAGGCCGGATCCTCACCGGAGGGCCTGGCCGAAGAAGAAGCCGCCGCGAGGCTTGCGAAAAACGGTCCGAATAAACTGAAAGAAGCCAAAAAAGACAGCCTGTTCGTGAAGTTCCTGGGGGAACTGAAGGATCCTATGACCATTGTGCTGATCATCGCCGCGGTTGTCAGTGCGGCCACTGCGCTTTATGCAGGGGAAAGCCTGACGGATGCGGCGATCATCCTGGTTGTCGTCCTGGTCAACGCCTGCCTGGGCGTTTACCAGGAAAGCAAAGCCGAGGCTGCCATAGAAGCGCTGCAGCAGGTTGCTGCGGCTACGGCGAAAGTGATTCGCGGCGGGCACCAGAAGACCATCCGGGCGGATGAGGTCGTCCGGGGCGACCTGCTGGTGCTGGAAGCCGGCGACGCGGTGCCCGCGGATGCCCGGATTGTCGAATGCGCATCCATGAAAACGCAGGAAGCGGCCCTGACCGGCGAATCCACGGATGTGGAAAAACAAAGCGAAGCGATTCCTGCCGGCGATCATGGGGACGTGCCCCTCGGCGACCGGAAAAATATGGTTTACATGGGGTCCATCGTAACCTACGGACGCGGCCATGCCGTCGTGACCGGTACCGGTATGGATACGGAAATGGGCGCGATTGCGGATGCGCTGGCAAGCGCAAAGGAAGAGGAAACGCCGCTGCAGGTCAAGCTCAATGAGCTTTCCAGGAAACTGTCAGCCATGATCCTTGTGATTTGCGCGTTTGTTTTTATTGTCAACCTGGTCCGGAACGGCGGGAAAGCGGTGCTTGATACCTTCATGATCGCCGTATCCCTGGCTGTGGCTGCGATCCCGGAAGGCCTGAGCGCGGTTGTGACAGTCCTGCTCTCCATCGGCGTGACGAAGATGAGCAGGAACCACGCGATTATCCGGAAGCTGACCGCAGTGGAAACGCTGGGCTGTACGCAGGTGATCTGCTCGGACAAAACAGGAACCCTGACGCAGAACAAAATGACCGTCGTCAGGAAGGTCACGGACGACGCGGCCCTTTTGATGACAGCAATGGCCCTTTGTTCCGACGCCGAGCTGGAGCAGGGGGAAGCTGTGGGAGAAGCCACGGAGTGCGCCCTCGTCAACGACGCGAACAAGAACGGCATGCCCAAGCATGAGCTTGCGCAGGATCTTCCCAGGGTTGACGAAGCACCTTTCGATTCCCTGCGCAAGATGATGACCACCCTGCACCGTGCCGTTGCCGGGCATGGTTTTATCCAGTTTACAAAAGGTGCGCCGGATGAGGTGCTCCGCCGCTGCACACGGATCTGGACGGGAAGCCAGGCTGTTCCGATGACAAAAGAACAGCGGAACAGGATCCTTGAGGAAAACAAGGCGATGGCTGACCAGGCGCTGCGGGTGCTCGGCGCCGCCCAGCGGATTTATGATGAAAGGCCGGCGTCCAATACCCCCGATGTGCTGGAGCAGGACATGACCTGGATCGGTATGTGCGGCATGATCGATCCGATCCGGCCCGAAGTGAAGGACGCCATTGCACAGTGCAGCAGCGCGGGTATCCGTCCCGTGATGATCACCGGGGACCATAAGGATACGGCGACGGCCATCGCGCGGGACCTTGGGATCCTGAAGCCCGGCCAGTGCGCAATCACAGGGGCGGAACTTGACGCGATTCCCGACGAAGTCTTCGCCCATGACGTCCGGCGTTATTCCGTCTATGCCCGTGTCCAGCCTGAAAACAAGGTGCGCATTGTGAACGCGTGGAAAGACCTGGGGATGGTTACCGCCATGACCGGGGACGGTGTCAATGACGCCCCTTCCATCAAGAGCGCCGATATTGGCATCGGCATGGGAATCACCGGCACGGATGTAACAAAATCCGTGGCGGACATGCTCCTTACGGATGATAACTTTGCGACCATCGTATCCGCGGTTGGCGAAGGCCGGCGGATCTACGACAACATCCGCAAAGCAATCCAGTTCCTGCTCTCCGCGAACCTGGCGGAAGTGCTGGCGGTGTTTTCCGCAACCCTGATGGGCTTTACCATCCTCAAACCTGTCCATATTCTCTGGATCAACCTGATCACCGATACGCTTCCGGCGGTTGCCCTGGGCATGGAGGACGCCGAAAAGGATGTTATGCAGCGGCCGCCCCGCAGCCGGAAAGAAAGTATTTTTGCGGACGGCCTTGGGTTTGATATCGCATTCCAGGGGCTGGTGATTGCCGCCATGACGGTTTTCAGTTACTTTGCCGGGCACCGGATGGAAAGCGGAAGCTGGGCGGTGGCCGAATCCCCGGCCGGGATGACCATGGCTTTCATGACCCTGAGCATGATCGAGATCTTCCATTCCTTTAACATGCGGTCCCGTATCACATCCCTTTTCAGGATCCGGAAGCAGAACATGTGGCTGTGGGGTACGCTTGCTTTTTCACTGCTGGTCACCGCTGCCGTCATTTTTGTGCCTTTCCTGAATACGGCGTTCTCCTTCCAGCCGATTACCCTGGCTGAATACCTGACTGCCCTGGGCCTGGCTTTGTGCGTGATTCCGATTGTGGAAATTGAAAAGGCGATCCGCCGGAAAACCACGCGCGCGCTGAAAAAACTGCCGAAGTCCGGAAAATGAGGGCAGCGGCAGGGCCCCGGCGCAGGAACAGCGCAAACCCGGAACGTCCGGGCGGCAAAAAACTGCCAACACCGGGCGGTAAAAAACTGACAACTTGTTCTTGTACAAGCGCAAGCGGTTATGCTATACTGAACCGGATACCCACATCAACCTGAACAGGAGGAACTGTGTCTCATGCAATACACCAAAGAAGTTGAAGAGATGGTCTGTGTTGCGAAGGGCCCGAACCATGGACCCGCGCCCATTCCTGAAGAAGGAAAATGGATCCAGGCCAAAGAAATCAAAGACATTTCCGGCTATACCCACGGTATCGGCTGGTGCGCTCCGCAGCAGGGCGCCTGCAAACTGAGCCTGAACGTGAAGGACGGCGTGATCCAGGAGGCACTGGTGGAAACCATCGGCTGCTCAGGCATGACCCATTCCGCCGCCATGGCCAGCGAGATCCTGCCCGGCAAGACGATCCTTGAAGCGCTGAACACTGACCTCGTGTGCGATGCGATCAACACCGCCATGCGCGAGCTGTTCCTTCAGATTGTTTACGGCCGGACCCAGAGCGCTTTCTCCGATGACGGCCTGCGCATCGGCGCCGGCCTGGAAGACCTCGGCAAGGGCCTGCGTTCCATGGTCGGTACGATGTACGGCACCAAGGAAAAGGGTACCCGCTACCTGGAAATGACCGAAGGCTACGTTGTCAAGATGGCGCTGGACAAGGATGACCAGGTCTGCGGCTATCAGTTCCTGAGCCTGGGCAAGATGATGGACGCCATCAAGAAGGGCATGTCCCCGAATGAAGCGTACGAGAAGAATCTCGGCACCTACGGCCGGTTCAAGGCTGAAGACGGCGCGGTCAAGTGGATTGACCCGCGCAAAGAGTAAGGGGAGGTGCGACGAATGGCTCTGTTTGAAAACTATGAAGGCCGCATGCCTCAGCTGCAGCCTGTTCTGGACAAGTACGGATTCAAAAACTTCGAGGAAGTCAAAGCGTTCACCAACAGCAAGGGTGTGGACGCGTACTCTATCGTGGAGAGCACCCAGCCCATCTGCTTCGAAAACGTGAAGTGGGCCTATGAACTGGGCGCCGCCATCGCCATGAAGGAAAACGCGAAGAACGCCGCGGAAGCCGCCCGTTGGATCGGCACCGCGCTGCAGGCCTTCTGCATTCCCGGTTCCGTTGCGGACCAGCGCCAGGTCGGTATCGGCCACGGCAACCTGGGCGCCATGCTGCTGGACGAGGAAACCGAATGCTTCGCGTTCCTGGCCGGCCATGAATCTTTTGCCGCCGCGGAAGGCGCCATCAAGATCGCGCTGAACGCCAACAAGGTCCGGA
>CAMMYM010000069.1 GCA_946527725.1 uncultured Clostridia bacterium
AGGATAATGTATCATAGATCGGCTGGGAAAAAAAGCGCCGTTTTGAACATCCCGGCGAATTCCCGTTCGAAACAGATAAGCTTCCATCTTTTCTTCTGCAGGAGCGGGGCCGGAACAGGTTCGGAACGTAAAGAGAGCGATTTTGCATAAAAACTCTTTGTATGCCGCGGCATCAGCGGCCAGGGATGAAAATGAAAGCCGGGCAGCCAGCATCTTCTGCCTTAACTGCCCGGCTTTTATTCTTTTACTTCAGGTCTGTCCGGATGATATATACCGTCTCCGCGGCCATACCTTCCGGCCTCAGATCATATCCGATATCCGCCAGATGATCTCTTGTGGCTTTCCACACATCCAAAGCGCCGGCCAGATCCTTTTCCACAAGCGGAAGAAGTTTCTCTGCCGCGCTTTTTTCAGCGGTGAGGATACTGTCTTTCAAGGTTTGTGTTCCGGTTTTCTGCAACGCGGACGCACCGGTTGATACCAGCATTGCACCGGCGGAGAGCGTGGCTGCGCCGCCTGAAGCCTGGGCGACACCATCCGTATAATCTTTCAGCCCTGCCACGAAAGCGTTTACCTGGTCCAGCTGTCCTTTCAGGGCTGTCAGCTGTTCCAGGGCTGCTGCCGCCTGGTTCAGCTTCGCGGCAACGGTTTCGTCTTTCGCAAGGTAATCCTCTGTGTTTTCAAGTGTGATTCTTTCTATCTGTTCCTGAACCGCAGCCTCGGTCTGGGCCTGAATTGCCTCGCTCTGCATCTGGGCTTCCACAGCTGCATTCACCTGGCCGGCCTGCTCCTGTGTCACCAGGCCGCCTTTCAGTGCAGCAGCATACTGATCTGCAGTCATATCAAAGCCGGCTGCCTTCAGGACGGTTTCCAGCACCGTGCCTTTTGCAGCTTCCTGAACACCTGCCCTGATCTGATCTTCATTGGCTGTGACCTGCTTCCGGACCTCCTCTGCGATTTCAGCGGAAGCAGCCGCCTTCAGTGCTTCAGGATCCAGCTGCGCAATCACCCCATCAAGGATTTCGGCATAATTCTCCGCGGTCAGTACCGGCACCGTGATTCCGGCGTCTGCCAGGCCGGAAGCGGCAATCTGGCGATTGGCTGTATCCAGGATCGCTTCAAAGATCTGTTTCGCGCCGCCGTTTAAGGACTTATTATTTTTTTTCAGCTCGGCAAGGCCGCTGCTCAGGGAAACCGCACCGTCCGATACCTGCTTTGCGCCTTCCGACAAAGTGGCCGCGCCGGCATCCAGCGCCTTCAATCCTTTGTTCAGCTCGTTTATCTTATCAGTGATTGCCTTCATCTTTCCTTCAGCTTCGGGCAGGTCGGTTCCATCCTTCAGGCCAGCCAGCATGGCCGTGAGCTCTTTCAGCAGCGCTTCAGGATCCATGCTGCCGACCCGGGCGTCAATCTCCCTGCAAACCGCTTCCAGAGGATCGGAGGAACAGAAAGTCATCATCCAGCCAAGATCCGCGTGATCCGCGCGGAACGTTGCAGAGAAAGATACCGGCAGATGCAGGGAAGCGTCGATATTCGGCACAGCCCATCCCACCAGCACGGAGCGGTCGGCTTCTGTAAGCACAGCCGCATTTTCCGCTTTCACATCTGAAACACCGTTTTCCGGCAGCGGCAGCGCGGTGAGCACCAGTGCGGGCGCCTGTCCTTCCGTTCGATAGGTAACGGTCAGGACAGCTTCTCCGGATTTCTCTTTCAGTTCAGCCGCGGAAATCTCTTCTCCGTCCAGCGTCAGGGTCACGACCGGCAGCACGGCCGGGGCCTTATCAGAGGTACCCTGGTAGATCACGTCCATACCGTCCGCCTTCCAGGTGAGCGCTTCGCCATCCAGGATAAAGGTTCCGTTTCCGTTCACGTTCTGAACATCTGTGAGCATGGTGCGGTCAGCCAGTTCATCCAGCCCTTCCGCGTTTTCCAGGCGGATGCTGTCGGTAACACTTTTCACGGCGCCGTCAGCGCCTGCGACCACATAAACCCGTTCGTGCTTCGTATTCTCGGCCAGAGCGCCGGTACATCCAAGTACCATGACCAGCGCCGTCAGTATTGCAATAATCTTCTTACTCATCATAATCCTTCCTTTCCGGTCAGCAGACGGTTTTTTTCATGCCGGCTGTCGTATGCACAATGACTTGATCCATAATCAGCAGCACTGCCGGCAGGAGCAGCAATACCACTGCCACACTCAGCAGCGCGCCGCGGGCAATCAGCCTGCACATGGAGGAGATAATGGCTACGTTGGAATACAGGCCGACACCGTAGGTGGCCGCAAAGAAGCCGAGACCGCTGACCAGTACGCTCTGCGCGGCAGACGCGACAGCGTCCTGGACCGCTTCCTTCCTGCCCTTGCCGGCGAGCCGGTTCTGCTTGTACCGGGTCGTCAATAAGATGGCGTAGTCCACCGTGGCGCCCAGCTGGATTGTGGAAATCAGGATCGGTCCTACAAAAGGCAGTTCCTGCTTCAGGTAATACGGGATGCACAGGTTTGCCGCGATTGCGAGCTCGATCACCGCCACCAGCAGTACCGGCAGTGACAGAGACCGTTGCACCAGCATGATGATCACAAAAATCGCAATGATCGAGATCAGGCTGACAACCGTAAAATCACGGTCCGTGCAGGCAATCAGATCCTTCGTACAGGGTGCCTCACCGATCAGCATGCCTCCTTGGTCGTATTTTTTCAGGATGGCATTCAGGCTGTCGATCTGTGCGTTTACTTCATCCGAGGAGATGACATAGGCACTGTTGATCAGCATCAGCTGATACCTGTCACCTTTTACCAGGGACAGCGTGTCCTCCGGCAGAATCGATTCCGGAATCCCGGCACCAAGCAGGCTGTCGATCCCGAGGACGCTTTTCACGCCATCCACCTGCTGCATTTCCTTCGTCATATCCCGGACATCCTTCCGGGACACATCCGCATCAACCAGCAGCAGGTGCGTCGTTGACATATCAAAAGTTTCTTCCAGCTTTTTATTCGCCTGGACAGATTCCAGTTCCGGCGGCATGACCTTGCTCATATCGTAGTAGACATTTACATTCCGGTATCCGTAAAATGCCGGAATGATCAACATCAACAGGATTACAGCCAATGCTTTATAGTGGTCAGTGACAAACCGGCCGATGCTGCTCACATCCGGCAGCAGCGGCCGGTGACTCGTCTTTTCAATCGCGCCGTCCAGCGCCCGGATTACGCAGGGCAGCAATGTTACCGTGCCCAGTACACCCAGGACAACGCCTTTGCTCATCACGATTCCAAGGTCTTTGCCTAATGTGAAACTCATGAAGCAGATGCTCACAAAACCGGCAATCGTGGTCAGGGAGGAACCCAGGATAGAGGTGAAGGTCAGCCGGATGGCGTTCGCCATCGCTTCATCCTTGTCGTCCGTCAGGGTTTTCTGCTCCTTGTAGCTGTGCCACAGGAAAATGGAGTAATCCAGCGTCACAGCCAGCTGCAGTACGGCGGCTACCGCCTTGGTGATATAGCTGATTTCGCCCAGGAAATAATTGCTGCCCATGTTCCACAGCACGGAAACGGCTATGCAGAGCAGGAAGATCAGCGGCAGCAGGAATGAGTCCATGGTCAGCATCAGCACAACTGCGCACAGCGCCACGGCTATGGCGACATAGATCGCTTCCTGGTCTTCCACCAGCTGCCGGGTATCGGTTACGACTGCGGAAAGGCCGCTTACAAAGGTTTTTTCACCGGCAACTTTCCGTACCTGGCTGATGGCTTCCATGGTTTCCTCAGAGGAGGACCCTTCATCAAAGAAGACGGCGGAGAGCATGCAGCTGCCCCGCCGGAACTTCTCCCGAATATCGTCCGGGATGATCTCCACGGGAATCATTCCCTTTGTGAGGGAAGCATAACCGATGACGGAGTCCACATGCGGAATATTCTTCAGGGCATTTTCCATGTCCGCCTGTTCGCCCAGGCTCATGCCCTCCGTGACCAGCAGGGAAAAAGCTCCCTTGCCGAAATCCTCCAGCAGGATTTCCTGGCCCTGAACAGTTTCCAGATCCTGCGGCAGGTAATATAACAGGTCGTACTTTGTTTTCGTGCGGACCAAACCCAGCACGGACGGCACCACCATCGCAATGCACAGGATGATGACCAGTACCCGATGCTGAACCAGTCCCTTGGCAAATCCTTTCATTGTAATTTTCCTCCTGTTCGGTGTTTTCAAACACCGTGTTGATTTTCTCAACACCGCGGATTATAATAATCTCTGTGATCGAAATCAATAATCAAATTGATTAACGATCGTTTGCTAATCAACACTGTTCCGCATACCATCCGGGTATTCAACAGAAAAGCGGAAACTGTTCAGGAGAGAAGGAGCTTCATGGAAGAACAGAAAAAGGAAGACCGCCGCGTAAGACGCACAAAAAAGATGCTTACCCAGGCCCTGATGCAGCTCATGCAGGAAAAACAGATCAAAGAGATCACAGTCAAAGAACTGACAGATCTGGCGGACATGAACCGGGGCACTTTCTACCTGTATTACAGGGATGTGTACGATATGCTGGAAAAGCTGGAAGACAGTATGTTCGAGGCGCTGGACAGCATTGCCGCCCTGCATGAAACGGATGCAGCCAGACAGGAAACCAAACCGATCCTGCTGGATGTATTTCACTTTATTGAAGAAAACCAGGAAATTGTCCGGGTATTGATCAGTCCCCACGGCGATATGAAATTCCTGCATCGCCTTTATGAAGTCATCCGGGAAAAGTGTCTCACCGGATTTCCGTATGCTGCAGCGGCAGACAAAAAAAGCGAAGCCGATTTTGATTACCGCTTCAGTTTTGTGATCTATGGCGCTGCCGGACTGATCCGCGCCTGGGTGAACCGGAACTGCGGGGAACCTGCTGTTCAGATGGCCGAACTGGCTGATGCCCTGATTCGCCGCGGAAGCCTGTGAAGCGCAGGAAAGACGGTTGCAAACTCCGTCTGGTATATTGACAGGATTACTGTCCCATCCTGATCGACGGAGCCGGGGGAGCGTCCTATGCTGAGTTTATAGAAAGAGTATAGCAGACAAACTTACGAAGCGAAGCGGTTATCGGGTTTCATAACCCCATCGGACCTTTCGCAGAAAGGCGGAACATAAGTATGGATGAACAGCTGATTGTCTGTGGAGAACCGTACCGCATTCGCAGACTGCTGGGGCACGGAAAGGGCGGGTATTCTTACCTTGCGGAGACGGAGGGGCAGTTGGTGGTGATCAAGCAAATCCACCATGAGCCATGCGACTATTATGCCTTTGGCAACAAGATTGAGGCAGAACGGCTGGATTATGAACGCCTGCTGACAGCGGGCATCCGCATTCCCCGGATGCTGGCTGTCGACCCGGAGGCAGAGCGGATCGTGAAGGAGTACATCGAAGGCCCTACCATCTTTGAACTGATTAAAAACGGGGCATCCGCAGGGCCCTGGCTTGTCCAGGTGAGGGAAATGGCGGCCAAAGCAAAGGCCGCCGGGCTGAACATCGATTATTTCCCCACTAATTTCGTAGTACGGGACGGGCTGATTTGGTACGTGGATTACGAGTGCAACGAATACATGGACGAATGGAGCTTTGAAAACTGGGGTATCCGCTACTGGAGCAGGACACCGGAGTTTGAAGCGTATCTGAGGGACCATAAACCCACGGTCACGATCCGGGAAGAACGGATCACGGCGGAAGAGTACATCGACTTCCTCAAGCGGACAGACCTTGGTTCCCAGTACCCCAAAGAACGCTTTGACGAGCGCGTCGCCAGACTGGTGCAGACCGTATCCATCAGCCTGACTGCCCGGAATGACCAGGGCTTACTGGTAGGCGCGCTTTTCGGCCTGACGGACTTCGCCTACTGGCTGTATATCACTGATCTGGGGGTAGACAGGGATTACACCCGCCATGGCATCGGCAGCCGCCTGATGCAAACCGCTCATCAGCTCGCCGGCGGAGAAAAGGACATTGCGGTCTATCTGATTGCCAACGAAAATGCTGTGCCGTTTTACGAAAAATGCGGCATGAAGAAAGCTGACGATGTGATGAAGTACAATCATATCGAATGGACAGAATTTACTGTGAAGTGATCCTCCTGCAGTGAAGGATGGGCGATATGGGGAAAGATCATCTTTCCCATGATCCCCGGTTTTTCATTCCCGCAGTTATTCTTTTTGCGTCCGGAGGCACATTTACAACATTTCTTCCCGGGCATAAATCAGCTCAATGAACGCTTTGATCTGTTCGTCCCAGAATCCCCACTCATGAACTGCGTCCGGCTTTTCATAGCTTATTACATCCCAGCCGTTTTTCTTCAGCGCGGGAACAAAGGTCCGGTGCTGTTCATAGAGGAAATCCTTCGTGCCGCAGCTGACATACAGCCACGGTTTATGCGCGGCATGCGCATTCTTTTCCATCAGGTAATAGTTGTCGTACTCCGTGCCCTTGAGGTCTTTCATGTTTCCGAACACCCGATCGATTTCACCATCGCTGCGCCGCTGACCGAGCGTGTTTGCCAGATCCACCGCACCGCTGAAGGAAGCTGCTCCGGCGAAATGCTCCGGGTAGGTAAGCGCCAGCCGCATGGCACCGTATCCGCCCATGCTCAGGCCTGCCACATAGGTATCCTCCCAGCGGCTGCTCAGCCGCAGGAAGCTGTGCATCGTCCTCGGAAGCTCGTCGCTCACATAATCCCAGTATTTTTCGCCGTAGATCTCATTGCAGTAAAAGCTGTGGTTAACGGCCGGCATAATGACAGCTATGTTGTGATTTGCTGCATAGCGTTCCACGGAAGTCCTGCGCATCCAGATCGAATGGTCGTCACTGTATCCGTGCAGCAGGTACATGACCTTCGGCGGCCTTTCATCCTTTGATGAACCGATCCCGATTCCCTGGTTCATCTCCGGCAGGATCACGTTGACGGTGGAGGCAACATTGAGGGCTGCAGAAAAAAACTGAATCTGCAAGAAAGCCATAACTGATCCCCTTTCTGTCGTACATATCAGTGTCGGTTTTCCCTGTTCTTTTGCTTTCATTATACCCTTTGCGCCCACCGCTGCACAACCCCTCCCGGTTTCTTTTTGATTATGGGCTTTTCGTGTCCGGTGCTGCATTTATCACGGCATTGGTTTTGGGAAACACGGGACAGAACTTACCCGCAGGGAACGATTTGTTTCTGTTTTTCGTCAGATAAGGTGTGGCAGGACAATTGCCACAGGAAAGGGAGGAAACTGCTGTGAAAATTCTGGCCGCACTTATTCTCTCTGTATTGCTGTTGCCGGGCATTGCTTATGCTGCAGAAACTCCGCCTGCTGTCATTCTGGACAGCAACGGGATTACGGAGACGCCTGTTGCAGCGGATTATTCCTGGACATATCCCGCAGGGGCCCAGGATGAACGGACCGGCGTTGAAGCCTGCGGTATGGGTCCGACAGATCCTGCCGTGTCTGATTCCTTCGACCATGTACTGCTCACGGAAGACAGGGCGTACAGTGTCATATGGGTTGGCACGCCGCCGGATGAACTGACGGTGTATTCCTGGGATACAGCTGTGTTTTCCGATCAGGAGCATATCGATGATTACCGGGAGAACGCGGAGATTGTGTTTCAGGGAAAGATCACGCTGAAACCGGACAGGGTTTACGATTTCGAGGCGAAATGGTTTGAAAACGGGGATCTGGGGTATGGATCGGTGCATTATTACCTTGTTACTGAAAAACTGATCATGGAGGACGGCCCCGGCTCAGTGATGGTGGGCGGATGGACACCGTCCGAGGATCCATCTGTTACGGAAGAGCGGCTTGCGCTGTTTGAAAAGGGTACAGCAACGCTGACCGGTGCATCTTACCAACCGGTAGCCTATCTTGGGTCGCAGGTTGTGGCCGGGACAAACCACGCATTCCTGTGCCGCAGTGTCACAGCATATCCCGGATCACTGGAGGTTGCGCCTGCTTACGCTGTCGTCTATCTGTATCAGGATTTACAGGGGAATGTGTCCATCCTGAGCATCGGTGATTTTGACATAGGGAGCCTGTGCACATATTAAGAAG
>CAMMYM010000070.1 GCA_946527725.1 uncultured Clostridia bacterium
AAAACTTTTAAAACCTGGCCGGAGATGGTGGACAACGTGATCCCCTATATCGGCGGCGAGGACGAGAAGAGCGAGAACGAACCCCTGAAGCTCTGGGGCCGCGTCGAAGACAGGGGAAACGGCAAGGTCATCGTCAATGCCGAAAAGCCCGTGATCAGCGCGCAATGCCTGCGGGTGGCGGCCAGCGACGGCCACATGGCCGCAGTGTCCGTGCGCTTTGCGAAGAAAGCCACGAAGGAGCAGATCCTCGAACGCTGGGCAAACTATGAGACGGAAGCCCAGCGGCTGGAGCTGCCGAGCGCACCGAAGCCTTTCCTGCAGTATTTCGAGGATCCGTCCCGCCCGCAGACAAGGCTCGACCGTGACTTCCAGAACGGCTTCGGCGTCAGCATCGGCCGGCTGCGGGAAGACAAAATCTTCGACTGGCGGTTTGTGTGCCTGAGCCACAACACCATCCGCGGCGCTGCCGGCGGCGGCATCCTGACAGCGGAGCTGCTGTGCAGGAAGGGTTATATCATTGCGAAGTAAGCGCGCCGGCGCAACGGGCGCAGGCAGTTTCTCCTGATTTATTGTCGGAACCGGCGATTCGTGAAGGCAGAGTAGCGTTTTCCGCGTAAAGTGTCCATGGACGGGGAGTTGCCATGGAACGAAACGGTGAAAAGCCGTGCGGTGGGGAATGCGCATCCCGCTGCTTTTTCCGGCAGGAAGCCTCTGCGAATCAAAACAGTTTTGTGATTGATTTGAGAAGGAGGCTTTTTTTCATGCAGCGGACTGTTTACCATCGGAAGTATTTCCGTACGCCCTTCAGCGCAGATTACTGGAGGCAGGCCTTTTCAGAACTGAAAAATACCCGGGCGCTGGTTTTTGCCGCGCTGATCCTGGCACTGCGGATTGCGATGAAACCGCTGAAGATCCCGATCGCCGCGGACGTGAACATCACCTTCGGCTTTGTTGTCAACGCGCTCGGGGCTGCGGTCTACGGACCGGTCGTCGCATTGCTGTCAGGAGCGCTTTCCGATACGCTGGGATACCTGGTTGCGCCGAGCGGGGTATACTATTTCCCGTTCATTATCCTCGAGATGGCCGGATCGCTGGTTTTTGCCCTGTTCCTTTACAGCACGGATATCACGCCGGTGCGGCTGATCCTGTCCAAATTCTGCGTCAACATGTTCGTCAACATCCTGCTGAACGAACCGATTATGGTCAGGTACTACCAGCTGTTCCTGACCAGCGCATACCAGCCGTTCGTGATGGTGCGCATCGTCAAGAACATCATGATGCTGCCCATCGAATCCGTGATCCTGATGGTGGTCTTCCGAAGCGTGATCCCGGCGCTTTCCCGGGTCGGATACACGCTGCCGGGGAAGATGGTGCTCGACTATACCAGGAAGCATATCATCCTGCTGGTTGTCCTGTTCCTGGCCGGATCGGCGGCTGTGGCGGGATACGTTATCAACGATTACAACACCAAGTCCTTCAGCGCCTCCTATACGGCGGCGGAACGCCTGCAGAAGAATACGGAGATGAACGCCTGGGTGACGGAAACACGCCCGGAGCTGAAGGCAGAGGAGACCGTGACGGTCATCGAAAGCGCGCGTTCGAAGGTCGGCGCGAAGGAAATGACCTATGAACTGGCCATCTACCGGATTGACACGGAGAAATACAGGGCGAAACACGACGAGGCCGAGGCGGCCATCGCTGCGGGAAACAAGGACGTGAAACCCTATACGGCGGACACGCTGAACGGCTATTCCAAATCGAAGGCAGCGAAGGACGACACGCTGGTGCGCATCGGGACGGCCACTGCCGTAACCGACAAGCATACCATGGACGGCGGCCGGATCGGCGACCGGATTTCCATGGATATCACCATGGCATGGGGAGAGGAAGGCAATCCGTGACAAAGGCAAAGAAAGAAGAGGCGCTGGCGCTGCTGGAGGAAATGTATCCGGAAGCCAAGGCGGAACTCGTGTTTTCCAATCCGTACGAGATGATGGTAGCGACGATCCTGAGCGCCCAATGCACAGACAGGCAGGTGAACAAGGTGACGCCGGCGGTCTTTGCCCGGTACCCGGACGCCTGCGCCATGGCGGAAGCCAGGGAGGAAGACCTGTATCCCATGGTCAAGAGCTGCGGCTTTAAAACAAAGGCGGCGAACATCATCGCTGCCTGCAGGATGATCCGGGATGAATACAGCGGGCAGGTGCCGGACACCATGGAGGATCTGACCCGGCTGCCGGGGGTCGGGAGGAAGACGGCAAACGTCGTGCTGTACAACGCGTTCGGCATTCCGGCGTTCGCAGTGGATACGCATGTTTTCCGGGTCAGCAACCGGATCGGCCTGTGCAGGGCGGACACCGTCGAAGAAACAGAGCGGCAGATGACCCGGCTGATTCCGAAGGAGAAGTGGGGGAACGCACACCACTGGCTCATCTGGCACGGACGCAGGGTCTGCAAGGCACAGCGGCCGGACTGCGAAGCCTGCGGATTGCGCGGGCTCTGCGACGAATACAGGAAAAAACGCTGATTTCCGGCGGCCGGACACAGCCGCACAGGCACAAGAAAAGGCTTTGCCGGTCCGGCAAAGCCTTTTCTTGTGCCTGTTTCGGATGCGATCCTCAGTCCCAGACCAGGAGGTCGAAGGAGGGGACGTTTTCCGTCGTTTCCTCGGAAAGGTATTTGTAAGCACCGATGCAGCGGCCGTAGAAGGTATGCTTTTCCTCTACGGCGAAGGACGGCTCCTGGGCAGCGATGAAGATCATCTCCTGGCCGTAGTGGTCGCCCGTTTTTGTGCCGGCGGCGGTAATCTTCCATTCATTGCCGACCTGCTCGATCTTCGTGACCCAGGCGGTGAAAGACAGGACCTGGTCGTAATACTGGTCGATACGGGAGGCGACGGCGTTGTATCCCACGCGCTTTGCTTCCTTGCGGATCTTGGCGTTGCGGGCTTCATCCGTAATATAGCGGGAAACGGTATAGGTTTTCCGCTTCGTGTCGAAGTTCTTCTTGGAAAGCACGAGGGCGATGCTGTATTCGCCTTCGCTCTTCATGGGAATCTTGAAGGTGAACCGGCCGGTGTTGTTCGGGCGGGACTGCTTTTCCCAGGTGCCGTCGACGCTGGTGCAGATGCACTGGACCAGCACGCCCTGGATGGTCGTGCCGGCGACGACCAGCTCATTGCCGGCATACACTTCCGGAATCTCCTCATCCAGCTCGAGGGGAATCAGCGTTTTCTTGTATTCGGTTACGTCGAACACTTCGTTGGCCACGTTTTTCTCGCCGACATAGACGTTCAGGGTCATCTGCCAGGTCATTTCCTCGGCGACCGGGATTGTCATGTTCAGCTTGAAGGCGCCGGTGCGCTTGTGGGCGGTTACCTTTTCCTGGATGGCGTAGGAATAGGTGATCGGCATCAGCACGCCGATGACTTCCGCGCCGGGCTCGGTGACGCCTTCCACGGTGAATTTGTTGGTATTGGTCTCCTTCGGGGGAGCTTTTTTGATTTCAAGGCGCACGGAGTTGGCGGGAACGGCGGCCGCGGGCGCTGCTTCGGAAGCGGCTGTGCCGCCTTCGGCCCCGGACGCGGTTTCCGCTGTTTCGGCAGGCGCGGCAGGAGCCTTGATTTCGGCCTTGCGGAAGGTTTTGACAACATTGTACATATTTGTACGGTGCTGTGCGACGAGGGCCTGGTTATAAACCTGGTAATCGAAGGTGATCATATAGCCTTCATAGGTCGTCTTCGCCATGTATCCGCGGTATGTCTTTGACCCGACGACGCGCTTGTATTCCAGCAGGAGGAAATTGGCCGACCCGGAGCGCGCCTTTCCGAAATGGTTTTTCGTGTAGTTGAAGGTATATCCGTCCGCCGTCCACTTTTCATTGTTTTTGTAGAAGGCGGTGAAGGCTTTCCAGTCCGCGTCGTTTGCGGAACGGCTGATCAGGTCCGGATACAGGGCGGACTGGTCATCGCGGGTGACGGTGATCTCCAGGCAGGTATATTTGGTGTTGATCGGGCTCCAGGCCTGCAGGACGACGCCGCGGGCCGCAAAATCGGCCACCAGGTCGTTTTTCGAGACACCGATGTCGCTGAGCAGCGATTTGTGCTCCTCGGCGTTTTCCGCGGTCAGCACGGTTGTTTTGTTCAGCTTGACCGTGACTTCCGCGCCGGCAGGAGCGAGGTAATAATCGTCCGCCAGGGCGGATACCGACAAAACGAGCACAAGCGCAATCAACAGGAAGAACAGGACTTTACGCAAAGAAGCCACCGACCTTTCTTCAGAACAAGCGGATTGAATGCAATAAAATAAAGAAGGAAAACATAAAAAGTATACCACACCACAGGAAGAATTGGCAAGTTTACCCGCCGCGTTTCACGACGGCCTTGCGGCACCGGAGGAAATCCTCCCGGCTGAGCATGACCAGGCGGCCGCAGGTATTGCAGCGGATCCGGATGTCCGCCCCTGTGCGCAGGACGGTCCATTCGTCACCGCCGCAGGGATGGGGCTTCCTGGTGCGGACGACATCCCCGATGAGGATATCCGGGACAGGCGAGGACGGTACGGGCATATGGTTCCCCTCCGAATCGGAAAGCTCTGCCGGCGCGGCATCCGGGCCGGCAAGGGGATTATAGCACAGGGGCCGGAAAAAAAGAATACGGCGCGGGGCCCGGCTGCCGCGGCGCTTTACAGGGCCGGGGGAATCTGGTAAAATCACGAAAGCAACGCAAAGAGCGCAGGCGCGGGGCGCCCGCGGAAAACCGGAGAGAAGCATGGACCAGGCAGTGAATCCGATCGGGGTATTTGACAGCGGCGTGGGGGGGATCAGTGCCCTGCAGGCGATGATCCGCCTGCTTCCACGGGAGCACTTCATCTATTTCGGGGATACCGCAAACGCGCCTTACGGCACCAAGAAAACGGAAGAGGTCATCGCCTGCGTCCGGAACGTCACGGACAGGCTGCTTGCCAGGCATATCAAAGCGCTGGTGATCGCCTGCAATACGGCGACAGGCGCGGCGGCATACACGCTCCGCCGGGAGCTGACCATTCCCGTGATCGGGATGGAGCCCGCGCTCAAGCCTGCTTCCGAGCTGCGGAAAAACGGGGATATCCTCGTGCTGGCAACCCCGCTGACGCTGCACCAGGAGAAATTCAACCGCCTGATGGAAAAATACGGGGAGGGCGCGCTGCGGGTGCCATGCACCGGGCTCATGGAGCTCGTCGAGCAGGAGAACTGGAAAGCGGCGCAGGCCTACCTGGAAGAAGTTTTCGCCCTGTACGACCTGAAGCGTGTCGACGCAGTGGTGCTGGGCTGCACGCACTATGTTTTCCTGAAGGACATGATCCGCAGGATGCTGCCGGAACGCATCGCGATCACGGAAGGCAGCGAAGGAACCGCACGGCAGCTGAAGCGCGTGCTCGGGCGCAGCCGCCTGCTGCGGGAGGAAGGGGAAGGCACGGTAGAGCTGCAGACCAGCGGCGCGCCGGAGGACATCGAAAGGATGCGAAGGCTCCTGGACCGGGCCATTCCGGAACCGTGAAGGCCAAAAAGTGCAAAAAGTCCGATATTTTGGCTTTTCAATCGCTTTTCATTATGTTATAATCAAATTTAGCATGGCATATGATTCCCTCAGTCCGGCCGGGTTGGGGGATGAGATTTGTTAAAAACGATATGGAGGAATCTACTATGGCTGAATTCACAACCGGAAACATTCGGAATATCGCCCTCTTGGGTCATGGCAGCGAGGGCAAAACCACGCTGACCGAGGCGATGCTCTTTGCTGCCGGAATGATCGACCGCCAGGGCAAGGTGGAAGACGGAAGCACCGTTTCCGACTTTGATCCTGAAGAGAAAAAGCGCGGCTTCTCCATCAGCGCCAGCTATGCTCCCATTCCGTGGGGCGGCAAGGTGATCAACGTGATCGACGTGCCCGGATATTTTGACTTCATCGGCGAAATGATGGGGCCCCTGCGTGTGATCGAGACCGCCGTCATCGTTGTCGGCGGCGTCAACGGGCTGAGCGTCGGCGCGGAGAAGGCATGGGACTATGCCGGAAAGCACAACCTGGGCCGCATGTTCATCGTCAACCAGATGGACCGCGAACATGCGAACTTTGAAAAAGTCGTCGCACAGCTGCGTGAGAAGTACGGCCCCAGTGTCGTGCCGATCCTGCTGCCCCTGGGCGAAGGCGCCGGATTCAAGGGCGTTGTGAACGTGCTTGAAAAGAAAGCCTATGAAGGTTCCTACAAAAAGAGCACGGAAGTGCCGATGCCTGCCGACCTCGAAGGCGAAGTCAACGAAGCCTATGAGAGCCTGACCGAGCAGGCAGCTTCCGCGGACGAAGAACTGATGGAAAAGTACTTCGAAAACGGCGAGCTTTCCCATGAAGACGTCATGGCCGGTTTCATCAAGGGCATGAAGGACGGCAGCATCGTTCCCGTCGTGGCCTGCTCCGCGCTGACCGGCGTGGGCATCGCCCGGACGCTGGACCTGATTGCCAAGTACCTGCCTTCCCCCGGCCACGAAGGCCTGGTCCAGAAGGGCAAGAACCCGAAGACCGGCGAAGAGATCGAGCGCGCCTGCAAGGACGACGAACCCTTCTCCGCCCTGGTGTTCAAGACCATTGCCGACCCCTTCGTCGGAAAGATGAGCCTTTTCCGGATCTTCTCCGGCGTGCTGACCGGATCCACCCCGCTGTACAACGCCAACAAGGAAAAGGCAGAAAAGGCCGGCGGCCTCTTCTCCATGAAGGGAAACAAGCAGACCAACGTCGAGAAGCTCCACGCGGGCGACCTGGGCGCGCTGGCGAAGCTGCAGATTACCTCCACCGGCGATACCCTGTGCGACGCCGCCAACCCGATCCTCTATCCCACGATCGAATTCCCGGCTCCCTGCATCTCCAAGGCTGTATTCGCCGCGAAGCAGGGTGAGGAAGACAAGGTCTTCAGCGGCCTGAACCGCCTGGCGGAAGAAGATCCTTCCATCCGGATCGAAAAGAACGCCGAGACCACCGAGACCGAGCTGAGCGGCCAGGGTGAAATGCACCTGGACGTCATCAAGAATAAGCTGGCCTCCAAGTTCGGCGCCAATGCCGTGCTGCAGGATCCCAAGATCCCGTACCGTGAAACCATCCGCAAGACCGTCAAGGTCCAGGGCCGGCACAAGAAGCAGACCGGCGGCCACGGCCAGTTCGGCGACGTGTGGATCGAGTTCAGCCCCATTACCGACAGCGACGCGGACTTCGAGTTTGAAGACGCGGTCGTCGGCGGCGTGGTTCCGCGGAACTTCATCCCCAGCGTTGAAAAGGGCCTGCGCGAGAACATCGTGAAGGGCGTCCTGGCCGGCTATCCCATGGTCCACCTGCACGCCAAACTGTACGACGGATCCTACCATCCGGTCGACTCTTCCGAAATGGCGTTCAAGACGGCTGCCCGCATTGCCTACAAGAAGGGCTGCATGGACGCCAGCCCCGTGCTGCTCGAGCCGATCATGCATGTGGAAGTGCTCGTGCCCAACGAATACATGGGCGATATCATGGGCGACATGAACAAGCGCCGCGGCCGCATCATGGGTATGAACCAGGTGAACGGCATGCAGCAGCTGGAAGCGGAAGCCCCGCTGGCTGAAATGTTCAAGTACGCCACGGACCTGCGCTCCATGACGCAGGCGAGGGGTTCCTTCTCCATGAAGTTCGAACGGTACGAGGAAGTGCCGCAGGCGGAAGCCCAGAAGATCATTGCCAACGCGAAGATCGAGGACGACGAAGAAGAATAATACCAGAGGGAAGACCTTTGGGAACCACCAGGAATATCCCGTACACACCAGGCCCGGCTTTATGCGC
>CAMMYM010000071.1 GCA_946527725.1 uncultured Clostridia bacterium
AAATGCTCGATAACAATGAGGAGGTGTGAATCATGGCTGTTCCGAAGGGGAAAATTTCGAAGGCTCGCAAGCACAGCCGCCGCGCCAACTGGAAGCTGGCTCTGCCGGGGATCAGTGAATGCCCTCAGTGCCATCAGATGAAGCTGGCTCATCGCGTGTGCAAACATTGCGGTTACTATAAGGGCGTCCAGGTCGTCAATATGGACGAAGAAAAGAACGCCTGATTGTCGACTGCTCTTTGGCAAGGTTAAGCGAACACATTTGCAGCTCCGCCCATCAGGGTCGGAGCTGTTTGCGTAAAAAAGGAGGATCCCCATGGAAAAGAAAATGACCGGCGCAGACATGGAAACACGCTTTAACCCGCAGGCAATTGAGGCGGATCTCTACAAAGCCTGGGAGGAAGCAGGCGCATTTGTCGCGCACCGCGTGGAAGGCAGGAAGCCTTTTACCATCGTCATGCCGCCGCCCAATATCACGGGTCAGCTGCATATGGGCCATGCCATGGACTGCATCCTGCAGGATGCGCCGATCCGGTATCACCGGATGAAAGGGGATCCCACCCTCTGGCTGCCCGGCACGGACCATGCCGCGATCGCCACGGAAGTGAAGATCGTGGAAGCCATGCAGAAGGAAGGCCTTACCAAGGAAAGCCTGGGCCGGGAAGCATTCCTGGAGCGCGCATGGAACTGGAAGAAGGAATACGGCGGACGCATCGTCCACCAGCAGCGGAAGATGGGCATTTCCTGCGACTGGAGCCGGGAACGCTTCACCATGGACGAAGGCTGCAGCAAAGCGGTGCGCGAGGTGTTCGTGCGCTTGTATGAAAAGGGCCTGATTTACCGCGGCAACCGGATGATCAACTGGTGCCCCGCCTGCCGGAGCGCCATCAGCGACGCTGAAGTGGTTTACAAAGACCAGGCCAGCCACCTGTGGCATATCCGTTATCCCGGCGCGGACGGCAGCGAAGGCGTCGTGGTGGCGACGACGCGGCCGGAAACCATGCTGGGCGATACCGGCGTGGCGGTGAATCCCGCGGACGAACGCTATACCGGCCTGGTGGGCAAAAAAGTGATCCTGCCCCTGATGAACAAGGAAATTCCCGTGGTGGCGGACGAATATGTCGAAATGGATTTCGGCACCGGCGCGGTGAAGATGACGCCTGCCCACGACCCGAACGACTTTGAGGTCGCGCAGCGGCACAACCTGGAGATCATCACGGTAACCAACGACGACGGCACCATGAACGAGAACGCCGGGCGCTTTGCCGGAATGGACCCGATGGAATGCCGGAAAGCCGTGGTGGAGGAGCTGGACAAACTGGGCCTGCTGGTCAAGGTGGAAGACTACAGCCACAATGTGGGCTTCTGCTACCGCCACGGGGACACACCGGTGGAGCCGCGGCTGAGCGAACAGTGGTTTGTGGCGATGAAAACGCTGGCGGAGCCGGCAATCGCCGCCGTGCGGGAAGGAAAGACGAAGTTTGTCCCTGAGCGGTTCAGCAAGCAGTATTACAACTGGATGGAAAACATCCGCGACTGGTGCATCAGCAGGCAGCTCTGGTGGGGCCACCGGATTCCCGTGTGGTACTGCGACAGCTGCGGGGAAATGACCGTTTCCCGCGAGGATCCGGCCTGCTGCCCGAAGTGCGGCGGAAAGCTGCGCCAGGATGAGGACGTGCTGGACACCTGGTTCTCTTCCGCCCTGTGGCCGTTCTCCACGCTGGGCTGGCCTGAGCAGACGGAAGACCTGAAGTATTTCTATCCCACCAGCATGCTGGTGACAGGATACGATATTATTACTTTCTGGGTATCCCGGATGATTACGAGCGGTATCGAACAGATGGGCGAGACGCCGTTTGAAACGGTGCTGATTCACGGCCTGGTGCGCGACGAACTGGGACGGAAAATGTCAAAATCCCTGGGCAACGGCGTGGATCCGCTGGAGGTCATCGAGGAATACGGTGCAGACGCGCTGCGCTTCAGCCTGGTGATGGGCGTGAGCCCCGGCAATGACACGCGCTACAGCCGCGACAAGGTGGAAGCGGCACGCAATTTCGCGAATAAAGTATGGAACGCCAGCCGTTTTGTGCTGATGAATGTGGACGAACGGAAGGCGTTCGATCCCGCCGCCCTGGAAACAGCGGACAAGTGGATCCTGTCCAGGCTGCAGGAAGCGATCCGCGACGTGTCCGACCATATGGAAGACGGGGATTTCGGCCTGGCGGCAACGAAGATCTACGACTTTGCCTGGAGCGAATTCTGCGACTGGTATATCGAACTGAGCAAATCCAGGCTGCTGGGCGAAGACGGGGAGAGCAAGGAGACCGTGAAGGCAGTCCTGCTGTATGTCCTGGAGAACCTGCTTAAGCTCCTCCATCCCTTCATGCCTTTCCTGACGGAACAGGTTTATAAATACCTGCCCGGTTCGGAAGGATTCCTGATGCTGCAGAAGTGGCCGGAAATCCGGGATGATTTCACCTTCACAGAAGACGAGCAGAAAATGCAGGGGATTATGGAGATTATCCGCACAATCCGCAACCTGCGCAGCGAAATGAATGTGGCGCCTTCCAAACGCACGCGCCTGATGCTGCTGCCCGCTGAAGGATGGGCGGACACCCTGAAGGGCGGGGACGGATACTTCCGCCGGCTGGCAGGCGCGTCTGAAAGCCTGCTGATGGGTTCCCGCAATGAAGTGGCAGAGAAAACCGTGTCCGCAGTGACAGCAGCCGGTGAGCTCTTTATCCCGCTGGGGGACCTGGTCGATTTTGAGAAGGAAATCGCAAGGCTCGGCAAAGAACTGGAAAACCTGCAGAAGGAAATGAACCGTTCCAGGGGGATGCTGGCCAACCAGGGATTCATCTCCAAAGCGCCTGCCCAGCTGGTGCAGCAGGAGAAAGACAAGCTCGAAGCCGCAGAAGCAAAGGCTAAAGCCCTGGAAAACCGGATTGCGGAACTGAAGGAAAACGTCTGAGGAACTGTCAACATGGAATTTATACATGAGCCGGTGCTGCTGCACGAGGTCCTGCAATGGATGAACGTCCGCGGGGACGGCGTCTACTGCGACGGAACACTCGGCGGCGGCGGGCACAGCGAAGCCATCCTGCGGGCCTCCCGCGGGACGGCTTCGCTTTACGGGATTGACCGGGACGAAACAGCGATTGCCGCTGCTTCCGAACGCCTGCGGGGATTTCCGGGTTTCCATGCAATCCGCGGCAACTTCCATGACGGGAAGGAACTGCTCCGGGAAGCCGGGGCCGGCAAACTGGACGGCGTCCTGCTGGATCTCGGCGTTTCCAGCCCGCAGCTGGACACTCCCGAACGCGGCTTCAGCTACCATGCGGACGCGCCGCTGGATATGCGGATGGACCGGAGCCGGGGCATGACCGCTGCGGATTTCCTGAACACGGCGGACGAAAAGGAAATTGCCAGGGTCATCCGGGAATACGGCGAGGAAAAATGGGCGGCAAGGATTGCTGCCATCATCTGTGAACACAGGAGGCAAAAACCATTCGCGACCACCTTCGACCTGGTTGAGGCAGTCGACGCCGCCATCCCGAAGGCCGTGCGCCGCCGGGAAGACGGCCATCCTGCAAGAAGGACTTTCCAGGCTGTCCGTATCGCAGTAAACGACGAACTGGCCCCCCTGGACCAGGCACTGCGGGATTTTGCGTCATGCCTGAAACCGGGAGGAAGGATCTGTGTGATCACGTTCCATTCCCTGGAGGACCGCATCGTCAAGAAATGCTTCAAAGCACTTGAAAACCCATGCATCTGCCCGCCGAAAGCACCGATCTGCACATGCGGCAGGAAGCCTGTGCTCAGGGTACTCGCAGGCGGTGTGATTACACCTTCCGAAGAAGAAACGGAACGCAACCCGCGGGCCAGGAGCGCAAAACTCCGCGTTGCGGAAAAAATCGGGGAGGGCTGACGGATGGCAGTGTTATACGTTGTAGCCACACCCATCGGAAACCTGCAGGATTTTTCCCCGAGGGGAATTGAAACAATGCGCTCCGCCGGCATGATCATCGCGGAAGATACGCGGGTAACGATGAAGCTTTGCCAGGTTTTCAGCTTCCGGGCACCGCTGGTCAGCTGCCACCGGCACAACGAAGACAGCAAGGCGGACATGATCGCTGATCGGATTGCCGGGGAGGACCTGGCTGCCGCGCTGGTAACGGACGCGGGAACCCCGTGCATATCGGACCCGGGCACCGAGGTCGTGCGTGCCTGCGTCCGGCGGGGAATTCCGGTGATTCCGGTTCCCGGATGCTGTGCGGGCATCGCAGCACTCTCCGTCAGCGGGGCGGACGCCAGGGAATTTGCCTTTTACGGGTTCCTTCCGCGGGAGAAAAAAGACCTTCGGGAAAAACTGCGGGAGATTGCGGACGGCGTACGTGTGGCAATTGTCCACGAATCACCGTTCCGGATCAGGGAGCTGACGGAAGCTGTTGCAGAAATCCTGCCGGAAGCGGACATGACCGTCTGCTGCGACCTGACAAAGCTGCACGAAAAGACGGTTTACGGAAAACCGGCTGAGGTTTCCGCCGTGCTGGAGGCAAACGAGAAAGCGGAAAAAGGAGAATACTGCGTCGTGCTGGACCTCCGCAATGTTCCGCGGCCTGAAAAGGAAAATACGGAAACCGCCCTGTCCATGGAAGCGAAACTGGTCGAATGCATGAAGCAGGGCATGACGCTGCGGGAAGCGCAGGAAGCCCTTGCCGCGGCAGGCGAAAAAAAGAATGCCGTGAAACAGGCGGCACTGCTGCTGAAGAAGATGTTCACCGGGGAATGACCCGCAGGAAAGGGCCGGCACAGTGTGCCGGCCCTTTCCTGAACGGGATACGCATTATACGTTCCAGATCTCCTTCGCATACTGGCGGATGGTGCGGTCAGAGGAGAATTTGCCCGCATGCGCGATGTTCATCAGGCATTTCCGGGCGAAAGCTGTACCGCCGGCACCCGCATCGCGGATTGCCTGCAGCTTGGTTTCATAATAGCTTTCAAAGTCCTTCATGACAAAATAATGGTCAGGTTTATGCCAGGAAGCGCCTTCAAGGATTGCGTCATGCAGCTCTTTCAGGGCTCCGTCGCCGTCCGGGAAGGTGCCGTCAACCAAAGTGTCCAGCGCGCGGCGGAGCAGCGCGTTCTTTTTGTATATTTTCTTCGGGTCATAGGTCGCTTTAACCTTTTCAAGTTCTTCGACCGTGGCGCCGAAGATATAGTTGTTCGCGAGGCCGGCCTCCTCGACGATTTCCACATTGGCACCGTCAAACGTACCGAGGGTCACGGCACCGTTGAGCATCAGCTTCATATTGCCGGTGCCGGAGGCTTCTGTACCGGCAGGGGAAATCTGCTCGGAAATATCGGCGGCAGGGATGATCTTTTCCGCCCAGGAACAGCAGTAGTTCCTGACAAAGACGACTTTCAGGCGGTTTTTCATTTCCGGGTCGTTGTTTACCATATCCGCAATCATATTAATCCAGTGGATGATGGCTTTTGCACGGTCGTAACCGGGAGCGGACTTGGCGCCGAAGATGAAGGCAACCGGCGGGAAATCCCCGAGCTGGCCTTTCTTCAGTTGTTCATAAATGGCCAGGATGCTCAGGGCGTTCATAAACTGGCGCTTATACTCGTGGAGGCGCTTGACCTGGACATCAAAAACCATTGAGGGATCGAGGACGACACCTTCACGTTTTGCGACCTCCGCGCAAAGCTGCCTTTTCTTTTCCTTTTTGACGGCGATAAACTTTTTGCAGAGCGCAGCGTTGATTTTCGGATCAAGCTGCGTAAGCCTGTCAAGGTCCGTGATAAAACCGGGACCGATTTCCGATTCGATGAGGCTGCAGAGTTCAGGATTGCACAGGCCGAGCCAGCGCCGCTGGGTAATGCCGTTGGTCTTGTTCTGGAAACGTTCCGGATACAGGCTGTACCAGTCGGCAAAAACGTCCTTTTTGAGGATCTCCGTGTGCAGGGCGGCCACACCGTTGACGGCATGGGACGCGTAAACCGCGAGATGCGCCATGTGGACGCGCCCGCCGAGGATAATGCACAGGGAGGGGGTAATTTCCCTGCCTGCTTTTTTCATTTCACCGCGGAAGCGTGCGTCGATCTTCCGGATGATGCCGACGATCTGCGGGCAGACGGAGGAAAGCAGGGAAAGATCCCACTTTTCCAGCGCTTCCTGCATGACGGTATGGTTGGTATAGGCAAAGGTGTCGCGGGCGATGAGGAATGCCTCTGCGAAGGGGACCCCGTCTTCCCCGAGCAGGCGGATCAGTTCGGGGATTGCCATGGTCGGATGGGTATCGTTCAGCTGTGCGGCGTTTTCTTTTGCAAAGAAGGAATAATCGCTGCCGTGGCGCAGGCGATAGCGGCGCAGCAGGTCCTGCATGGTTGCGGAGACGAGTACATACTGCTGTTTGACACGGAGCTGCTTGCCCTCTTTTTTTGTATCATTGGGATAGAGAAATTTGGTGATATCCTCGGCCTTGTTCTTGTCGGCGGCAGCTTTGGCGTAATCCTGCCTGTTGAAGGCGTCAAAATCCACCTCACGGAGGCTCTCTGTCTGCCAGAGACGAAGGGTTCCCACGTTTTTCGCGCCATAGCCGACGACGGGCATATCATAAGGAACAGCCAGCACATCTCCGGTTTTCATCCGGACGACAACCGCTTCCTCCGGACGGCGGATGGACCAGGGATCCCCGTACTTCGACCAGTCGTCGGGCAATTCAACCTGGCGGCCGTCCGCGAAATCCTGCTTGAACAGGCCGAAACGAAAGCGCAGGCCGTAACCGGTCAGCGGGATATTGCAGGTTACTGCGCTGTCCAGGAAACATGCGGCAAGGCGGCCGAGGCCTCCGTTGCCGAATGCATCATCTTCGATATCTTCGAGCATGGCGATATCCACGCCTTTTTCCTTCAGCAGCGAAGCCGTTTCCTGCAGGAGCCCCATGCAGTAAAGGTTGTTGTACACCAGGCGGCCCACCAGGAATTCCATGGACAGATACGCCGCGGAACGGCGGGGGAAGCGTTCTTCTTCCTTCTTCTTCCAGAGCGGTGCGAGTGCATCCATGGCGGCGGCAGAGACAGCGTTGTGCAGTTCGGCAGCAGACGCGTCCTTCAGCTCTTTATGGGTTTCTGTCATCAGGCGCTGTTCAGCGTCCCTGACCAGCTGTTTTGCGTTCATCATAAGATTTACCTCCTGTTTGTTTCAGTGTTCAGGATGCTGTATTTCATGGAAAGATCCAGGGAAAGCATATCGGGTTTCATCCGCCAGAGCCAGTTTCCTCCGGTGGTTCCCGGGAAATTCATGCGGGCACTGCCGCCGAGGTGCAGGATATCCTGCATGGGAATGACGGCCAGGTCGCAGGGACCGGTGAACAGGCAGCGTATGAAAGCGTCCGGTGCGTCCTCCATGCTGCTGAAACCAAGCGTTTTCCGTGCCAGGGCCAGTGCTTCCTCCGAAGCGCTTTCCGCCCAGCCAAGGACTGTATCGTTATCATGTGTTCCGGTATATGCAACCGTATTCTGCCTGTAGTTGCCGGGGTAATGCGGATTGGTTTCATCCCCGTCGAAACCAAAGGTCAGCACTTTCATGCCCGGGTATCCGCACCAGTCGAGCAGCTCACGCACACGGTCGTTCACACAGCCGAGATCCTCGGCAATAATCCGGATATCCGGCACTTCTTCCTTCAGCACCCGGAAAAGATCCTTTCCGGGGCCGATGACCCATTTGCCTTTCCGTGCGTCCGGCATACCGTGCCTGACGGAGTAATAATTCGCAAAACCGACAAAATGATCAATCCGG